>JAXJLD010000166.1:0-54840 GCA_036297385.1 Christensenellales bacterium | reverse complement strand
GAAGATATTACACAGAGTACATTTCTGCAATTATATATGTATATCGATGAATTGAAAGATATCAATATCAAAGCTTGGATGTATACGACTGCAAAGCATATGGCGTTGAATTATAACAAATCAACGCATAATCGCCGGGAACGCCCAGTTTACGGGCATCGCGGCGGGTCAAGGGGTCGGTTTTACTACCGGATTACTACTTTTGAGGGAAGGCCTTGGGATGCGAGAGACCCCCATAAGACCACATTCATGGCATTGTCGCATGCAATCAGACTATCAATATGACGGAAACAGAAAGAGACCCCCGGTGTGGAGAAGGCACCGGGGGTCTCTTCGCCCCAGAGGAAGGAATCTGGGAGGAGTGGAAGGGATGACGGGAGCTGCGGTTCGGGGTGCGACCCGGCCATCCATACAAGGCGGTTACGAGTATATCACAGGCCGAGGCGCTTGCGCATGGCCTCGCGCATCTCCATCTTCTTTGCGGCGCGACGGTTCGAGCCGTTGAACTCGATTGGATAGCAGCGCTCCAAGATGCGGTCGAAGACGCGTTTCCAAGCCTCATCGCCGGACGCGTCGTTGATTCGCCTCGGGTCGAGGTTCGTGGTGATGACCATGGGCTTGCCCGATTTGTAGCGCCCGTCGATAATGGTGTAGACCTGCTCCATCATGTAGCTCGTGTTTCGCTGCGCACCCAAGTCCTCGATGAGAAGCAGGTCGTAGGAGAGCACGCGGTCGAGTTTGCTCTGGCGTTTGTCGAACGACTCCTCCATAAGGTTCACGATGTAGCGGACATCCGTCTGAAACGCGGAGAAGCCGAGGTCGATGACGCGGTTGGCTATCGCCGAGGACATGTACGATTTGCCGGTGCCGACATCGCCAAGCAGGAGAAGGCCGTAGGGGTCCTTCGGGTCGAAGGTAGCCGCATAGCGCTCGCACAGCGACGACGTGTTGGGGGTCTTGCCGTCATCTGCCTCGAAGGTGCAGTCGCGGTAGAAGCCGCTCGCCGGAAAGCACTCCTTGCGCATCTGCTCCGCCTTCACTCGGCGCTCCTCGGCCTTCTTGCGCTCTTCGCGCTCGCGCTCCTCGGCCTTCGCGCATTCACATGGGATGGGCACGATGCTTGAGCGCCCAAGCGCCTCGCAGGTCAGCCTCATCTCTTTCGGTGTCCCGCACTTTCCGCAGATGAGAAGGCCTTCCTCATTGCGATGGTCTCCGTTTCCGCTCTCCTTCGGTGCGGTTTGGGTCACATCGACCCGGTTCAGCGTCTCGTTCAATTTCTCCATGTCCTGCCTCTTCCTTTCTTCCCACAGCCGATGAGAACCGTTTCTCGGGCTTTTAACGGGTGCCTTGCGTACTTACTCGCACATGGTCGGCAAATCCCCGCAAATCCAATCTCGTAGCCTTGCAGCCACATCAATACGTGCCGTCGAAGTGCATCTCCATGGCGGTCATGTAATCGACCCCGTGCTTCTCCATGATGTCGTCGATGCTCATCTCCGGTCGGGCAGGTGCCATTGATTGGGCCTGCACCTGGGCCTTGGGTGTCATTCCTCGCTCCGCGTCCCTCCTTGCCCAGTTACGGATGGTGGCGAGGTGGTTCTTGTAGCTCTTGCCGGAGCTGTCCATGTACGTGCTCAGGCGGTCGATGCGCTCCTGCCAATCATCGGGGAACTCGGCCTTGAGTTTCGAGAGGTCGGTGTCCGTCAGTTTGACGTTGCGATACCGCCCATAGGTGCCCGTCTCCTCGGGAGCAGCCTTCGCCGGGGCGGTCGCATATCCATCGGTACTTGCTCCCTTTTTACTTTCTCCATTCGTATTTGCTTCTTTAGTATTTAATTGTGGTTGGTTTCCAACATGTGGGCTATCCAGTTGTGGTTTACCCACATGTTGATTTTCCACATGTGGGTTTCCATCCTGTGGGTAATCCGAGAAAGTCCAAAGCCAATCGACGATTTTTCCCTTGTCATCACGTATGCGCTCTCGCGTGAGATAGCCATTTGTCTCCAATTCCTTGATGGCGGAGCGGATGATGCTCTCCCCATCAGATGGAAGGATGGAGGTTAAGCCTGTCGTGCTGAAATTCCAGTTATCAGGAAGCGAGAGCATGGTGCTCAGGAGTCCCCGCGCTTTGAGCGACAGGTTGCTCTTGAAAACTTGGTTGTCGATGACCGTGAAATTGCTCTTGTGTGCTTTACGAAGAACCGCCATAGATGTTTTCCTTCCTTGCGGGTGCCTTGATGGGAGCCGTCAGGCGACGGCGCTTCCCGTCTCCGTCAACGTGTACCAGTTGTGGTAATCGGGGTCGAGACCGTCATATTCGCGCTCTGCGATGAGACCGCCTTCGCGAAGCTCCCTCAAGGCCGCAGACGCCTGACGGAGGCTCATGAAGGGGAACGTCTTCCAAAGGTACTCGGGCGACACATGCACGTAAGCGCGACCGCACGTCTTGAAATGACCGGCCTGCGACCCGTCGGGGAACCGCATCAGGTGCGCGATATGATTGAGCACGACTGCGGCGCGGATGCCGTGCTCCGTCACCACGTCCGCATCGAAGCTGACATCCATGTAAGTGCCTCCAAACGACAATACCCCGTGGTGATAGCGGGCACCACGGGGTATTTCTATATATTTCCCGCCACGAGGGCTGAGAAAGCTAAGTTGTCCGGTTCCGCTATAAACCTCGATACCGAGGATACACCATTCGGCGATGGGATGCACGCTGTATGGCGGCTCCATATATTCACCATGTTTGTAGTAAGATAGTCTCCCACAATACTTGCAATATGACATATCGCTCTCCACGTATCCTTCACACACCCATTTAATTATTTATAGGGACACGCGCGAGGGGTCGCCGAGTGCCAAATCGGTCGGGAATGTGAAATGTGGGTGCCGAAAGCGCCGAGGTGTCGTATCATCGAGTCAGTCCTTTCTGCTTGATGAGTTGCAGCAGAGACGGGAGACCCGCAGGGGGAGGCATCTGCCATCCGCTGCGGGTTTTTCCCTTTTGCGGCCTACCAGTCCGCCTGCTTCTCATCCTCGGCCATGTCGATGGTTTCCGGTATCTCGGTCACATCCTCGACCGCATCGGGTTTCCCTGTGCGCTTCGGCTTCGAGGAGCGCTTGAATGCGTCAAGCACCTCCTTCGCCTCCATGGGCGTGCGCGTGTCGGTGACCGCCATGAGCCGGATGTCCTCGGCGTTGTCGGCGAGCCAGCCTTGCAGCCCTTCGAGGTCGATGGCGGTCCAATCCGCGCCGAGGGTCTTGAGCACGGTTTCGCCGATAGCCGCGAGGGTCGCGGCTTTCCACTTCCTCGCCTGCTCGCGCTCCTTGGCGGCGGCTACCTTCCGCTGCTCCTTGAGCGCTGCGGCCTGCCGTTTCAACTCATCGAGCTTCCCGTCGATTTCAGATACCGTTGGCATGTTCAGTCCTTTCCGTCTATTCGCCGACATGAGCCTCCATTATATGCCAGAGTCGGTTTCCCACCCTTCCAACAGCCTGCGGGTCGGGTTGGGAACCCTTCGGCCATTGAAAGCGTGGAAAACCGACAGAGGTGGTTGCCTTGTTATCATTGTAGTATAGTGGTATACTAGCAATGTTGTTTTATATACGGTATCTGCCGTTTACAGGCAGGTGCCCGTCGGGAGAGGAGTTCAATCCATGGGTTTGAGGGACATGTACAGTGCCGGGGACATCATCGAGTACGAGGGGGGCGGTCGCGACTACCTCGTGTCAATCGAGGGCGAGGAGGGCCTGTGGGTGAACGCCTGCAACCCGTCGTGGGTCGAGCGCGGGCTTCGCGGCTTCTGCGATGAGTGCCACCCGTTCTTCGCCGACTGCCTGTACGAGGGTGTCGAGGTCGTGGGCCACTTCGGCGAGGGCACCGTCGAGGATGCCCGCCGATGGTACGGGGAGAACAAGGCCGTGTATCGCGGCTGAATGTGCTACGATGGTCGGGCCGTCTCCTTTCTTGACGGTGGTTGCATGTGGGGACCGGGGGATGTTTGATGCCCTCGGTCCCCTTGTCTGATTGGAGTCACATGATGGAGAACCAGAACGACCAAGTGCTCGTGACGCGGAAGACGGAACTGACCGGTGCCCAGAAGGCGGGCTACCTGTTCGCCGGTCTGCTCGGTGGCGCGGGATGCGCCATCTTGGCATCCCTGTGCAACATCGACGCGCCGTACCGCTCGGATTGCACCAAGTTCGCGCTCATCGGCCTCGGCATCCGAATCGCGCTGTCGGTCATCGGCTACATCGCGATGCTGCCCTTCACGGCGATGCTCTACTGATTACCCGATAAAGGCTAGGAAAAGACCCTCTCGGCGGCTCGATGCCACGGGAGGGTCTTTTTATGCCGGGATGATGAGAAGGCAGGGAGAGAGGAGGGAGGGTGACGGCTATGGCAAGGGCGGTGCAGTAGGCGCGGTGATGCGGTTCGCATGGGTGACGGATGGGGGAGGGCAGGGATAGGGGCAAGCCCCTATGACCCATGTTCCCTGCGGGGGCGGCTTTGTGGAGAGGGCGTGTAGGAATGTAGTTTACTACATTGATAGCATGGTAGGTTGATATAATTAAGCCACAGGCAACCGAGAGAAAGGACCCGGATATGTTCGAGCCGAAGTGCGACTGGTGGAGGAAGATTAAGTGGGAGGACAAGACGGTCCTGTTGAAGGGCATCCTCTCTATCAAGAGGAAGGATTACGGCAGGTTCGTCGAGCTGGCGCTGGACGCTGGCATGAGGGAGGCGCTTGCCGGGGATTACGACGTGGAGTCGCAGAGCGGTGAGTTCTGGTTCGATGCCGAGAAGGAGGGGCCGCGCGGCATCCTCAACTGGCTCGGCTTCTCGGTGGAGGACGAGACCGAGGAGGGCATTGATTTCGTCTTCTTCGAGGATTGCGGAATCGCCGCGTACAGGGATGACATGGGCCGCGCTGTCTTCGAGGCCTGCGCCCCCGTCATCGGGGCGGGTTCGGTCCTCGTGTTCATGGAGAACTGGGACGAGGCCGAGGAGAAGGACCCGCGCATCTGGCGCTACACGTTCGATGGCGAGAAGATGCACGTCCAAGATGGTCGCTTCGTCTTCGACTAGGTGGCAATAGGGGCATCCGCGAGGGTGCCCCTATTCTTATGGAGAGTCTATGTGGCATACTGTATTACCACTTTTGTAGTATTGTAGGTTGCTATAATTAAGGCAACGCAAACCGCGAGGGAAGGAACCCCACCATGAAGCGCAACGACCTGAACGCCATCATCACGGGCATCGTGCATCGCTACATCGAGGACGGCTGGGTCCTTGAGATGTGTAATTCGAGTTACAGCGATGTCGTGGGCGTGCATTTCCTCTCCCGTGGCCGCGAGCGCGTCGCGGTCGGCATCCGCCGCCCGGAGTTGAAGGAGGTGAGCGGTGACGCTCGATTTGCAAACTTGCGGGGGCTGGACTCGCGCATCCTGTTCGAGTGCCGCGCCCCGAAGGGGTCCTTCGATTGGGTCGAGCCGGGGAACGTCATCAGCGAGCGCGTGTTCTTCAAGGTCGATGGTGATTGGTACGTCGATGATGTCCGTGAGGCGGATGGAGCGAAGGCCAAGAGGCGCGAGAGGAGGAGGCGCGACTTCTACCGCAATTTCTCTCCCCGTTCGTTCCACCCCACCAAGGCGTTCCTCGACAAGTGGGTTCGCGGGATGTACGGATGGAAGAACGTCAAGCCCTCCGATGTCGTCATAACGAGGGAGACTTGCGCAGAGGGGATTTATTACCGTGTGCGCAAGACCGTCGGCAAGGGGGACTGGTTCTCGGTCACGAGCTTTGGAAAGCGCTAGGCGCGTCATGGGAGGGGCACCGGATGACCGGCGGCCCCTCCTTGGCATGTGGCGGGTTCGCCGCGTGTAGAAGATATGGAAGTTACTACATTCCAATTATACTGGCATTGTAGTTTGCTATATTGGTAGTGCCGAAAAGGCAGGTAGTCACATCCGAGTAGATTGGATTCAGGCATGGCAATCAACCGAGTCATCATCGAGGGCAACCTGACGCGCGACGTGGAGATGCGCGCAACCGCCAGCGGCCTCGCAGTCGCAGGGTTCACCGTCGCGGTCAACGAGAAGCGCAAGAACGCCGAGGGCGAATACGTCGATGCCCCCGTGTTCGTCAAGTGCTCCCTGTTCGGCACCCGCGCCGAGAAGCTGTCCAAGTACCTCCTCAAGGGAACCAAGGTCACCATCGACGGCAAGCTGCGCTACTCGCAGTGGACCAAGGATGACGAGAAGCGCCACGAGCTGAGCGTCATCGTTGACCAGCTTGAGTTCAGCGGCGGCAAGCGCGAGCAGACCGGCGATGCGCCCGCTCCTGAACTCGACCTCTATGACGAGGACATTCCGTTCTAGGGTTCGAGAGGAGACCAGTCGTGTTCGCAATCGGCTGGGGTTTCCTGATGCTGGCGGTCATCCTCGCCGCCGCCAGCATCTCCCACGATTCCACGTACATCTTCGCGAGGAGGAAGATGACGCGCAAGAGGGCGCTGCAAATCGGCTTCCTATCGCTTCTGGCCGTCATGTTCCTCCTTGCATCGTTTCTAGGTTGATGGAGGTGCCGGATGGCAAGGTCGGATAAGGTCGCGATGCGCATCATGCGCTACATGGTCCCGCTCATCTTCGTTGTGGAGTTCATCGCCATAGCCGCGCTGGCATGGTCGCTGGGAGGTCCGCGATGGGCTTTCGGTGCCGTGGCGGCGGTGGCGCTCATGCTCTTGTTCTCCTATGCGTTCTGCTGCATGGCCGCAGTCTCGGACGGGTGCGGTCCCGACGATTCGGAAGGGAAGTGATGCCGATGGCCTCGAATGGGCTGCATCGGAAGCGCGACCACAAGGGCCGCAAGCCCATGTTATGGGAAGCGGAGCTGACCATCGCGGTCGCCTCCGCCGTGCCGATGGCGGCAATCATCGCCCTCGCTCTTGGCTGCTATATCGGCCTGAGCGTACCCGGCATGCTCGCGGTCACGTTCCTGTTCACCGCGCTGCTCACCATCTATGCCGTGACGGTTCGCGCCCTTTGCTTGGAATACCGCAAGAGCGGCCTCGCGGATTAAGCAACTCATGAATCAAGACACGAAAGGACTGATGTATATGTTCACGATTCTGTTCCTCAACCAGAAGGGCGGTGTCGGCAAGACCACCCTCGCCGACGAGCTGGCGTTCGCGCTTGAGCGCCGAGGCTCCACGGTGGCGTTCGTCTCCACCGACCCGCAGGGCGGCTCCGTCCACGAGGTCTGCGATGACCCGGACTACGCCGAGTCCTGCGATTACCAGATTGTCGATACGGCTGGCGTTCTGAACGACGGCATGGGCGATTGGTGCCGCGCCGCCGATGTCATCCTCATCCCCATGCTCCCGAGCACGCGCGATGTGGAGCCGACCATGCGCACCTACCAAATCGCCAAGGACTCCGGTACGGACGCGACGATACGTCTCGTGGTCAACAACTTCTACGCGTTCGGCAAGCTCGACAAGCAGCTCGTGGAGTTCCTTGAGTCAGAGCAGGTTCCGGTCATCGCGAAGGTGCCCCGCGCGGTCGCGCTCTCGCAGGCCGCAGCCGAGGGCAAGTCGGTCGCGGAGCACAGCCCGCACAGCCACGTCATCCCGGCTCTTGAGGAGCTGGCAGATTCCATCATCAACGAGAAGGAGAAGAAGTATGTCTAACAACGGTAACGCCTTCATGGCCTCCGCTAAGAAGTCCAAGCGCCAGCAGGCCTCCATCCAGCACGCGCAGCCGGAGGTCGATGAGCTGGTGTGCATCAATGTCCGCATCCCGAAGTCCATGCACACGAGGCTCCAATATCACAAGGTGGAGACGGGTGAGAATATGACCGTCCTCATCAACCGGCTCCTCGAAGCCGAGTTCGCGTAGGCGGTGCGCGATGGGAAAGCGAATCGGGGTGTACAAGTACATCCATGCGCTCCCCCGCGATGCCTACGGGAACCGCTATCACATCGGGGGTCGAATCCTCTCCCAGAAGTTCGGTCTGGGTACGGTCATCGGCGTGGCACGCGGGGGCGATGGGCGCACATGCGTCGTCTGCAACTTCCGCGCGGCCTATCGCGAGGGCGGCGTGGTCGTCTCCAAGTGGCGCACATGGCTCGTGCCAGCCGAGGAGGGCGTCGCGGTCGAGGTGAAGGAGGAGACGGATGTCGAAGCCCGATAAGCCCATATTCAACCAACAGGGCGGACGCGGGAAGCTCTACGGCCCGACTCATTGGGCGACGTACATGGGCACATACCAGATGCCCGACGGCAAGATGGACCGACGCATGTTCAACTGCGCCACCAACGTGGTCGAGGTCAAGAAGTGGACGGCATAGATGAGAGGTAGCCTGAGTGCATCGGAGCGGCATGACCGCAAACGCGCCGAGCACAAGCGTTACTACGCCCAGACCGCCTTCTAGTACGAGCGGCGAAAGTGGACGGAAGACGAGGATAAGTTGGTTCTCATCCAAAGGATTCCCGATAGAGAGCTTTCACGAATCATCAAGCGCTCGATGAAGTCCATCTCGAACCGACGCTGGCGATTGCGCAAGGCGGCATCTGAGAACAAGCAGACCGGCTTAGCCGGAGAGTGAGGAGTATCAAGATGGAGAACAACAACCTGCCCGAGATGACCGATGAGCAGCGCAAGGCCGCGCTTGAGCGTGCCGCAGAGGCTCGCCGCGAGCGCACGGAGTTCAAGGGACTCGTGAAGACGGGGGAGATTTCCCTTGCCGACGCCCTTGCAGATGACCGCGCCAAGCGCATCCGCGCCCACGAGTTCCTGATGTGCATCCCCGGCATCGGCAAGGCGAAGGCCGATGACATCATGCGCAAGCTCGGCATCGCGGAGAACCGACGCGTGCAGGGTCTCGGTAGCCGACAGCGCGAGGGAATCGTCGAGTTGGTCGCGAAGTTGAAGTAGGAATATGGAGCCGCCCGTGTGGGCGGTTTCCCATATCAGCCGTCCGCGACGAAGGGAGACGCAATATGGACGAGCGCAAGAACAAGATGACCGACCAACGCTATCGCGAGATTCTTCCGATGGCCTATATGACCGCCGCCATCGAGAAGGGCCGTCAACCCAGACCCGTAGAAGTGGGTCTATGCGCAAGGGCAATCGTTGATGCCGAGGATGAGAACAACCTAGCCTATCGCGTGGCGATGGCGACCAAGATTCACTGCACCATCGTCGGCGTGAAGCGTGTCTCCACGAAGACCGGTTACGACAAATACGAAATCACCTACCGCACGTTCGGGAAGGACGAGGACGAGACGATTCCGTCTCCGCTCATCGGAGATTTCCGATACGGCAAGGTGACCGAATGGCTGTGGGCCAAGAAGAACGATGACGGTACGGACTACTGGCCCGGAAGGCGTGCTGTGCTTTACAAGCACAACGACCCGCCCAAGGAGGGCGACATGTCGAGCGCGGGTTACCGCTGCTGCGTCTTCGCTGAAGCCCTCGACAAGTAATTCTGATTATCACTTTCTGAGACACGCCGCTTCGCATCACTGCCCTTCGCAGATTCCGGTTCGCCGCCATCCAGAAAACGGCGCGACCGATTTTGAGAATCACACGATTGTCGGTTCGCGGAGTGGCGTTCTCATGCCGAGGCGTAGGGCATTCATCCGTTCGCGAGCGTCTGAAAATACATGACTGCCAAGTCGGGAAAAACCAAATTATCTGTCTGCGTTTCGCGAATTTGAGAAAGGTGGGGCGGCGGCACCCCACCTTTCTGTCTCCCTCCGCAAGCTCCGGGAGACACCGCCTTCCCGGCCAGAAAATAGGGGCGGCGGCACCCCTATTTCCCGTCCGGGAAGGCTCTCGCACTGCTACAATAGCAGTGCTCACCGACCAAGGTCGCTCTTCGAGTTGCAAGATTTGGGAAGTGTATATACAATCGCGGTAAAACCGCACTTGTATATCCCCTTCCATCTTGCTTTTGGGCGGCTTTAGGAGCCTACCAAAAGGGTTTCCTCAATCGGTTGTCAGGTACCTAATAATAGATACCATTCCACTGATTTTCGTTTAAGCGAAAAGGCGGCTTTTCGCAGTTTTGGAAACGGCGGCGGCACCGTTTCTTATTTGGTTAATCATTGCTATGAGGGAGGTGTAATCACAAGTGGGGAAAAAAGAAAAGTACATTCTCGTTCGTGTGACAGAGAAGGAACGGAATATCCTGAAACGCAAAGCCAAGAAAGTCGGCCTCACCGTTTCCGATTTCGTGCGCAGCTCGCTCATCCACTCGGACAACCTGACCATCAACGTCATCGACACCTCGGTTCTCAGCAAGACGCTCTTCGAGTTGCACAAACACGGCGTGAACCTGAACCAGCTCATGAAGTTCTGCAACACTTACGGACTCGATGCGTTCAACGAGAGCCATGTCATCCCGACCCTTGAGAACGAGCGAACCGTGTTCTTGCAAACGAAAGCGGCGCTCTTATCTCTTGAGGAAGAGGCACGGAGAGGAAACGTCATGGTCAATTTGGAGTTGAGTGACGATATGGAAGAGGAGGATTCCTGATGCTCACCATCCAACCGAAGGACGATTCGTTCTGCACCGTCAAATGCAAAGCCAAGCACAACAGGAAACGTCATGCGGTGGAGTGGTGGTACGAGTGCTCCAAGTGCGGCCATACATTTGCCTATGGCTTCAACTTGGATGAGCGCCGCGTGCTCGCCGGGTTACCGGCGAAGTGCCCGCACTGCGAACGTAAGGTCCTATATTGGATGTAAGGAAATCAAGGACAGAAAGGACAACTGACATGGATTCCCAAATCGAGCTTTACCCGCACAACCAGACGGCCTATGACAAGCTCTGCAAAATGCTTGAGGTGAGCGACCGCGCCTGCGTGGTGCAGCCCACCGGCACCGGCAAGTTTGTCATCATCGCCAAACTTGTGCAGGACAATCCGAAGATGCGATTCCTCCTGCTCGGCACCAACGAGTACATGTTCGCCGACCAGATGGCGAACCTTGCTGACTTCGCGCCCGGATTCACACCGGAGAACCTGCAATTTATGACATATGCCGCAGCGATGGTCGCGGCAAGGAACGAGGTTGCCGCCCCGAAATGTGATGTGATAATCGCCGACGAGTTCCACCATTGCGGAGCGCCCGAGTGGGGCAAGGGCGTGCAATACGTTATTGAAAGCAATCCCGAAGCGAAGGTCATCGGCTTCACCGCCACACCCATTCGCTACTCGGACAACGGGCGCAACATGGCAGACGAGATGTTCGAGGGCAATGTGGCGAGCAGTATGGAGCTTGAGGAGGCGTGGCTTCGCGGTATCCTGCCTATCCCAAAGTACATCATCGCCCTTTACGATGCGCCGAAAGAGCTTGGCGAGTTGAAGGTCTCCATCGACAAGGTACACGAAAAGAAGAAACATTCCAAGTTCGTCAAGAAATACGAGGAGCTGCGCCGCTCGCTCCAAGATGCGGATGGCATCGACCGCATCATCGCTAAGCATCTTAAAAAGCGTGATGGTAAGGTCATCGTCTTCTGCCCGCGTGAAGCAAAGCTGAACGAGTTCATGCTTCTCTCTCATAAGTGGTTCGGTGAAGTGAACGATGAAATCCATGTTTATAAGACAACAAGTAAAGACCCTTACGCTTCCCTATCGTTCAAGAACTTCAAGGCGGATGACAGTAGTGCGTTGAAGGTACTGTACTGCATCAACCAACTCAACGAAGCGGTTCATGTCAAAGGAATCGACGCGATTGTGATGGTTCGCCCTACGAAATCCCCGGTCATCTTCCATCAACAGCTTGGTCGCGCCCTCTCTTCTGGCGGGAATCAGGCCCCGGTTGTGTTCGACCTGTGCAACAACTTTGGGTTGCTTGGTGGTATCTCTGTGACGCGCGAGCGGATGCGGCGGGCATACAAGAGTCTGACTGACAAGAAAGTAAATCCACTTTACACGCCACGCGACTTCAAGGTCATTGATGCAGTCAAGGACTCCCGTAGTTTAGCGAAGGAATTACAACAAACTCTGCATCCACAAGTAGATGCTGACGAGAGGATTTCCATTCTCGAACAAGCCGTTGCGGTGGGAGCGGTAGAAACGGATGAGCGTGGCTATACTTATACTTCGCATGGAAACGACTTCAAAAACATAAAAGAGTCCCTTAGAAGGCTTTGGAGGGAAGGGAAACTCACAAAAGAACAAGAGCAGCGTTTAGTCAATCTTGGCTTCAAGATGATTCCCATGACTAAAAGAAGCGTTGTTTGCTATGAAACAGGTGAGCTGTTTGAATCCGTAGCCGATGCCGCCCGCGCCATCGGTGTTCACAAACGTGCAATTTCCATCTCCATCGAGAATCATACAGCATCAGGTGGCTACCACTGGTATTACGAAACTGACGAGCGTCCAACACCGGATAGCTTCAAGAGAGTTAAAGACCGCAAAGCCGTAGTATGTGTCGAGACAGGCGAGGTCTTTGACAGCACCGGCGTTGCTGCATATGAGATGGGATTGACCATTAGTGGCGTTAGTAGATCTGCAAGGTCTGGACAAGCAACGAAAGGTTTTCATTTTCACTATATAGATGATTCATCCATGTCAATAAGACCCAGCAGAACAATTCCGGTCATATGCGTGGAGACTGGGAAGAAATACGACAGTATAACCGATGCTGCCATAGACATCGGTCAGAAAAAACCCAGCAATATCATTGTGGCTCTCAAGTCTGGCGGAAGAGCAGGTGGTTATCATTGGCGGTTCGCAGATGTTGAGAAACCTGTTCCTCCGTTCAAGAAAGAAAGGTGGCGTGCCGTCATGTGTTGCGAGACCGGGGAAATATTTAGGTCTGCGTGTGCCGCTGCGCGGAGCATGGGGTTTTCAGCAAGTGCCGTCTGGAGCGCATTAAAGCGTGGTGGAACCTCGGGCGGTTATCACTGGAAATATGTCGATAGCGGTGACGCCGATGAAACAACGGCCTAAACGGAGGTAGAGCCATGACCATCATCAAACAGGGAGGGGTGAGCAGCAAATCCCATCAGCGAAACCTCCGAGCCTACATAAACGATGACAAGAAGGTGCTCCTGCGCGATTCCCAGAACATGGAGGAGTGCAAGGATTTGAAGCGGTGGGCGAGTTACATGGAGCGCACCCGCAAGACCTTCGGGCATGATAAAGCCGCCCGTCGCATCCGCGACAGGAAGACCGGCGAGTTGAAGGAGGCTAAGAACACGGTGCTCTTCCATCAAATCGTGGCCTTTCTCCCCGACGAGTGCGACCTTAACGGCGGCAAGCTCACGCCGGAGGACTGCATGAGATATGCGAGGGATTACGTCGGCACCTATTACCCGAACCAAGAGGTGGTCTTCGCCCTCCACAACGAGTATTGCAAGGAGGACAAGACCCATCGCTATGCGGTCCATATCGTCATAAACCGCAGCGACCTCTCGACTGGGAAGCGCTTGGATGAGGGCAGGGGAAAGGAGGCGAAAGTCCGCCGTGCCTCCCGCATCCGCAAGATGGACAAGGCATGGGGCTTGAAGCAGGTGGAGCGCGACGAGCGCAATTCCTCCGTCCATAAGAAACAGCCGTCGAAGGTGGAGAAGGAGATAGAGGGGCGCGGCGGGGAGTCCTACAAGATGAACCTGCGCGAGCTGTGCCGCCTCGCAGCTGACAGGGCCGAGAACATCTACGAGTATCGTGAGATGCTTGAGGGCTGGGGCGTTGACACCCAGTTTCGCAAGGGCAAGCTCTATGTCACCGACACCGACAACTCCAAATATTCCTTCTCCCTCGCGAAGCTCGATGCCGACCTGAACGCGAACGGCCTTGAGGACCGCTTCTTGCAGAACGTGGAGGCAGACATCGAGGCCAAGGGCGCGGAAATCGCCGAGGCCCGTGCAGCCGTCGAGGCCGAGCGCCAGCGCGTCACCGGCATCCGCGATGCCTACCTAGAGGAGATGAGGAAGAGCTACCTCGATTACCGCAAGAAAGCGCATGGCTTGGAGGGCACCGCCCTCGCCGCGTTCCCGAAGCTCGAACTCAAGCGCCCGCCCAAGGAGGTCGTGGACGACCCCGAGGTGAAGCGCCTGTGGCTCGCGTACCGTCGCGGTGCCGACGAGCTGCGCGTCGAGATGGCCTCCGAGGTCCCCTATGCACGCAAGCCCAAGAAGGGCGGCGGCACGAGCGGGTCCGGCAGCCAGCCGCGCCGCGAAGCACCGTCCATGGGTAAGGATGAGCGCGGGCATGAGCGAACGGACGTGCGCTAAGTAGCGGTCCCGTGAAGATACCCAACGTCTCCACATTGGTAGGTTTATGTTATGCTACAATGGTAGCAACACACACGACCATGAGAGGGGCGTTGATGTATCTGAATGAGATTCTTCCCGGTAATTGGCGCGAGGATGAGTGGCCCGAGCACATCGAGGTCAGCCACGAGGCCTCGCGCTTCAAGAGCCGCAGGTACGTGCCGCGCGTGAACTCCGCCAACAAGTCCTCGGCCAACCCGGTCGATGGCATCTGGTGCTCGCACTGCGGCTGGGCCGGTGTCATCGCGCAGGACATGACCGATTTGGATGAGGACACGGAACCACGATTCGATACCTTGGCTGAGGACGTGCCCTGCTTCTGCCCGAAGTGCGGCTCGTTTCTCATGTATTAGGGCGGAGGCACAATGAACATCATCGAGAAGCGCAGACGCAAAGCGTGGGCACATGCCACAATGGTCATCATGAACAAGGTGATTCGTGAAGCCTCCACCGGCACCATTTTTATCTATGGGGAAACCCTTTACGGCAAAGATTACTTCCTCACGCCAGACGATGCCCTGGATGCGGTGCTCGTCACCATGGGGGTTCTGAGGAAGTTGTGGGAGCGGGACGGGGTGAGGCCGTCGAAGCGGCTGTTCGCTGAGGTGTGCCCGGACAGGGCAATCGGAGCCGTGGTCATGAAGATGTGGCGCGAGCCTTTCCGATACTGGAATTTGATGAAAGAGGAGTAGGTCGTGGTTGAGCTTGCATACAGCGATGAACGCGCCGAGGCGTTCCGGGCGTATATGTGCCTGTACGGGTACAAGGCGGCGATTGACCGATGCGATTGGGTGGCGGCGCGGCGCTGGTTTTACGAGAAAGAGGGTGAGAGAAGTAGAGCGACCGCGCGGAGGGCACTGTTCTGCGTCGCCTTTGCGACAGCCTACATGGTGTTGCATATAAGTATGCCGCAATTGGTGGAGGAGGTACCGCGCCCGCTTCGCAACGTGATGGACGCGGTTGCGCTGACATCGGTGTTTGCGGGAGCGCTGACATTGCTGCGGTTCAAGGAGGAGACCTTCGACGATATGCCCCCGTCGATTCGAGATGTCATCCTGAGCCACTTCTTCATGAGCGATGTCGAAATTGCCGAAATCGAGGCGGAAAAGGAACAGAATAAGAGGTCGATTGAGAGAAGTCGCGAGGAGCAGGAAATGGAAGCTAAGGCGACACTCGCGAAATTCAACAATAGGGCACCAAAAAGGACATTTGGTACCGAGAAGACGAACAGGGGATGAAAGATGAGAGAGCCGGACTGGATGTTCGCATCCGTGGTGGTGTTGGGCTTTATTGCCATCGTACTCGCATGCGTATATGAATCTACATACGATGCGCGTCATTACGCATCCGATGATGCGAGAAGGGCGGGGAATGGCTCATGGTACTTCTCCTGTCTTATCGCCGCTGTGCCGGTCTTGTTCATTTTGACGGGTTCCGTGACCGAGAGCTTCGAGTTGAGGGATGAATCGGTCGAGGTCGAGGAGTCGGTTCAAATTGCGTCGCTCGACGGGAACAGCTACATCTCAGGTCATATCGGCGGTCATTCGTTCATGGGCACCGGCGGGGTGAGCGGTGAAATCAATGAGGACGATTACTACACGTTGATGGTTTCTGATGGAGATGGCGGGTACGGGAAGAGGCGTTATAAAGTCGATGAGGTGAAGTTGATATTTGACTCGACTGAGGAGGATGCCCGCATCGAGGAGGTCGATGTGGTGCGCAACTATGATGTCACGCGTTCGCCATTCTTCGCTTTCGATATGAAGGGCGAGTGTCGGGAGGTCGAGCATCAGACGCGCATCCATGTGCCGGAGGGCAGCTGGGGAGAGTACCAGTTCAATGTCAACTGATGATAGGAAGGTGGAGGATATGAGCGAGCACATCTTGAAACCCTGTCCCTTCTGCGGGAGTGAATCCATGCTCGGCGAGGTCAGACCGGCGACGCGCAAGTCGCCACCTCTGTTCGGCATCACCTGCATCCACTGCGGTGCCGAGATGACCGACGAGTTCGTCCCCGAGCTGATACAGCGATGGAACACCCGCGTCACCGCGACGGCTTCCATTGATAAGGAGGTGATGGAAGGGGCGTTTGACAAAGAGCGACGCGATGTGGCGGCGCGGCTGTGGAAGCACATCGGTAAACCCCTATTCACAGGGCAGGATGTCGAGGACATCATAGGCGTGCAGCGGAGCGACTTCGATGTAGTTTTGGCCGACGCGTCGTATCGCCGCCTCGCCGACCTCATCGAGCCTGAACCGGAGCGGACGTGCGGCGAGTTCGAGGAGGCGTGAATGCCAAAGTCGTTGATGGGATTTGCGGACAGTGCGAAGGCGCGGGAGTACCGCAACAGGCAGAGGAAGAGGAACTACGCCCTGTGCCCCGGCGATGATGAGGTCCGCCACACGAGGTGGCAGGACTGGGAGAGGGAATTGGTGATGGAGCACGATATGCCCGATAGGGAAATCTCCCGCATGACAGGCAGGAGCGTGCGTGCCATACAGGTGATGCGGCATAAGATGCGGAAGGCAGGGGAGGTCCGCACCGGTGTGTAAGGTGGACGACAACCTCATCCAGAGCATCCTCTGGTACGCGATAGCCGCCATCTGGGCGCTCATCGCGATAGCGCGGTGGCTCAACGGCGAACCCGAGGGGTCGGATGCTATGACCCACTTCGGCATCGCCTTCATCTTGGCGAACATCTTCGAGCTTCGGTCGGAGATGGGTAAAATTGGAGAAAAGTAGTTTACTATTGATATAGTATGGTATAATACTATTGCTTGGAAAGGAGAACGAATGGCTGACAATGAATGCAGGGAGGCGGATTGCGCCCATTGGCTCGGCAGAAATCTGGGATGTGAGTATCCCGATTTGGATGGATGCCGCATCAGCCCGTCCAACTGCCCGGAATACATCAGTTGCGAGGATTATCAAGAGCAGGAGGAGTTCTATGAGTAAGAAGCAGTCGGAGGAGAAGTGGGTCGTGGAGGTGCGCCGCGCCCATGCGTTGGAGCATCGACCGGGCAACTGGTGCTGCGTGGCTCAATGCGATGACGGTCAGACCGCCATCACCGTGGCCGATGCCTTGCAGAACTTCATGCGAACCGGACTCATAGGCGATGATTTCCACACCCGCACCAGACTGGTGGGCGAGAAGGAGGTGTGACGGCATGGCATATAGCGCGAAGCACATCAAGGAATCTCTAGGACAAGGGGAGGATATGGAACGCGATGACGAGCGTGTCGAGACGCACATCAGCGGGGTCAGGAACCTCAGCGAGGAGGCGCGTGAGATGCGTGCCGCAGGTCGCAAGCTGGTGGGCGAGGTCGAGGAGAAGGCCGATGACCTCAGCGATTACCGAAGGCTCTCCGGTTCCGTGAAGAAGCTCAAGGAGAGCGTGGATGCCCAGAGGGCCGAGGTCAATCAGGCTGTGAAGAAGATGGACCAGACGCTCTATGAGATGCGCAATCTGGTCGATAGGGTCGAGGAGCTGTACAACAGCGCCAAGGACGAGACCCATTCCGCAGAGCAGGCCGCGCTCAACGGCGTGAACAAGGCACAGGAGAAGGCACAGGAGATAACCCTCCGCAATATAGACGAGGCGACGCAGCGCAGTAAGAAGGCCATCGACACGATGGTCTTGGAGTCGAAGCGCCGCATCGAGCGCCTTGCGATGGTCACCCTGCCCGACCGCATGTTCCATTTCCTCAAGTGGACGGCGCTCATGCTCGTGCTGTTCATCTTGGTCCACATCGTCTGGCAGATGTTCTCATAAGAAGTGATTACATCCTGTGCGGATGATGCGGGAGCATACATATAAGTTCAGGTTAAAGAAAGCGCCGACCGGACGGCGTGGGATTGAAAGGAAGATTGGTCATGGAAGACAAGAAGGATTTCGATAAGGATAAGCAGGAGATGGGCACGCAGCAGATGCCGCACGTTCCCGCCGATGGGGAGGAGGTTGGGAAGAAAAGTACCATCGTGCTCTTCGGCCATGAGTTCGACAAGAGGAAGGCCGTGTTGGCCGGACTCGGCGGGCTGCTGGCAATCGCCCTCATCGGAGGCGGTGTCTGGTACGCGGCTTCGCAAAAGCCGGAGCCGAAGGAGCCTACGCCCATCGAGCAGACTGAGAAGCAGGAGCAGCAGGTCATCCAGCTCGGTGCCAAGGCGGACGGCTGGGTGAAGGGCGAGTCCTCGCCGGTCATCGCCCACATCGTGAACAAGGAAAAGAAGGTAGACTACTACCACGCCTACGACGCGAACGAGCCGCATGCACTCGACGTGCCAGCGGAGGGCGAGTACGAGGTTTCCTTCATCAGCCCCGTGGACAAGGATGGCTCCATCTACGAGGTCCCCAAGACCGCCAAGGTGAAGTCCGAGGCCGAAGACAAGGATGGGAAGGACACAGGGGATGAGCTGTCCTTCGAGTTCAAGCCCATCGCAGCTGACAAGGCCGACGCGGATGCGCTCAACGCCATCGTGAAGTCCGTCGGCGACGCCGTGAAGAAGGGCGACGAGACCCTGACCGGCGCGAAAGGCACCAAGGTCATCGAGCTGGTCAAGGAGAACGCCAAGGCGAACCCGAACGCCGACAAGGACAAGGTCGATGAGGAGAGCCAGAAGTCGGAGGAAGACAACACCGAGGGTGCTGGGAATGCTAAGCCGGATAACGGCGGTGGAGATGATACTACTAACGCCGGAGGCGGTTCAGGCACCCAGAATCAGGGCGGCGGTGGTTCTAGCTCCGGCGGCTCAGGTAACGGTGGTGATTCTGAACACACCCATAACTGGGTACCGCAGACAACGACCATCCATCACGATGCGCAATACCAGACCATCCATCACGATGCAATAACGGAGGAAATATATATTTGCAATAACAATAACTGTGGCGCAAACATCACAGGTGACCCGTGGGGGCATATCAACGACTCCTTCCTTAATGGTGATGGTAGCTGTGGAGGTTATCACTCAGAATGGAAAGTAACAAGCCCTGCATGGGACGAGACTAAGGAGGTCTCCCCTGCATGGGACGAGACTATTACTACCTACAAGTGCTCTGGATGTCCTGCTACTAAGTAGCCGTCATCTTCTCCTTGAATTAACATCATCAAGCAGAGTATTTCAATGAAAGAAGCCCCCGTCATTAGCCGGGGGCTTCGTCGTGCTTGTGATATTTAATTCACCGGAGTCTTTGGTCAATCCACCTCGGGATTCCACCCCGAACCCCGCAAGGGACGCGTCCCTTGACCCGTATCTCGGGTTTCACCCGAACCCATCCTCGCCGGAGGGCAGAGGAAGCAGGTGACCTCCTTTCCTTCACCGAGAGGATTCCCCGTGAGCCTCCTGTAAACGGGCTTTCGCGGCATATCCTCGCCAAGGCTCCGGTATTCCACGCTCCCGTTGACAACGGCTCCGCGCCGGTTATGCGCAAGAAAAACCCCGACTAAAATCAATCGGGGTTTCGTCAGGGTTATATGGAGACTTGAACGGAAGATGTATCTAGTTGGAATGCCCTTAATGGCATAGAGCGAAAATAAAGTATCCGCAAAGCACAGTTCCGAACATTAGCCATGAGCCGATTGCAGACCATTTGGTTGCAACTTTTGCAACAGTCGGAAGATTTCTATATTTTAGACGATAGAAGATGAGGGCGTAGATGACCGCGATGTATTGAAAAAACATTCCTAGGACGAACCACATCGCCTTCCATTCTTTTGTCAGTACGGGAACTTTGTAACGTCCATCAAGCATCTCGTATTTCATCTTTCCTCACCTCGCTTATTCATCATCGTTCGTAATTCTTTACCAGCGGTCCTTGATTCCGCCCGCTGTTGCTATCTAATGCCCTAGCCGCCTCCCTCATGACCTTCATCTCAGATTGAAGGGATACATGAGGTTCAGGCTCATCTGGAAGTTCCATCTCATCATTGATATGGTCAAGATGCTCAAGGACATCATGGCGCTTGCCGATTTCGGTGAGGGTGGCAGCTTGAGCGCATTCCCTGAACCATGGGAACGTCTCTTGCAGTCTCTCCAAAACCGAGAACGCGTCGGCATAGGACATTCCATGGATGGATTCATATCCCGAATACTGGGAGTGCTCGAATCCGTTTGCCTCCATGAAAGCCTTGATTTTCAGCCATGCGTTGTTGTAGCTCGTGGTACTGCCAGAAGGAGAGGGATATAACTCCTCCAACTTCCCGTTATCCAAATCGAAATTGAACGCCTTGCGTTTGTGCGACATGGTGCATCATCGCCGTCATGCGTATAAGCGCTCTGGATTGTTACGGCGCAGAACATCAAGGTAATCAACTTGTTCATCGCAGTCGTCCTCGAAGGCGGTCATGGACTTGATGTTGCGCATGACCCATCCTGCTCTGGACAGCAGCGACAGCGCGAGGCACTGGGACTCGACTTCGTTGCCCTCCGCCGCCCTCCAAGTCCCTTGCGCGATGCGGACACATCCGTATCTAGAGACGTTCCTGTCGGTGTAGTCGTAGAGGGTTTGAATGTCGTACCCGTTGCGCTTCGCCTTGTCCTCATCGAACTCGATGGTGAAGCTCCATGGAGTCGGTTCAATCACTTTCAGCGTATATTTCATCCTACTTCACCTCTCTCTTAGTCCCTTCCTATATCTAAAGGTTGATAGCTTTCTACACTACTATTATACTACATTTTAGCCATTTCCACAACTGTTTTCTACCGCGCGGAGACCGCGATTTCAGGCGCTTTGGCCTGCTCATCATGGCTCTTCGACGCGCCCTTCATGGCCGCGACTTCTCCCTTGAGGGACACCTGCTCGGGTGCGCGTTCCACGTCGCGGTCACGGCGCTTCTCCAAGACATCGTTGTACCGCCCGATGATGAGGGTGCCCGCCTTGTCGGCCTTCGCCGCAGCCTTGAACAGGTAGGATGGGTCGTCTTCCAGCGCGTGCATCCACGATTGCAGGTAGGAGACGTGGTTCTCGTAATGCTCCCCCTCGTAGTCGATGTTCTGGATGCCGAGGTCCGCCGAGAGGAAAAGGGAGCCGAGTTCTGCCACAAGCTCCTCCTGCGCGTACTCGGGGCTTCCGAAGTCAGTGTTGCAGCCGCGATTGAGGGCGGAGGGGTGCCCGGTCGAATGGGTCATCTCGTGCAGGAGCACGCGGGTGAACGTCTCATCCGATAGGAAGGTCTCGCGCGGGGCGATGAGGATGCGGTCGGAGCCGGGGGCGTAACCGGCGCTCCCCTGATAGCGCATGGATTCCACGATGGGGCAGCGGGAGGAGAGGATGAGGTCGTCCGCGATGGCGGCGGTGCGGTCGCTCACATGCTCCGGTACCGGTGGGGCGGGGATGCCCTCAATCTCGCTGGCGTTGAAGACGTTCCAATAGCCAACGCAACGCAGGTAGTGGCCGGTGACCTCCTTCTCACCCGTGTCCTCGTTCTCCTCGCGTATGGAGAACTCGCGCCATTTCTCGATGAGCGCGGCCTTGGCACCTTTCTTCAGATGCCAGCCGCTATCGCGAATCTGGTTGAAGGTGCACCAGCGGTTGTCCGAAAAGCCGCGCATGTAGCCGACGAAACCGAGATGGAAGCGGTTGCCGCCCTGATACACCGTGCCGGATACCGGGTTATGCGGGCTGAGGGAGGGGATGTAGGGTTCCGACCAATGGAGTCCGTCGCGCTTCATGTCCTCGATAATCTTCTCGACCACGAGCGCACGTTGCTTCTCCACGATTTCAAGCGACTTCGATTTCTTCTGCTCTTTCATTTCAGTCCTTTCCGCGTCAGCCGTTGGCATCATTATATCAACGCGCATGGACGGCGACCCGATGCTGATTTTCAGAAGGTTGCAAGAAAAACGACCCCGCAGAATCGCGTCTGCGGGGCGTTGAGAGGGTCGGGCCTATGCTGATGCCAGCCGTATGTCGGATTGCCGCCAGAAGGCTCAGGATGCGTCTGGTGCGATTTGCGTATTTTCGGCTTGATTCTTGGCCGTTTCTTGCATACTCGTGACGAGGACGGTGCGCTCGTTATCGACCCAGATGTTGTAGGAGCAGGTGACGAGCGAGATGACCTGTTCCGGCTCCGTCTCGGCATCGAGCACCATGGCGGCGTTCGCACGCGATTCGCCGTACCATGCACGGAAGTCCGACTCGCCCTCGAAGTCGATGCGCTTATTGCGCTCGCGACCGTTGACTATCTGCGCGAACCGCGCCTCGTAGGTCATCTTCGTATTTGGGGTCTGGATGAGGACGAGGGAGTGTTCGCGGGCGAAGTCTACATCCTTATAATCGGCGACGGTACCCATTGGGGCCACCTTCTTGTCGTTCCAGAAATGATGCCCCAAGATGACGGCGTTGCGGCTGGACAGCCCCAGTTCCTCGCAATCAGCATCAAGGTAGATGGCACCGGCTGGGTTGTAGTTGCCGTACACGTCGTGCTTGAGGTAATAGCCGGGGGCGTCTCCATGAGCTTGAAGGATGGGGGAGTCCACGGTGGTGCCGGGGATGGTGACCCAGCCGATGACATCCGGGTTGATGTCCTGCCAGTAATCCCAATCGACCGCAGGAAACCCATCGCCGTCCTCCACCATGGACTCGTGGGCCGCGTCTGGCGAGGGCGGTGTATGCGCCGCCTGCCTGCAATAGAGGAGGAAGGCGAACATCGCTGCGGCGCTCAGCAGGAAGACAGCTGAGGCCGCGAAAGCTATGCGCGATTTCGTTCTCTTCTTCAATTCCGTTCACCTCCTAGCTTCTAATCATATCATCCGTCGTTTCTGGCTTTTGAATCGTCTCCATGAGAAAGACCCGGCACCCCGATTGCAGGATGCCGGGTCTTGAAAAGGAGAGGGTCGCTACTCGGCAGTCGCCGGTTTCTCCTCGCCGCAGAGCGTGCAGACGAGCTTGTCCGGCACGGACTCATCGTAGGCCGGGGAATCGGTGACCTCGCGTGTGAAGCCCTCGCTTACCAGCACCTCGCCGGTGATGGGCACGTTGGTTGAGTAACCGGAGTGACCGGTGTCCTTGATATGCGCATCGGCGATGCCGTCGATGGTCTGCTGGCAGTCGTTGCACACGGTGTGGTAGCTGGTCTTGGTCTCGTAGACCGGTGGGACGTTCTCGGTGTGGGTCACCGCGTCGTGATGCACCGTCTTGTAGGTGACCGTCCAGTCGTGCTCGCAGGGCTTCTCGCCATCGACTTGCTCCTGTTGGCCGGTCGGGGTGCCGGAGCCGGGAGCTGCGGGCGTGTCGCCTTGCCTGCCGGACAGGTAGATGCCGCCGGTGATGAGACCGGCGACGAGCAGGGCACCCGTCGCGATACCGACGAGGATGCGACGCTTGGCCTTGGCCTCACGGTCGGCGGGGGTCTGCGGTTTCTCTCCGTCGTTCAGACGGTTCTTGTCATCCATGGGTGTCCCCCTTTCTGGGATAGGGCGGGCGCTCCCCATTTACATGGACGGAGCACCCGCAGCATGTGCAGTAGGTTAGGCCTCGGAGTCGCCCGAGACATCCCCGTTGTCAGTGTCGCCGCCTTCATCGACTGCGGCATCCTCGGCCTTCGCGGCGCGGCGGTTCTTGATGCCGTAGTAGGCGCAGCCGCACGCGAGCACGGCGAGTGCCGCGATGGAGACCACGATGAAGAAGTCGTTGCCGCCGGTCTTGCCGAAGAACCCGCCGGGAGGCGTGGTGGTCACGGTGACCGTCTGCCCCTCATCGTCGAGGTCCTTGTGCTCGGCGACCAGAACCTCGGTGGCCTCGTTGCCCTGCTCGGTCTGCTTGTACAGCTCCTCGAACACCACGAGGTCGTGGCCGTCGAGGGAGGAGGCGTCGAACTTGCCGAGGTCGATGTCGATGGTGCCGTTCTGACTGTTGGGCGTGAACTTGAGTTCGGCGGTGACGTGCTGGTCGTTGATGGACAGCATCTCGCCGGTCTTCTTGTCCATAAGCGTCGCCTTGAGGGTGTATTCCTTGCCCGGAATCAGGCCCTCGTAGGTCACGCGGTCGGTGATTACCGCATCCTTACCGGCCATCAGCGTGTGGTCGCCGTCGGACTTGTCCGTGGCGGTGGTGCCGATGACGGTGGGCACGAGGTTCACGGTCTGCTCCTCGGAGTCGAGGTCGCATTCGGAGGCGACGATGACGGGGGCGGAACCCTCCTCATCCGCGACCGCGTTCTTGGACATGACCTCGAACACCACGATGTCCTTGGTCTCGCCGCCGAGGCGGTCGATGACATCGTTGGCGTTGAAGTGGAAGTCCATGGTCACGGTGCCGTCGTACTTCTCCGGGGTGAACTCGGCGGTCTGGTAGACCAGATGGGAGATGAGGTCTTCGTTGTCGGCGATGAACTTGCCGAGGGCATCCATGTCGATGGACACCGGCAGCTCGCCGGTGGCGGAGTAGTTGAGCACGATACCGGAGTCCTTGAGCACGGCCACGTCGGAGACGGCTTTCTTCTGCTCATCGGTCAGGGCATCGTAGCCAACCTTGCCGGATGCGTCCACGGTGGCGGAGGTCAGGCCGTCCTCATCGGTCTCATAGGTGGTGTCGATGACCTCGAAGGTGCCGTCCGCATGGACGCGCACGGTCTGGGACTTCTTCACCGAACCGTCCTCGGCGGTCTCATCGGAGACCACGATGTCGGCGATACCCTCATCCTCATCCTGCGCGGAGAGTCCGAGCACGTCGAGGAGCTGCTGCATGAACGCCGCGACATCCGCCTCGGTGTACTTCTCGCTGCCATCGCCCGTGAGGATGGGAAGGCCGGTCTCGGCATCCATGAGGATACCGGTCATGGTGTAACCGATGCCGGTCAGGGCGTTCTCGTAGGCCACATCATCGGTGATGGTGGTCTCCGCATCCGCGATGACGTTCTTGTCCCCATCGAGGCCGTCGGTGGCCGTGGTGGAGATGCCCGTCACATGGGCGGTCGTGGTCTGCTTGCCGTCCTCGATGTCGGCGTGGGCCACAAGCTCGACGCCGTTCTTCTCAAGGCTCTCGAATGCGACCATCTCGGTGTCCTGCGGGATGCCGGTGGAGTCGAAGGTGAAGGTCACCTCGACCTTGCCGTCGCTCTTCTCGGGCGTGAAGGTGGTCTCTGCGGTGACGGGCTTGCCGTCCACCTCAAGAGCCTTCTCCGTGACGTTGCCCTCCTCGTCGGTCACCTTCACATGGAGGCTGCCCTTCAAGGTGTAGGTCTTGCCGGGAATGACGTTCTTGTACTCCACGGTGTCGATGACCGTGGTCTTGCCGTCGGTCACGACGTTCTTGTCGCCGTCATGGCCGTCCAGCGCGGTAGTGCCGATTTGCGGACGGGTGACCGTGGTGGTCTGCTTGCCGTCCTCGATGTCCGTATGGCTGGCGATTTCAACACCGGTGCGCTCAAGGGACTCGAAGACCACGATGTCCGTCTTGTCGGCGATGGTGCGGGAGTCGAAGGTGAAGGTCACCTCGACCTCACCGCTGGCGGTCTCAGGCGTGAAGGTGGTCTCAGCCGTCACCGGCTCGCCATCCACCTCAAGAGGCTCCGCCGTGAGGTTGCCGTCCTCATCGGACTTCTTCACCTGCATGGCACCCTTCAAGATGTACTCCTTGCCAGGGATGAGGCCGGAGTATTTCACGGTGTCCACGATGACCGTCTCGTCATCGGTGACGATGTTCTTGTCGCCGTCGATGCCGTCCAGTGCGGAGGTGGTGATGAACGGGTGCTTGACCGTGACGGTCTGCGCCTTATCCTCGATGTCCGCATGGGCGGCGATTTCGACGCCGTTCTTCTCAAGGGACTCGAAGGCCACGATTTCCGTGTCGTGGGGGATGGTCAGGGAGTTGAAGTGGAACACCACATCGACCTTGCCGTCGGCCTTCTCGGGCGTGAAGGTGGTCTCAGCGGTGACGGGCTTGCCGTCCACCTCAAGGGGCTTCTCCGTTACCTTGCCCTCCTCATCGGTCACCTTCACATGGAGGGTGCCCTTCAAGGTGTACTCCTTGCCGGGGATGAGGCCCGTGTACTCCACGGTGTCGATGACCTCGGTGGTGTCATCGGTGATGACGTTCTTGTCGCCATCCGCGCCATCCACGGCGGTGGTGCCGATTTCAGGATGGGTCACGGTGACGGTCTGGTTCTCATCGTCGATGTCGGCGTGGGATGCAATCTCGGTGCCGGAGCGCACAAGGCTCTCGAAGACCACGATGTCCGTCTTGTCCTCAAGGTCGCGGGAGTCGAAGGTGAAGGTCACCTCGACCTTGCCGTCGGCCTTCTCGGGCGTGAAGGTGGTCTGGCCAGTGACGGGCTTGTCGCCCACCATCAGGGGTTTGCCGTTGCTCTTGGAGTGGAGCTTGCCGTTCAGGGTGTACTCCTTGCCGGGGACGAGGTTCCGGTACTCCACGGTGTCGATGACCGTGGTCACATCGTCCACGACCACATCCTTGTCGCCGTCGATGGCATCGCGTGCGGAAGTCGAGATTGCCGGGGCGGTCACGGTGACGGTCTGGTTGACGTTCCCGATGTCCTCATGGGTCGCGAGCACGTTGCCGCCGCGCTCAAGGGACTCGAACATGACCAGCTCGGTACCGGGTTCGATGTCGCGGGAGCTGAACCGGAAGGTCACGTTGGCGGTGCCGTCGGACTTCTCCGGGGTGAAGGTGGTCTCAGCCGTGACGGGCTTGCCATCGACCTCAAGGGGCTTCGCGACGGCCTCGCCGTCCTTCTCGCCCTTCACCTGCACGGAACCCTTGATGGTGTACTCCCTGCCGGGGACGAGGTTTTCGTGGGAAACGGTGTCGATGATGACCGTCTCATCGTCGGTGACGATGTTCTTGTCATTGTCGATGCCGTCGAGAGCTGTGGTGGAGATGCGGGGGTTGCGGATGGTGACGGTCTGGCCCTCATCCTCGATGTCCGCATGGGTCGCAAGCTCATGGCCGTCGTGCTCAAGGCTCTCGAAGGCGAC
Organism: Christensenellales bacterium; assembly: GCA_036297385.1. GTDB lineage: Bacteria > Bacillota > Clostridia > Christensenellales > Aristaeellaceae > Ventricola. The sequence goes on along the minus strand of JAXJLD010000166.1, from coordinate 27,611 downwards.
GAGCTTGGTCTTGTCCTTGAGGGCGAGGGAGTCGAAGGTGAAGGTCACATCGACGGTGCCCTCGGGCGCGTCCGGCGTGAAGACGGTCTCCGCCTTCACGGGCTTGCCGTCCACCTTCAAAGGCTCGCCGGTGATGTTCCCCTCGCCGTCGGTCTTCCTGATATGGAGGGTGCCCTTCAAGGCGTACTCCTTGCCGGGGACGAGGTTCTTATAGGCCACGCGGTCGGTGACCGTCGCCTTGTCGTCGGTCGCAACGCTCTTGTCGCCGTCATGGGCATCCACGGCGGTGGTGCCGATTTCAGGCTCGATGACGGTGACCTGCTGGTTCACATCGGACTTGTCCGCGTGCTCGGCGATGAGGGAGCCGCCTTCATCGTACAGGCGCTCGTAGACCGTCACGGTCTTGCCGCCCAGCTCGATGGTGTCGATGGTGAACTCCACGACCTCGAACCCGGTGGGGGACTGGGCCGTGAATCGCTTCTCCACAGTGATGGGGTGGCCGGAGGCGTCCAGCAGGACATCGCCGGTCGCGGAGTCGTGAAGCTCCGCCGTCAGCTTGTAGTCGCGGTTCGGGAAGAGGTTGGCGTAGGTCACCTTGTCGGAGACCTTGACCTCCCCCATGCCGACGAGGGAATCGCCGTCCATCGGGTCGTAGGCCTTGGTGGTGATGGACGCCTTCACGTCGGTGAGGGTGCCGAAGTCGTACACCTTGCCGTCGCGGCTCACGATGACCGATGTCTCGATGAGCTGGTAGCCCTCGTTGGCGGTGCAGCGCAGCTCCTCGATGAGGTAAGTGTCGTAGGGCAGTGCGCCCTTGGAGTCATCCGGCGTGGTGCCGCCGAACCAGACGCCTGCGGTGGCGTCCAGCTTGGAGCTGTCGATGACACCCTCGGTATCCAGCGCCCAGTCGTTGGCGTTGGTCTCATGGGTGTGCTTATTCCAAGAGGAGGCGGAGGAGAAGTAGCCGTTCTCATCCGTCACGACCACATGGCTCTCGCCGGTGGTCTTGGAGGTGAGTTTGAACGCGACGCCCGCGAGACGGTCCTGACCGTCCTCGCCCTTCTTGGTGAACTCAAGGTCGCTGCGCATGACCTGATTCTCGAACGCCCCGTCGAATGGGTTGACCAGAGCGCCGTCCTTGGAGATGCGGAACCGGTGCTCCTCGCCGTCGGTGAGCAGGTAGCCCTCACCGGCCTTGACCTCTTGGATGGAGTAGAGGCCGAAGGGGAGCCACTGCGCGTCGGAGGACGCATGGCCGTCCTCGATGGTGAGGAGGGGCTGGATGACCTGACCCTTGGTGTAGGTCACGCCGCCCACGATAACGGGCTTGTCGTTGAGGCTCTTGACTTGGAACTGGGTCCCGTCGAGGGACGCGCCGCCGAGCGGGTCGCCGGTGCCGGTCTCGATGTCGTGCTTGGTTATCTCCACACCGCCGCGAACGATGTCGTCCTTGGCGTTGAAGGAGTACATCTTACCGTCCTCAGAGACCGTCACTCGCATCTCGTTGGAGGTGTTGAGGTAACCGTCGTTGGTGGCCGTCTCGCGGATGATGTACTTGCCGTAGGGCAGGCAATTCGCGGGGGTCTTCGCAACGCCATTCTTGTCGGTGACGATGTTCTTCACCGTCTGGCCGGGATTATAGCTCTTACCATCGACCGTGACCGCGTTGGGGTTGTCGTTGATGATGGAGAAGGTGATGCCCTCAAGGGACGCGCCGCCCTGCGGGGTCTGCCCGGTCTCGGAGTCGAGCTTCTGGACGGACACGCCGCCGCGAATCACCGTCTCCGGGATTTCAGGAAGATTGAAGGTCGTGACACCAGAAAGATAGTCGTCCTGAATCTTCTGGAAACTCACATCATCGTTTAGCTTGTAGCCGACAGGAGCTTTGGACTCGTACACGGCAACGGAACCACGAGGCATTGTTGGATTACCGTTGGTATCCAGATAGAACTCATCGCCCGAAACAAAATCATTCTTTGTGAAGTTAGCGATGCCATTGGCATTGGTTCTGAATACCCAAGAACGCGTCGGTTTCACACCGGCCTTCTTGAGGGCATCGTAGTTATCGTAATCCACGGTGTCGAAGTACTCGACGGTGAACTCCGCGCCCTCAAGGGAGGCGGAACCTTGCGGCAGGTTGTTGGCTTTGTACTCCGTATCTCCGTCGTACTTACCGACGGCCATGCGCATCGGGTCGCCAGAAGGCATATCCGTCACCTGAGCGGTTGTCTGCTGACCGCCGCGCACCGTGATTTGCTGGTCGGGGGCGGGCAGATAGCCCTTGGGGGGCTTCGTCTCGCGCACCGTGTAGGTACTCTCGGGAAGCTCAAGGGTGTTGGTGTCGCCGTTGGCGTTGGTGCGCAGCACGCCCATGGACTGACCGGCCGCGTTGTAGACGGTGAATTCCGCACCCTCAAGGGAGTAGCAGTCGTTGCCGTCGGTGATGCCGGGGTTGGCACTGGACTTGTGGATGCTCAGTTTACCGGCGACCACGCGCCAGTCAATCTCGAAGAAGCCCGCACCGGGCTGGGTGTGACTTGTGGGGCAGACAACAGCAACGATTGCCTTACCTGCTGAGACTTGGAACACGCGGAACTGCTGACCGTAACGGTCAGTCCACTCGTTACCATCGCCATCGGTGTCATTAAGATTGTTCCAGCCGGGATTGCTGTTGAAGTTCGGGTCGAGCTGAGTTCCCGCATGGCAGCACAGAAGGGCCAAGTGCATGTCATTGGTGATTTTGACCGTACCGGTGTCCTGTGCGGCGATGTCAGCGCCGCGCATGAGGCTCGCGCCGGTGGTATTAAGCTGCGATAAGTCCACGCCCTGCCAGCCCATGGCTTGTTGAAGTGTCTTCGACTCCCATCTGCCGTTGCCTTCGACGGCGGGGTGGGTGTACCCACTACCCATCCCCTTCGCACGGTAATGGTTCACGCCGCTTGTGCGGAAGGTCTGCCCGACCTGCGGGGCGCTCTTGAACTCGATGGTACCGATGTTGCTCAGCGACATGCGGGGTTCGGGCATGCGGAAGAAACTGGCGATGCCCTTACCGAGGTTGTCTGACATCTTGACGCTCATGGCGTGGATGCCGACGGGGGCCATGGCGAACTCAAGAGAACCGGTCTCGGCATCATACTGCCACATGCCCATGTCGGGCGTGTACTCGATGCCGTTGACCGTCACGCTGTCGATGGTGCGCCCGTTGATGGAATCACGAGCATCACCGTCATTGGCGAGTGTCACGCGAGTGATGGCGGAGCTGACCGGCACGGAAATCTTTCCCTTATCGGCCACATCGCCCTTCACATCGGAGGCATCGCTGTCGAAGTCGAAAGAAGCCTCAGCCGCCTTGTCAGACGTGGTGTAGACGAGTTGGATGCGGGAGGAGGCGATAACCGGCTCGCCCTTGTCGTTTTTCTCGGTGTAGGACTTGGGCACGTACACGAGACCGGTGGCCTCGTCCACGATGAAACCCTCGCGCATCTTCGCGTCAGCATTGTTCTCGGCGGCGAGCCATTCGGTCAGCTTCGCGCCGGAGATGTCAGCGCCAACCCATCCCACATAGTAGTCCGCCTTCGGGTCAACCTCGAAGAGCACTGCATGAGAGGTGGCCTGCGAGAGCATGGCCTCCCAGTGGTCAGACATTCCGTCGCCATCGTCATCTGCCCAGAGCGCATCAAGCGTGCCCTCGGGGAGCTTGTTGCCGTCGATGACGTTGGTGGTCACGGTGAGCACGTCCGCGCGGGACATCTCATCTCCCTCGCCGACGTACTTGGCATCCGCGTGGGCGCGGATATAACCCTCGACGCTGGTGACGGCCTTTCCCTCATCGACCTCGACGGGCTGTAAGGCTGCGGAACCGACGCTGCCGTTCTCATAGAAAGTGGAGGTGACGATGGTGTCTCCCTCGACGGTGAAGGTGGCCTTGCCGTCTTTGACATCGACGGCGGTGCCGTCTTCCTCACCCTTGAACACGGTGATGCCGTCGGAGAAGTACCCCTCATCCGGGGTGACGTTCACCGTGACATCGGTGCCGACCTCGACGGCCAGAGTCATGTCCTCGGTGCCGTCGAAGGAGAGCTTGCCATGCTGGGTCTCGGAGAGCGAGACGGTCGCAAGCTCCGGCTCGGCTGCGTATGCCGCGACGGGCGCGAACGCGTTGAGCATGGAGCTGGCGATGAGCACGGCTGACATGACTTTGGCGGTGATGCGCTTGCCATCGAGCTTGCGCTTCACGCGTTTAATCTTGCAGAAGATTCGTTCCATGAAAGACTCCTTTCTTGATTGCTTGGTGGTTTGCCTGATTGCTATCTCTAACCGAAGTTGTAGCCGCCGATACCGCCCTCGGCATCCACGTCGGCCTCCTCGGTGTCATCTTCGTCCTCGACCTCGATGAACTCGGGGTCTTGGCATAGCTCCGCATCTCGGATGCGGCGGATGGCCGATGCGGTGTAGCCCATGCTCTCGGCCACCTCCTCCTCGTCCCATGTCGGATGGGCGTTCGCGAGGTAATCGTAGACCGCCACGGCGCGGCGGTTGATGGACTTGGTGGTCTCATCGGAGTAGCAAAGCTGCTCCTGCGCGAAGAAGCGCTCTCCGTTGATGAGGTCTTCGCCCTCGCGCCAAAGTAGCTTCTCGCCGTCCTTCTTGAGCCACACGATTTCGTCCAGCTCGTCAGGGGAGACGAGCAGCATGGCGCACCCGACCTTGCGCACGGAGGCGGGAACCTCGACCCCCTCCAAGGTCACCTTGCCTTGGGAGGATGCCGGGTTCCCGTCATACCAGTGCTGCACGAGGATGATGCCGTTCTCCTCAAGGGAGCCGAGATAGAGGTTCCAGTCGGTGAGGACGTTCAGCCCCTTGCCGCGATACGGCTCCGAGCACGTCTGCGTGGACGAATCGAACTCCTCGTAGCGGTGGCTCTTGAAAAGCACCTCGACCTTCATCTACCGTATTCCCCCTTCCTTGGACCCTAGCGGGTGTTGGCGTGCTCCTCGGGCGTGTTGTCCCCGGCCAGCTTGGCGGAGGACTCGCGCATCTGCTCGGACTCGCCCTTGAGGGTCGCGCCCTGCTCCTTGGCAGCCTCGCGCTCAGCTGCCTTCTCGGCCTTGAAGCCCTCGTTGGCTGCCTTGAGGCCCTTGACCAAATCCCAAGGCTTGACCTCGTACTTCTTGTACGGGTTCTGCTCATCACCGGCCTTGCCCGTCCAGACCTGAACAGGTTCATCGGCCTTGAAGCCGATGGTGACCTGCTCGCCGGAGAGCATCTGCTGCTTCATGCGCTCGTTGAGGAACACGTCGCAGGAGTAGTGGCCGAGGTCGATGCCGTTGACCTTGGTGCCCTCCGGGAAATGAACGTAGGCCTTCTCGAAAGTTCGACCGTCCTTGGCGGTGAACTCGTGCGGCGTGAGGAACGCCGCAGGCATCTTGACGTTGGCGTACTTCGCGTTCTCTGGCATGTCTATCACTCATCCTTTCTGTCCATAGAGTGCCTAAGACACCCTATATTGTATATCAATCGGCAGGTGGTGAAGGGAAACCACACCATCTGGGTAGCGGTTGCCCTAACGGCTCCTGCGCTTGTCGTCCTTTTCCTCGACTTCATCCTCGGCATCCACATGCGCGGTCAACGCGGCAGCCGCCGCGCGGGCGCGGGTCGATTCCCCGTGGATGGAGACCGGGCGCTCTTGCACCGCACTGGACACCACGCGTCCATGCGAGGTCACCTGAACCGCCTCGCGCAGGACGGCACGGCCATCCTCATGCGCATCGCCATCGTCATGCGAGGGTGCCTGCACGTCGAGGAGCGATTGGGTGACGGAGACGGTCATGTCATCCGCGTCGAGATAGGTGTCGCGTTCAAGTCCCATCTGGCATCCCTCCTAGCGCTCATCCTTGCCATCGGGTGCATCGGTGCCGCTGTTATTCTCGGCGAGCTTGGCGGATGCCTCGCGGGACTCCCTCACGGCCTGCTTGAGGCTCATGCCCTGCGGACGCTTGCGGTAATCGGAGATGGGCCTGTCCCCATGGGAGTCGAGCAGGTCATCGACCTTGCGGGAGTCCTCGTAGGTCGCGCCCTTCATTACATCGTAATCATGGCCGTCCACGGTAACCACGGTGCCGCAGCCCTTGAGGTCGATGCCGGAGGTCTCACGCGTGTCCACGAGGTTGAAGCGGTAGCCCGCCGCCACCGCGATTTTCTCGGGCTGCTGCGAGATGGCGGGGGAGGGCAAGGGAGACTCATTGAGCCAACTATCATAGACCTCATCGTAGGTGTATCCATAGCGGTTGCACAGCTCCTCGAAGACGCGCTCGCGCACCACGGAATCGCCCGCGCCGATGGAATCGTAAAAGCCGGTACCCGACGGTATCGCCGCGAGGGCGTCTTCGAAGGTAAGGTCGGGGTTGAGTTCGGCCCCAAGCTCATCGTTGGGGAAGGCGGATGTATACCACTCGCGCACGTTGTCGATATTCAGAAGACCTTCGGGGACGGGTTTGTCAGATTTCAGGCTCGACATCGTTTCGGCGAGGGAGATTTCCCCCGATACATCCATGAGGTTTCCCTTGCCGAAGATACCGGACTCGGCGAGTTCGTCGGTCGAGTGGTAGGTCGCGACATGATGACTGTAATCGCCGTCTGCGGTGATGTCGTGCGCGGTCAGCTCAAGGTTCTCCAAATCACCGCCCTGCCTCGCTATCTCGTCGAGGAGTTCATCAGGCGTATACGAAAACACCTCGACCGTCGGGTCCTCGTAATCGGTGAGGTAGCTCACGATGAGGTCGCCGGTCTCGGGGTTGTAGTACGCGGCGTTGTACATCGACAGCTCGCCCTTGATGCGGGCGACCTCGAATGCGGCATCCGCCTCGTGCTCAACGGCCTTCGCGAAGCCGTCCACGAGGGTGTCGGTGTCCCTGCAATCCCATTCCTCATCGCCGCGCATCTCCTCGCATTTGTCGATGAGACTCTTGTATTGGCCCTCCCACTGACCGCGCTCAGCCTCGCGACTGAGCATATCGCGGACACTGGCTGTGAGGATTCCGATGTTATCGAAAAGATAGTCGATGCCATGGTCCTGCGCCATAGCGCCCTCGACCACATAGAGGCCCTTGATTAGCTCGACGGCCTTAACTGGCATCTCGCTGGTGTCAGCGACCATCTGGCGGAGCGTTTCGCCATGCGCCCCGACGTTCATGGCTGGTAGGTCCTCCTCTTTGAACTCGCGCTCGTTGGAGAAGACTTCACCGCCGAAACCGTAGTCGTTTTCCCAGATGGCATAGGCCTCTTCAAGGCTGTCGATGCCGTCACGGTCAACGAGGTCGAGTCCCTGCACGAACTCCTTGAGGCTGTGCCCGTGTTCAATCATCCATTCGAGCTGATAGCGCTCGTAATCGGTGAGCATGTTCCATCACATCCTTTCCTTATCGGGCATCTAGCCCGATGTCATGTTTTTCCGTACCATCCGCCATCTCAGCTGACGCGGCCTTCATGGCTTGAGCCTCGCCCCCGAGGGTGATGCGGTCGTTACCGGGCATTCCGCGCGTACTGTGCAACTGGTGACACTCGATTGCCCTGTCGAAGCTGCCCGGTTCGGTCGCATCGAAACCGTAGAGATGGGTTTCGCCGATTCGGTCGATGGGGCACACCTGCTCATGCCCAAGGTAGTCGATATAGGAGAGTATGCGGTTGCCCTTGCGGCTCACGCGCTCATGGCAGCATTCGGGATGCTCATGGGCGAACGCGGCCACCGTGTCGGGGGCGAATCCATGCTCCTCTCGGTATGCACGATGACGGTCCAACTGCTCAATCCTCGCAGCCCGCATGGCCTCGCGCACGGCCCTCTCTTCCTCGATGGCCTGTCTATGCAGCGCATCGCGCTCCGCGACCTCGGCATCGGTCATCGGTCGGAACGACCCGCAGACCGCATCCTCATCGAGCTTGTAGAAATCCGTCTCGTTGAAGAACTTGGAGGTGTGGTGCCACGACGATTTGTGGAAGAACCGCTCGAACATATCATCCTTGCGCATACCCTTGAGCACATCGGGGTCGAAGGACATGTCGAACTCATCACAATAGGATTGGATGGCCGCGACCATGGCTTTTTTCGTCCATTTGCTATTGGGCATCTCGCCGTCCTCGTAAGCCTCGGCGGCGCGTCGTGACATCGAGTGGCCGATGTACCCCGAGTTCACGTCCATCATCGGTGCCTCCTAAGAGAGGTCGGGGATGAAGGAAGGCTCACGCTCATCGACAGAGCCGTCGGCGGAGAGCGCCTGAGATGCCCTGCGCATGGACTCGGCCTCGGCTTTCAGGGAGATGCCCCTATCGACGAAGGCCTCGGGGGAATCGCCGTCGCCGCCGTTCGGCTCGATGTTGTCCACCGCATCTGCAATCATCTCGTTGCCCGTCTCGGCGAGGCGTTCGTGGAAATTGCTTAAAATCGGTTCGCCGTCGAGGTCGAGGGCTTCGAGCGCGGCATCCACGTTCGCGTCGTTCACTTCGAGACCGGCTTCCTCAAGGGCGGATTCGATGTCATCGCGGTACCAGAAGTCGGGGCAGATGACCTCCATACCGGGGGTGGAGATGGCGCGTCCCTCAAGGTCCGCCGCCGCGCTCGCGAGGGAGTCGTAGTAGGTGCCGTGACCCCAGTGCCCGGTCTCCTCATCGTAGCCGTGGGCGACGATGAACTCGCGGCTGCCGTCGGCCATCTTGTGCATCACGAGCGCGTCATCGCCGTTGCGGTCGATGGGGACGTGTTTCTCCTTCCACGCGGCGATTTCTGCGGTCTTGTCCATGCCGTTCTTCTTTCCGGGGGCATCGGCCCCATTTTCAGCCATGTGCGATTGCACGGCCTTTCTCACGTTCTCGGGGGACGCGATGACCCAACCGTCCTCGGAGGCGATTTGAGCGAACACCTCATCGCGTGGGTCGATTAGCGGGGCATTCTCCTCACCGTCCTCGATGATGGTCTCGATGCTGTCGGTGATGTAACCAGTGTAGTTCAGCCCGCCCACGATGTCCTCATACAGGTCGAAGTCGGGATTGTCGATGACTGCCAGCAGGTTCGGGTCGTCGAGGTGGATGGTCGCCGTTGCGATGGAGTCCGTTGCGTTGTAAAGCCACCAGAACTCTCCGGTCTCGGTGTTGTAGAGGTCCTTGCCAGAAGCCAGTGCCTCTTTGACCGCCTGCGGCGTGTCGAGGCGGATGTCCTTGCCGTCATTCACCATGTCCATGTGCTATCTCCTTGCCTTGCCGTACTTGCCCTTGGGCTTGCTATCGAATATAGGCTCTATCGAGCCGTCCTTCTTGAGTTTCGCCTTGCAGTCGAAGGTCTTGCCCGTGGTCTTGGATATGCAGCCGGTGAGCTTCACCGCCTTGCCTCCGAGCAGCGATGCAGCCTGCTTCGCCGTGAACGTCTTGCCGCACCAGCCCAGCAGCTTGAAACCGCAGCCCGCGATTTGCTTCCAAGTCCCGTCCTCCTGCTTCTCGCTCTTGTTCGAGGAGCAGGTGTAGAAGGACTTACCGGACTTCGACTTGCGCTGCACCACGTCCGCGCCGCAGAGAGGGCACTTGCCCACGACCGTGGCCTTGGGCGCGATGCTCGCACCGACGTAGGCGGTGTCCTGATGGCCCTTGAAGACCTCGATGACGCTCTGTTGCAGGGCGTTCACATCCGCGTTGCCCTCGGCGATGTCCTGCTGGATGAGCCACCAGCGGGCGGTCACGTCCGCGCCGCGAATCTCGGGCGGCAGGAGATGGTAGAAGGCGCGCGCTTTCTCGGTGGAGCGAATCTTGCCCTTCACGTCCTCAAGGTACCCGCGTTCCTTCAACTTCTCGATGATGGAGGCGCGGGTGGCCGTGGTTCCGATGCCGCCGTGCTCGCCCTTCTTTCCGTCGTCCTTCTGCTTGAGGATGGCCTTGACCTCCGGGTCGGTGACGTACTTGGCGATGGAGGCCATGTCGGCGATGAGCGTGCCTTCCGTGTAGGGCTTGGGCGGGGCGGTCTCCTTCTCGGTGACGGCGCACTCGATGCGCTCAAGGCGATGGTCGCCTTCGTCAATCCAAGGGTTGCCGGATGCCGCGTCATCGCCGTCCTCATCGGAGACGTTGCCGAACACGGCCTTGAAACCGGCCTCGCGCACGCGCCGCGCGACGGCTTGGAACTCCCCGCCATCGACCGCGAAGGCGCTGGTGCTCACATCGTAGGTGGCGGGTGGGAGGAACTGCATGGCGTAGCGCTCCACGATGGCCGTGTAGACCTTGGCCTCATCCCCGGTCATGTCGGCCACGGGGACGCTGACCTCCTGCGGGATGATGCCGTGGTGCGCAGTGACGTTCTTCTCGTTGAACGCCTTGGAGTGGATGGAGTAGTCGAGCGGCCATGTTGCCCCGACGTTCTCCATGGCCTGCGCAAGCACCACCGATGCCTGCGCGAAATGCTCCTCCTTGAGGTACTGGGAGTCCGAGCGGTTGTAGGTTATCGCCTTGTACTTATCACGCAAATCCTGCGTGATTTGCTGGGTCTTCGATGCGGAGAAGCCGTAGCGGCGGGACATGTCGGAGAGCAGCACCGTCAGGTTGTAGGGCAGGGGAGGGTTCTCGCCCTTCTTCGAGATGACCGTGGAGAAGGACATACACGAGCCGTTCAGCTTCGCCTTGATGACATCGAGGACATCGCGGTCGAAGACGTGCTTTTCACCGGCCAACATGTCCTTGTCCGGCTTGAACTTGAACACCGGTGCTCCCGACGCGTCTGCACAGCCGCCGGTGGCGGTCAGCTCGTAATACTTCCGGGTGACGTGATTCTCTATCGCCTCATCGCGGTTGACAACCAGCCCGAGGGTCGGGGTCTGCACGCGACCGACGGAGAACAGGCCCCCGAGCCGCTTGGTGGCAAGGCGGGTCTCGTTCACGCCGAAGCACTTGTCGGCCATCTGGCGGGCGTATGCCGCGTCACCGGCAGGGCGGCACTGCTCGTTGGGTACCAGACGCTCGAACGCCTTGACGATGTTCTTCTCGATGTTGTCGTTGACGTAGACGCGCAGCACCTCTCCCTCGTAGCCGAGGTAGTCCAGCACCTCATCAACGATGAGCTGGCCTTCATCGTCGGGGTCACCGGCGTTGATGACGCACTCGGCTTCCGGCAAAAGCGAGTCGATGCGCTCCACCAAGTCTTTCTTGTCCTCGGTCGGCTCCTTCGCCCAATCGTCGATTTGGATGGGCAGCACGTCCAACGACCATGGTTTGCCCCATGCGGGGTTCACCGCATCCGGCTCCACCAGTTCGAGCAGGTGACCGGCGCAGGCGATGACCGTGTACCCGTTGCCCGAGATGGGCAGCCGCGCAGTCTCGGACACCTCCTTGCCGCAGATGGCGCGTGCGATGTCGCGAGCGAGCATCGGCTTCTCAGCGATTACAAGTTTGTTCATAAGCGTCCTCCTATTTAGCTTCCAGCAGCAGCTTCCTAGCGGCTGCACCGTCGAAGTTCACTACTTGGTTGCGCTTGTTCACCCTGAGAAGCTCGTTCTCCTTGAGGGTTCTCAGAACGCTGTCGATGAGCGCAGCGCTTGCGCCGGTCTCTTGGATGATGCTCCTTTTGTCTACATCGCCCATCGCTTCAAGGTAGTCGATGACATCGGAACGCTCCGCAAGAGTCTTCTTATGTAGCTCATCCTTGCTGAGAGCGGGTATGTCTTTCTTCGGGGCGCGTTTCAGGCAGTTCGCAGCTATCGCCCCTTCCAAGTCGAATTCTGCATCATTCTGCTTGTCAAGATGCAACCCCAGCTCAAGACCTTGACCGAGACCGAGATAATAGTAGAAATCCTCATGCTCGTTCGCGAAGAACCTGACGATAAAGAGTTCCGGGTCAGCGCCGTCTGGGAGCGGCCAAGGACTTATGAGGGAATAGCGGATGAGCGCTTCCTGGAGCTTGTCGATTTGAGTGCCGTCCTCGTCGGGGAAAAGCAAGCGGCACAGCTCGATATAGTACCAATAGCTGTTGAGAGTTCCCTTGGGGAAGTTCTGTTTCACGTCGCCGTAAGCCATCGCTATCGCGCTCCCTTGTCTTGAACACGCCCGTCCGCGCCATTCTTACGAAGTTCTGCGCTCGCGGCACGGGCCTCCTTGGCCTTCGATTCCAACCGATAACCCTCTTGACCTGCGGTTTCGCTCTTGACTATGCACTGCGGGCAGCGTATAATAGTCCTATTGAGGTCGGGTTCGACGATGTGGCTCCGAAGCAAGTGTAGCTTCGCAAGTGCATTGAGTTCCCGGCCTCTTTCTTCGTCATAATAGACGACCCTATCGGGCGTGATGAGGTTGTCGAAGTAGCGGGGGAAGTTCGTCCTACCGTAGACAGCCAAGATGAAGTTGGTCTCAATCTCGCCAGCCTCGTAATAACCGCGCCCATCGGGACGCACGGCCATGATGAGCGGCAGGTCATCGCAATCCACATCGCGCAGCACCGCGAGCATGGTGTCCTCGCGGGCGGGGCTATCGCAGAGCATCACGGGATGCTCCATCAGCTCGGGCAGGCGCTTCATCTGCTCAACGGTGAGTCCATGGCGGTGGGGGTCGTAGCTGCTCTTCGGTCGGATGGCATCGCGCAGGTGGCGTTGGGTGTAGAGCATCGGCAGCGGGCGGAACCCGGCCTGCACGAACAGCTCCGGCGTATCGCAGAACTTGACCGCGCTGGAACGGGGATACTCCCCGCAGGTGACGGCATCGACCTCATCGCCGAAGCGAAGGTACTCAGCGCACTTCGCGGCGTGCCCCGTGTAATCCGATGCCTTATCGTCGCCGTCTTTCAGATGCACCCCGCCGCGCGGGTCGAGGTAGGTGACGCGCTCGCCCTCGGGCATCGCCACCGAGTTCTCGTACTCGCGGATGGTCAGGATGACCTCTCGCTTGTTCATCTCATCTGGCATATGGCCTCCTTCCTTTGTGGTCTGATAGTTTCCAATATGTATAGTTGGGGCGGTTTTCCACCCTTCCAACAGCCTGCGGGTCGGGTTGAGAACCCTCCGGCCATTGAAAGCGTGGAAAACCGCTTATTCTCTACTCCAACTCCTCGCGCTCGACGGCCTTATCGCCATGGCTCTCAGAGCCGAGCTGGGCGGATGCCTCGCGGGATTCCTTGGCTGCCTCGTGGACGGAACCGGACTTCGCGGCATCGTCCTTGAGGTTCATGGACATGCCCATGACCTCCTTCTCGCGCTTGATTTCGTCGAGGGTCGCGCCCTGAGCGGCGCTGATATGAAGAGCGCCAATCTGGTTCGCGCTGTAACGCGGGTCGGCGATGACATCAAGAATCTCATCTGTGACCCACTTCTTGTCGGCTGCGGCATGATAGATGGTCTCCATCTGGCCGGGTTTGAAGGTGCCGTCGGCGAAGCGCGTCACCGTCTGGGTATCCAGTCCATAGGTCATGCCGGTGCGCATGGCGTTCATGACTTCGGCGGGCTTGGTCGGGTCGCACAGCACGTCAAGCTGCTCGCTCGTGAAGCGACCACCCGAGATGGCCGAATAGAAGCCCCAGACCTGCTCCATGGAGAGGTCATGGTTCATCAGACGCTCGATTCCCGGCTTTTCCATGCCTTCGGTGAGCGCCATGGTGATGACATTCATGTGGTCGGCGGTGTAAGTGCCGTCCGCGTATTCCTCTAAAGCGTCCATGGGGACATCGGACTTGAGGGAGTGACGCACGACCTCCATTTGGCGTGAGTCGAGTTTCAGCCAGTCGCGAGGGAACGCGATGTCATGGATGGCAGTGGTTTTCATAAGCTCACGAGCCTGATGTAGATGCTCGGCGGTGTACTCACCGTTCGAGAGCGTCTTGAAGACATCCTTTTTATAGGGGCTTGCATCGTGGTCGGCGAAGTCGGTATGCACGGCGATGCGGCGAAGCTCGCGCATCTGGGCATGGTTCAGGACCGGGTTCGCGATGCGCTCCGCGATGACGTCCGCATCGACGCCTACCTCGAAAGCCTTGCAGATTTGGTATGCCTGCCACTCGGTGTAGCCTCCCTGCGAGAGGACTTTGGCTGCTGGCAGGCGCAGGTTCACGGGCAAGTTGTTGAGCGCCGTCATGACGTTCTCAATCTGGTGCCCGTTCAACACGTCCTTGATGTCGCATTCATCGAGTGGAAGCACCTCGAAACCCGTGAGTTGCCCGTCGAGGCAGTAGCCGAGGTCTACGGGGACGTACTCACCGGACTCGATGATGTCCGAGTCGATTTCCGCCTCGGGCACGAGGCCCATGGCGGTGCGCAAATCCTCTGGCGTGCCGCCATAGTCGAGGATGGTGTGCATCGTCTCCTCGATAGCGCCTCGGACGTCCATGGTGTCCGCATCGTCGGCCACATCCGCGATGCAGTAGCGGGGGAAGTAGTCGCCGACGATGGCGTATCGCGCGATGGTCGTGTCCATCGGCACGGTGTAATCGACGTTACCGAGGTCGAGGCGCAGCAGTTGCAGCACGTCGGGGATGTTCTTGTCGTATGCCATGGTGTTTTCCTACCTTTCTGCCATGATGGCTTTCTATATATCTACACGATGGAGTGGTCGTCGCGTGCCGGGGAGCCGATGTCGCGTCCCTCTGCCAGCTTCTCGGAGGCGGCACGCGATGCCTGAGCCTCCCCCTTGAGGGTGACGCGGCCATCCTCCGAGCGGGCTTCCTCGCGGTGCTGTCCCATGCGGATTGCGATGACCTCCTCGATGCCGCTGCCGGGTTTGCTGACCTCGGTGAAGTAGTCGGCTACGCGGGACATCTCATCGGCTGAGAGGTCGCGATTCTCTCCGGTCTCGAAGTCGAACCCGACGGCCACGAGGTCGCCGCAGAGAATGGAGTACAGTTCTCCCTCCTTGACCGGTGAGCCGTAATCCATCATGGAGACCATCATGGAGAGGTATCCGGCCTCCTCCATACCCTTCGTCGCGTACACGGCGCCGTTGGGCGGGCAGGTGAACAGGCCCTCCTCGTTGACGTAGAGGCTGATGCCCTCGCCGAAGATGACATCGAACGGCTCGATGTTCCCACCGACGAGGCGTTGCAGGTCGTGTAGCGTCGAACCCTCCTCATCAACCTTGATGTCGATTTCGACCGGGTTCCCGTTTGTCGGGATGAGCATGCCCTTCATGTCGCAATCCTCCTTCCTAGCGGGCGTACTGCCCGCGATTTGAATGGTTTCCGTTATCGGCCATCGCGGCGGAAGCGCCACGGGCCGTCTCCACCTCGCCCTTGAGGGACACGGCTTTCTCGGGAGATTGGTGGGCTTTCACCTTCTCGTACTCGGCCCGCGCCCTCTCCATGGCGGGGCGGAGCAGGTCGCCGGGGACGCCTTGATAAGTGCAGAACCGCTCTGCGGCTGATGGGTCGGGGAAAAGGTGGGGAACCTCGAAGCGATTCGCTTCCTGATTCCCGGCGATGATTCCCGTGAGCGCGTCGCGCCATGCCTCCCCGTTGACGGATTTGAAGTCGGCGAGCGACGAGTAGCCGTAACGGGACAGCAGGCCGTTCAGGTAATCTTCGGGAAGATGGTAGTCCGCCAGCTCATCGCTCTCAAGGTCGTAACTGCCGGTGAGGACGGCCCAACCGCCGTCCTCAAAGGGCCATCCTATGACGTAATCCGTCCTCGTGCCGTCCTGCGCATGGAAGCCGAAGCCGTGGTCGGTGAAGGTTCCGCACTCCCTGAAAGTCGGTTCACCCTCGCCGATGGCATTCATCAGCTCAGTGTACCAGCCGCCCAATTCCGCCTCATCCTCGATGAACTCGCGCACCTTGTCCGCGAGGGCTTCACCGGCCCCACTCGATACATAGGGGTCGTTCTCGACTGCCTGAACAAGACGCATGAGCGCGGTCGCGTCGTTGAAATCCATAGAGCCGCCTCCTTTCTAACGGTCGCCATCGGCATCGAAAAGAGTTTCCGATGCTTTCTGGGCGTTATCGACCTCATGTTCGAGGTCGATGGTGGAAGCCCCATGCGCAGCCAACGCGGCAGATGACTCGCGTGCCTCCTTTGCGGCGGCTTTCAGGCTCACCGGGCTGGCCTTGGCGCTCTCATCGCCCTTCTGCGTCCATCCGGCGATGGTGAGGGAGGTGAAGAGGGTGGTAGTCGCTGCGCGGTCCGAGATGCGCACAGCGTCCTTCAACCCGTTGAGGACATCTGCGGGGACTTCATAGGGAACACCCGCGACATCATGCACGGTCGCGCTCGCGGCACCCGGAGCGACCTCGGCGCTCATGATGGCGGATGATGTGAACTCGGCGGTTTCGAGAAGCGGGTCGATGACTGGTGCCTCGTACTCCACTGCGGGGCAGCCGAATGCAAGCTCCATATAGCGCGGTGAGGGGCAGAGGGCGGGGTTCTCCCAGAGTTCACGCATCGCTGCGTTCACTGATTCCCAAGAGCCGTCGTATTCCTTGTCGTTAATGGTGAACGGCTCGCCGACCCACGCGTCCTCGATGACATCCAGTGCCTCCTCACCGGCATCGGTGAGCTGGCGGACCTCGACATCGACCCCGCCGTCGTGATGGTAACCGTGGATGAACAGGCTGCCGTTCTCATCCCAGACCTTACCAATTTCGCAGTCCTTGAACACGGAGTCGTGACCGCCCATCATGTCATCGAAATCCCTGTACGCGGTCATGCCATGGCGCGTGCCATCCCAGCGACCGATGGAGCCTCGCGCAATGATGCGGTTACCGCCGAGTGGATTGTCGTATGAGGACAGCGGGCTATCGGAGCCGTCTAGGAACGCCTTCAATCCGGCAAGTTCCTCGGAGCGGTCGATGTCCATCATGTTCATCGCGTTCTCGAATATCTCCTCCTCGGTATAGCTATCAAGAACCTCTTCCACGGTGATGCCTTCGCGGCTCGTGATGTCCTCGATGGAAATCTCGCTGCCCTCGTCGCCGTAATACACGCCCTCATCGAAGACGATGCGCTCTTTCGGTGTCTTATCCATATCCATGCTCCTTCCTAACGGGCGTCCTGCCCGATGTTCTCATGTGAAAAGGCGGGCGAGAAGAACCCGCGCCGCCCGGTCATCGTCTTATCTAATGCTCAGCGTCCCCATCGGCACGCTCATCCTCACGCTCGGGCGTCTGCCCGTCATGACTGTCCTGTTCGAGCTTGCCCGATGCCTCGCGGTTCTCTTGGGCAGCCTCGGAGACGGTCGGGACCTCGTAGCCCTTATCTGGCATGAATTCCTTCCAGAACTCGTTGAACGCGGTCTCGTAGCCCTTCTCGTTGACCGTGCGGACCGCCTCGGCGCTCATGGCGCAGGGATTCGGGAAATCGTAACCGGATTCCTTGATTGCCTCGAAGTCGCCACTCAGCTCACCATCTTCAAGAATCTCATCGTTTGAACCGAGGGCATCGTAGAGTGGCGAATCCATGGCATCCTGAATCGCGGTCTGCGCCTCGGTGGCGAAGTCCTCGATGTCCATGTTGTTGTCATTGAAGTCGATGGTGATGCCGTCGAACACATCGTCGTAAACCTCATCTGCCAGCGCGTACACGCCTTCGGCTGCGAGGCCTTCGAGAGCGGCGTACTTGGCGATGTCCTCCTGATGACTGTACATGTCCTGCGTGAAGCACTCGTATTGGGCCATCTGGGTCATCTTGATGAGGTCGCCCTTGCAGCCTTCGAGAAGGCCTTGGAAATCCGCCTCCTCAAGCCACTCGTAGTTATCGGGAAGCCACTTGAGCAGGTCGTGGGTGTAGAGGTCCACCGCACCATCGGCGATTTCACTGAAGGCATCTCCGATATTGCCGGTGTAGTCCGTGATTCGGTCGCCGTACTCGCCGAGGTTGAGGCTCGCCTGCAAGTCCTCGATGGAGGTGAATCCCTCTGGCACTGGCGGGTGCTCGAACTCATGCTTTGCCTTGCGCTCCGCCTGCACGCGCTCGACCTCCTCCTTTACCTCATCAAGCTCGTTGTCAAGGGTCTCCGCGATGTCGGAGATTTCAGAGGTCATGAGCTGCATATCGTTCTTGAGCCAGTCGAGGGTCTTGCGGCAGGACTCGTAGGCGCGAATGGCCTGAGACGGCTTCTCGAATCCCATCTCATCGGCGAAGTCGTCGATATGACGGCCATCGACCGCGAGCGCGTCGCTCGCCAGCGCGGCGAACACATCCGTCGCAGTCGGCTGGCCGTGGACATCAGGGTTGGACTGGTACGTGGTGGTGAAGGACTCGATGCCGGGCTTGCTGAACTCGCAGGTGTACTTGCGGTGCTGGGTCGAGAAGTCACCCGGACCCTCGCTGATGATATTGAAGTCGAATTGGGAGAGGAGGTCGGCGACCCCCTGTGCGTCGTTGTAGTTTGGCATGGCGGCTCCTTTCCAAGGCTCTTGCGATTGCCCAATAATATATTATTAAAGAAAAGGGACGGTGCCGAAAGACCGTCCCTTTTCGGTTGATGGTGTTGATTTCTCGGTAAGTGGTTAACTGCCCAAAATCTCCTTTGCCCAAGCGCCGGACTTTATGAGGGCGATGATGAGAAGAAATGTAATGGCAAGGAACTCAAGAAGTATCAGAACTGATGCCGAGGCCAGACTTGCTGTTCCACCGGCCGGAATCGAAATCAGGAATAGAATGGATGCGCCTCCCGTAACACCACTTGCAGTTGTCATTGTACTGAGGGCGAGAGGATAGATAACGAGAAGGAACATCATCACTGCACCGGCGAGGACGGCGGCTGCGAAATTCTTGAGAAATCCGATTCCCATCTGCCGGGTCTCATCGAATCCCAGAAGGGCTATTGGAATGGAGGAGAATGCCGCCATGGCGTAGATTTGCCAAGCACGGGCATAAGCGACGATGAATGCGACCATGTAGGCGACGACTCCTCCGATAACGCTAAGAATAGACGCGCAGAGCGTTAAGAAGCAACCTCCTATCGTAAGTTCATCCCAAGTGGAATCAGGAATGTTCGAAGTGGTAAGTTCACCATTGAAAAATCCTGTATTGCTCTGAGCGGTGCCGATTTCTGGAATGATGTTGTCAACGGCTATCTTGTAAATGGCCTGCATGATGTCGAGCGAATTGACAATGAACCAATGTATGAGCACGTAGACGACTGCGAGAAACACGATGTCTTTTACAGCTGGGAGGGTCGCGGTCGCGTCGATGCGTTGGCTGATTTTCACGAGCTGAACCAACATGAAGAGCGCAAGAATAGATTCCGCGATAGGAATTACAGCTGTCTGATGGATGGTCTTCGTGAGTTCATAGGTGCTAACACCAAGCAGGGAGTCGAATGGTGCCGAGAGCATGTCGGAACTGCCGATTTTCATGGCGATGTCGTTATACAAGTTGAATCCCCAACATGACATGTCGAGGAGCCATTCGCAAACCATATTCTTGAGATTTGTTCCGACTTCCCAAAATGGCGCTGCGTGAACTGGTTGAGGAAATAGCAGCGTGACAGATGCGGCGATTAGAAGGATGATGGCTGGATTGAGCCTAGTAGGGAGCCTTCTTTTGATACGGGTGATTGTCTTGTTTGTATTTTCTTTCATATCTCAATCCTTTCTGCTCCGTCATCAACACTACAACTCGAAGTCATAAGATTTGTCAGAAAGGCTGTATGTGATGGCGATAGAGACCGGGTTCTCAGTGTTAAGGGTGAAGTTGGTGGAGACAACGCCGGTCTCATAATCAATGACCGCAGTCTTCTCCCATGTCGCCTCGGTAGCTGATGGATAATGGACTGCGCACCACGTGCTAAGTTCTTCGATGAGTTTATCGGTGCTATCGTCGAGAAGTGTTGTTATCTCGCTATTCAATCCCTTGATGCTGATGTCTTCGACAGTTTCGACCCTTTCATAAGGGGTATCTTTTTGGGCGAACATGGATGTGCTCTTGATGGTTGAGATGACGGAGGAATCATCTTTGTCGATGTTTCCACTCACATCCTGTACAGCAGACCCTTTTCCATCCGCATAAGTCACGATATGAGTACCTGTGTCTGTGTCAAAGACGATAGTGCGATATGTTCCACCATAACCGTCTCCTGTTTTTTCCATACGAGTGATGGCATAGCTATGGGTGTTGGACTCACCGTTCACAGACTCGGTATACGAATCTCGGGAGAAGCGAAGTGAGTAACGACCACCTCCCGCAGACCATACGGAAGCTGAAAGAGTGTCGATGAAGTTTTTTGTCTCATCATCGTAGTTGCTGATGGCTTCTTTCTGTTCCTTAGATAGAGGGGTGTCGGTATTATCGGAGGCATTTCCCTTGTCTCGTACCTCATCTGTCTGTACGGCTGCTTCCTCCGCACGATGCTTAGCCACGTTGATGGCGCTGACGGCGGAACATCCAATGAACACGATGAGCATGAAGAGTAGGATGATAGCCCCCTTTTGATGCTCTCTGATGAATGTTTTAATGCTCTCCATTTGTATTTTTTCTCCTTTTTTTATCGCCAATCCCAAGGGTAACCGCATACAATCCAACCTCTGCCGTTCTGGGAGACCCACTCAGAAAGAGGTATGGTTCGAATGCCAGAGTTTACGCTGTCCATGACCATACCGTCACCGATGTAAATGCCCACATGGCCGTATGTATTGCCTGCTGCGGTATTTGAACCAAACTGTGCTGACACCAGCATCCCAACCTTTATTTCTGATAAGTCCGTTGTTGCACGTGAGGGATAATAGCTTGCGCCATATCCTTGATGGCCTAGAACACTGTTACCGTTTCCCCATACCTGATAACCAGCGGCGCGATAAACATTGCTGGTCCATGTTGCGCACAAGGAAGCACCAGGCCAGCTGACGCGATTGCACGCATCTACAATGTCCTTCTGCCATTGCTCGGCGCTGACATAATCTTGACCGCCGCCAATTGGACCGGTATTCAATTGGGCGAGAAAGTTTCGGGCGTATTCGAGCCTCTTGTCGAGACGAGACACATCATCATTGTAGCTTTTTCTACTACCCGGTCTTTCATGGCATGCCATGAAAGAATATGTGGCGAGTTCAACATCGTTGGAGGTTTTCATTTCCTCGCCATTTCGATAATAGTCGCTACCGAAACGAGGCTCATATCCATCTTCGAGTTCATAATATGTTTCCGCGAGGGCATCATACCAATCCCCAGCGAAATACCCAGTTCCGAGTTCGCCCGAAAATGACCACTCCATCTGCGCGGATACCGAGTTCCATATCTTGCCGGTATTGGCACACCAGCGAAGGAAGTTGTTCTTGTTGGAGCCGGTAAGCTGTATCAGACCGAACGAATCGGTTCCATATCCGTCATCACCAGACGTTCCCGGATTCATTGATGATTCTTGCTGCATATTTCCAAGAATCGCCGCGATGCCTTCGTTTGAATAACCGTGACCTTTTAGGTATGTGGCGACCTCTGCTGGGACGCCACTCAAGCTACCAATACTTTTCTTTTCCATCTCATCATTAGCGCCACCGCCGAGAATGGCTGCCAACAAAATGAAAATCAGGAGGAACCCGATAAGGAGGAGAACGGCAGGCGAGCTAATGGCAGCAAAGAAACCGCCCTTCGAGCCTGACGCGATGAGGTGGAAACCACTTTTCGCTGCACTGGCTGTTTCTTTAGCCATCTGCACATTATGCGCAGAGGTATAGACGTTCCTCTTGAAGTACCCTGCGGCCTGAGCCTTGCGCTTCGCCTCGACCGTGTTTGCTACCTTCTTCGCGGATTTCTTCTCGGAGAGCTTGCCGAGGCTTTTGTCCGATGATAGGGGGTCCTTGCCGCCGAGGTGCTTTTTCACGCCTTTCGCGACGTGGTAGCCGACCCTCGCTCCGTCATAGACGTTATCCATGCCCTCAAGTTCTGAACCTTGGAGGGTATCGCTCACCGCACCCCTTGCGGCTGCCTTACCGGCACCTTTCACCGCGCCCTTGATGTCGAGGGACCCGGACTTACCGCTGATGCGCCTGCCGATGGCGCGACCGGCGCGGTACGCGCCCTTTCCGCTGTTGTAAAGGTCATCAGCGCCCTCAAGTTCGGAGCCTTCCAGAGCGCTATGGACGGCGGCGTGAACCATGGCGGCGGCGCTGGCCTTTCCGGCCTTGCCTTTTGGGGACGCCCCGCCAGATGCGGAACCGGTCTTGCCGTTCCTTCCATTGGTGACGGCGGCGAGGGCGGCACTGGCGGCACCGCCCGTTGCTGCCTTCTTGCCAACCGAGTAGAGACCGCTCTTCAACGACTTCTCGCTCTTGTCGGCGCGTCCTACTATTCCGGTGTTGACGGCATCCGTCATTTCCGTCTGCAACACGGATTGTGACATGGCTTGTTTTTGGCCGGATGTCGATACGAAATCAGAAGGCTTCATTGACGTTCACCGTCCTTTCCCGGCTTAGATAACTTTGCCGTCCTTCTTCTTGGAGCCGATTTTCAGCTCCTTTGTCTCGTTGGGGTTCGTGCTGAACAAGTCATAGAGCACGTTGCCCGACGGGAACTTGCCGCGAATCGGCACTCGCGCGTTGCCCGCGATGAGCAGGCCGTCACCGGCCTCGGCGGACTCGTCGATGCACTCCTCCTCCTGCTCGGAGAGGTTCAGCAGCTCCACCCAACGCATGCGGTCGAGCGGGGACTGCTTGAGAAGCATGATGAAGTCGGCGTTGAGCACGATGTTCTGCGCGGCCTCGTTGTTGAGCATCGCCACCGCGTTCTGGGTGATGCCCGTCAGCAGCAGGCCGAACTTGCGCCCCTCGTTGGAGAAGCGGGAGAAGTAGTTGAGCACCGTCGGGTAGGCGAAGAGCGACTGCATCTCCTCGACGTAGAGCCACGTGCGGACGTTGCGCTTCGCGTTGAAGTACATGCGGTTTCGCACGGCCTCACAGACGTTGATGAGGGCGAAGACCAGCATGGAGTCCGGCAGGTCCTTCAAATTGAAGTCCACGATGCGGGTGTTGAAATCCACGTTGGACTGGCGGTTGAAGAAGTCCATGGACCCCTTGACGAAGCGCTCGTAACGTAGCGCGATGGTCTGCGCCTGATGCTCGGGCTGCTCAAGGGCGATGTCGTAGAAGTCCTGCAATGTCGGAGGGAGGCCGTCGCCGCGCTCCTCGGCACGCTGGAACGCAAGCTCCACGCAGCGCTGGATAATGGACTGGTCAACCTCGGAGAGGGACTGACCGGACTCGGCTGCGGAGGCACCCGCCTGCGCCAGCATCGCGTCGATTTTGAACGCGATTTGCTCGGTGCGGGGCATGTGCTCCACGGACACCGTGTCGAAGGGGTTCAGGAACGTGTCGGTGCCAACGCCGAAGTGGTAGGTGGTGCCGCCGTAGCGCTCGGCAATGGCCGTGTACTCACCGGCGCGGTCGATGACGTAAATCTCGTCCGTCGGGTTGGAGAAGATGGTGCCGGTCATCTCGGTCTTGGTGAACATACCCTTGCCCGAACCGGTCTTGCCGCAGACGAAGCCCATGGGGCTTGTCAGGCGCTTGCGATTGCACATGACGAGGTTGCGGGAGTGCTTGTTCTGGCCATAGTAGTTTCCACCGGCATCGTCAAGCTCCTGCGTCGCGAAGGGCACGAGGATGGCGACCTGCGCGGTGGTGAACATGCGGCTTATCTCGACGTGGTTGTGGCCGAGGGGCAGCACGGAGTTGAGGCCCCGGCGCTGCCGGTAGTCGTAGGTGTCCACCTCGATGGAGTTCTGGCGGGCGGTTGAGATGATGCGCATGACCTGAGCGTCGAGCTGCTGCTTGCTCTCCGCGTAAGTGTAGATGAGGCCGGTGAAGACGTAGAGGCGCTGATTCTTGTTCTGCAAGTGGTCAAGGACGTCCTCGGTCTCCTCCTTGGAATACTTGAGTTCCTGCGGCAGGATGGAGAAGTCGTAGCCCTTGTTCACGGCGCTGCGTTGCTCCTCGATTATCTCCTTGTCAATCCACGCGCTTCGGGTGCGGACGAAGTTGATGGCCTTGGACTTGTCCATTGGCTGCACGAACCATGTGACCGCCATGGGGAGCGGCAGGTCAACGATGTCGGCCAATGCGCGGTCGGAAAGCTCGGAGCCGAACTTCTTCATGACAAGGACCTGACCGTACACGCCGTTGTCCAGCTTGAAGCAGTCGTTGAACATGCCGTCCGGTCGCCAGTCAATTTGCGTCGGGGCGATGCAGTCCTTGGTGGTCTGCACGCGCTTGGCGGAGATGTCCTTCTGGTAGTCGAAGTAGAACGGCTTGTAGGGGTTCAGGAGCGAGTGGATGACAGATAATCGCTGGGTGCCGTTCATCAGGTGGGCCTTGGACCCCATGGAGTTTAGGATGCGGCTGGATTCCGTCTCGATGCGGGAGAGCTGGCGTGCCGCGTCGTCCGCCGTCTCGGCGGTGACCGAGTAGGTCAGGTAGCGGTTGCGACGTATGTTGGACACGCCCTCGCGCACCTTGTCGTTCAGGATGTCGTTGAACACCTGCGCGTCATTGCGGGCGGCGTCGTTTCCCTGACGGGCGACATCGAAGAACTTCCGGTTGCCGACCTCCTCCTTGAGCAGCGGCGTGTTGATGACGCTCATCTGGACCAGCGTGTTCGCGCCGAACTGGTCGTACAGGCGCGTGAGTGCGGAGAACATGGATTTCTGCTGCTCGTCGCGCACGGAGTGATAGCTGGTGTCAGAGAAGGAAATGGAGGAGGAGAACAGACCCTCCTCGACCTCGCAGATGCCGTCTTGGTACATGCGGTTGTAGCCGATGTAGTTCACCACGTCCTTCGCGCCCTCGCGTTTGCGGCGGGCATCCGCCGTCTTCGAGGTTAGTTCCTTGTCGCGGTCCTTGAGCTGGGACTTCACGGACGTGTAGCTCTTGCGGGCCTCTTTCTCGGCCAGCTTCGCCTCCTTCTTGAGGCGTGCTACCTCCCGCTTTGCCTGCCTCTTCTCCTTGCGGGACATCTTCTTGCCAGCAACGGTGGGAGCACCGGCGAAGGAGCCGAGCGCCGCCACATCGACCGAGCCGTTATCGGCGTCCATTGGGCGGTCGTTGCCGAAGCCCTCGCCGGAAGTGTGGACGAAATCTTCGATGTCGAAGCCTGCGTCGGTGTCACGCGATGACATGTCCGGCTCGGGGGGAGTAGGATTCGATTCCCTTGAGGCTGCATTGCTTTCGATAGTGTTTTCCATAGACCCTTCCTTTCTTTACGTTCTTCCCATCGGGTGAAGCGATGAGACCGCTGAGTTGCATAGAGGGAACGTAGAAGATGCGCTCCACACCGAAGTTCGCCTTGAGCCAGAGTGCGGCGAACTGCTCGAAGGGCATGCCCTTCGGACGGATGAAGCCGCAGCACCAGAACGGGAGGCTCACGGCGTAGATGAGCATCATGTTATCGCCGACGTTCCAGCCCAACACGAAGTAGATGTAGAGGCCTGTGAGGACGGAGCAACCGAGCGCACCCGCGATTGAAGCGAGGGTGCGCCCGGTCATCTTGCCCACGACCTTTGGCTGGTACTCGGCGATGTCCTTATGTACCGCTACGGATAGCATATAGGCACCGCCCCTTTCTTAGAGTCCGCCAGCCCAACCGGTGTTGAGCTGACCGAAGTAGATGGCCGCACCCACGACGATGGCACCGCCGACAATCATGGCGATGGCACCGGAGAGCTGGCCGCCGCCGCCCTGCATGCCGTCCTTGATGGTCATGCCGAGGTTGATGAGGCCGAAGA
Source organism: Christensenellales bacterium (assembly GCA_036297385.1). Taxonomy (GTDB): domain Bacteria; phylum Bacillota; class Clostridia; order Christensenellales; family Aristaeellaceae; genus Ventricola. The sequence continues at coordinate 1,961 of JAXJLD010000166.1, read as the reverse complement.
CGACGAGCACGCCGCCGAGGAACGTCACGCCCTGCGTGAGCATGTTCACTGCGTTATCGAGCATATTGGTAACTTCCTTTCTGATTTAGTCTATTGAGTGTCGGCATACACGTGGCCTAGAAGCCCGTGAAGCCGTAGATGGCCGCGAACCCGGTCACGGCGGCACCGGCGGCAATCATGGCGATTGCCTTCCTCAGTTCCCCGCCGCCAGCCCTAGCCCCATCTCGAAGGTTGATGCCCAGATAGATGAGGCCGAGGAAGATGACCGTGCAGCCTATGTAGGCGATGGGCTTCGCGGCGAGCCTGACGAGTTCTTCCAATGTCCTTTCACCGTCCTCTCCTTTCTTGCCCGTGAGCCGCATGCGCGGCGCAACGCGATAAGCAGATGCGCCGACGAGTCAACATAGATTATAACCGCTTGCGAAAGTGTCTCGGAAAATCACCGCTTCTCTCCGGTCGCGCTGTCATCATGGTCGTCATACGGTTCGCATCCGCCCTCCAAGTAGCGCTTGAAGTCGAAGGGCTTGTCGTGCAAGCGTTTGGGGTTGCGCTTGTCCACGATGTAGCAGTAGCGCTTATGGGTGTGCGGGTCGAACTTGTCATCCATGAGCGGGTTGGTGCCCGCGATGAGCAGGATGGCCTTCCTGCGGCTCATCTTGCCGATTTCAGCGGCGTCGATGAGGTCGCGGCCTTGGATTTGCAGGTTCTTGCCAGCGCTTGAGGACTGACCCGTTGATTCGTTGTAGGTCATCTGGTGGATGGTCTGCTTGCCAATCATCTCGGCAATCTCCTTGTTAGTGGAGTTCGACTTGCCGCCGAGGAACAGGGTGGAGTCGCAGCAATCCACGATGGTCTGCGCCTTCTTGTCGTACTTCGATTCGAGCTGGGACATGGATTGCAGGATGATGGTGATGCCGATGTTGCGGGAGCGCGTGACGGCGATGGTCTCCTCAATCTGCGGGATGGTCCCGATGTTCGCGAACTCGTCGAAGATGAAGTGGACGGGAGTCGGCAGCTTGCCGCCGTAGTCGGTGAGCGCCTTGCGGCAGAGCTGGTCGATGCACTGCCACATCATGATGGCGAACAGGAAAGAAAGGGTCTTGTCGGTATCCGAGAGGATGCCGAAGACGGCCACCTTCGCGTCCGGGTCGCCGAGGGTGTCAAGCTCCATCTCATCGTATTCGAGCAGGCTGCGCACACCGGCGGTGGCGATGGGAGCGAGGCGCACGTTGCAGGAGATGATGATGGACTTGAGGGTCTTGCCCGCCGCGACCTTGAAGTTCTTGTAGTTCATCAAGGCGAAGTCCTCATCGGGCGACAGACCGCCGCAGTCAGCGGGACGCACGCCGTCGGAGTTGCGCTTGAGGTTTGTCGGCTCCCATGACCAGTCTGAGTCACCTGCCGCACCCGTACCGAAGTTGCGGGAGAGACCGGATATGCCCATCGACGGCGCGGGAGCGCCGCCCTCGTTCGGGATGTAGCGCTTGCCCTCCTCGATTTGGAGGAAGAGCAAGTCGAGAGGCGACTTGAAGTTCTCGTCGTTCTCGCGGGCCTCGGCCATGGAGAGCAGCGTAAGCAGGCTCGACAGGTTGTAGTCCTCCGGCGGGAACCAGTCGCGCAGCAGCGCGATGAGGGAGGTGTACAGCATCTTCTCGGAGTTCTCCCAGAAGGGGTCTCCCGCCTTGCCGTCGCCGTTGGTGTTCATGATGTAGCAGTTGACGAACGACAGGATGTCGGTGTCCGTCTTCACGTACTTGAGAGGGTTGTAGTGCATGGACTCATCGAGGTTGATGGTGTTGAACGACTTCACCTTGTACCCGTTGTCCGTGAACAGGAACCCCGCGTCCTTGAGGAGCGTGCCCTTGGGGTCGGTGATGAAATAGCTCGTGTTGAGCTGGCAGATGTTCGGAGTGACATAGTTGAACGTCTTGCCGGAGCCGGAGCCGCCCACGACCAGCACG
>JAXJLD010000165.1:0-6048 GCA_036297385.1 Christensenellales bacterium | reverse complement strand
CGCGAAGCGGTCTACGATTGAAACGGGTTCTATTTGAGTAAAAAGTCGTAGTTTCACAGCAGCAAAAATCCGCCGCAGCCCTCTATTCGCTGCGGCGGATTTATTTTCATCTTTTGTATCTCGGATTGCTTTTGTATCTTCCGCTTTCTTTGGTGCAAAGTCAAACCCCGAAAGGGGAATGCTTGTCCGGTTAATAGCCCAGCAGCGCCGGCAGCCAGGTGGTCAGCGCCGGTACGAGGCTGATAGCCACCAGCACGACCACGTTGCAGGCAATGAAGGGCAGTGCGCCCTTGAAGATGTCGATAATCGGCATACGATTGATCTTGTTGCAGGCGTTCAGGCACATACCCACCGGCGGCGTGACCAGACCGATGGCCAGACCCGTGATGAGCATCGCGCCGAATTGCAGCGCGGTGAAGCCATAGCTCTGCATCACCGGGAGCATGATCGGCGTGAGCATGAGGATGGCCGGGCTGACGTCGATAAACGTGCCAATCACGAGAATCAGCAGGTCAAACATCAGCGCAATGCCCCATGCAGGCATATTCATGCCCATGAAGAAGTTCGCCACCATATCCGGCACCTTCTGGATGGTCAGCACCCAAGTGAAGATAGACGTGAAGCCAATGATAATCATGATGCTCGAGGAGGAGATCAGCGTCTTTTTGAGCGCCTTCCACACATCCTTCCACGTCAGCTCCCGATAGACGAAGAAGCCGACGATCATGGAATACAGCACCGCCACGCCCGCGCTCTCCGACGCGGTGCAGATGCCGAAGGACACGCACACGATGATGAACAGCGGCATCAGCAGCGCCGGAATGCCGGAGACAATCGCCTTCCAGAAGCGCTTGGCATTGAACGCCGTGCGCTGCGGATGCCAGCCCTTGCGCTGGCTGACGACGTATACCAGAATGAGCTGCGTCAGGCCGATGAGAATGCCCGGCACCGCGCCCGCCATGAACAGTGCGCCGATGGATGCGCCGGAGATCATCGCATAGACGACCATCGGCGTAGACGGCGGAATAATCATGCCCATCGTCGAGGAGGCGACGGTGATGCCTGCGGAGGCATCCGAGGGGTAGCCCTCCTTCTCCATCGCCGGAATCAGGATGGAGCCCAGCGCAGAGGTGTCCGCAACGGAGGAACCGGAGATGCCGCCGAAGATCATGGAGGCGACGATGTTCACCTCACCCAGACCGCCGCGAATCGGGCGAAGCAGCTCCATGCAGAAGTTGATGATGCGCTTGGTGATGCCGCCGGTATTCATCAGCTCGCCCGCGAGCATGAACAGCGGCATGGCGATCATCAGCTCGCTGTACACGCCGTTCCAGATGCGCTGGGGCATCATGGACAGGAACATCGGCCTCGCCGCAGACAGATAGGTGATGCACGACGCGCCGATGGAAAACGCAAGCGGAATACCGATCGCCGCAAAGGCGATCAGACCGATCAGCAGAAATACGATTGCCATAATTGCTCTCCTTCCGTTTACTCCAAGGGCTTTTCCGTCACTTCAAAGGCGGAAACGGGCGCAAACACCGCGTCAATCGCCTTGAACACGATGCATACCGCGCAGATCACGCCGCACGCCGGCATGATGCTGTACATATAGAACATCGGGATCTCCATGCCCATGCTGAGCTGCTTGCCCATTTTGACCGCATACATCCAGCCATAGTGGACAAACAGCACGTCCACCACCAGCATCACAGCGTAGTTGAACACGCTGACCCAGCGCTTGACGGACGGCTTGATCTTGTCATAGAGGATGTTGATGGAGACGTGCTCGCCCTGAAGGACGTTCAGCCCCATGCCCCAGAACGTGGTAAACGTGAAGAGAAGCACGTTAAATTCAGAGACGGACTTCCAGCTCAGCGAGAAGCAGTAGCGCATGATGACCGTGAAGATCACCAGAAAAGCCAGCAGACCCATTGTCGCCGCGCCCACGGCCATGTAGAGCTTCTCCATCGCCGCACCGATCTTTTTGAGTCGATTCATCTGTAAGAAACCTCCTAAACCGGCATGATACCGGCCGCATCACCGAGAAGGGCTGTAAATCCTGCTGCTTTCCGTCCGAGGCCGGCGTTTTGCTAAAGGATTTACAGAACAACGCAGATCAGAAGCATCAAAAAATCGGGTCGGGGTCTTGCCCCGACCCGGTCGGACTTATTCGCCGCGGACAGACGCCACAATGGCGAGCAGCTCGTCCAGCTCTTCCTGAGAGCAGATGCCCTCGGTCACAACCTGCTCATACACAGGCTCGCAGGCCGTCTGGAAAGCAGCCAGCTCCTCGGCAGTCGGGGTGTAGATTTCGCAGCCCGCATCCAGCACCACCTGACGGGCGGCGTTGGAGTTCTCGTCGATAAGCTGATCGTTGTACTCGCCCATGACCGTTGCACAGTCGGTCAGGATGGTGCGGAACTCTTCCGGCAGCTCTGCCCACCACTGGGCGTTGACGTAGAACGGATCGGGATGGAACTGATAGTTCACCTCGGTGAAGTACTTCTGCACCTCGTAGAACTTCATGCCCTCAACGTTGACCCACGGGTTTTCCTGTCCATCGGCAATGCTGGTCTTGAGACCCATGTACAGATCGGCATACGGCACGGACACGGTGTTCGCGCCCATCGCCTGGAAGGTCAGGTCGATGGTCTTCATGCCGTTGGTGCGCATCTTCAGGCCCTTGAGATCCTCCGGCTTGGTCAGCGGACGGATGTTGTTGGAGAACTGACGGAAACCGCCAGCGTCGCACAGGTTGATGATGACGGTGCCGGTGGTCTCAGCGGCCTCGGCAGAGACCTTCTTGGCCAGATCGCTCTGCAGCAGCGCGGTGACCTCCTCGCGGTTGTTGGCGAGGAACGGCAGGGTGAACATCAGCAGGCGCGGGCTAAAGTCGTACTGGCCGCCGCGCATACCCTGCGTCACGCCCTGCACAACCTGCTCCAGCATTTCCTTCTCGGTGCCGAGCTGGCCGTTGCCAAAGACCTCGACGGTCACATGGCCGTGCGTCTTTTCCGCAACATCCGCCGCAAACTTCTCCATCGAGATGTAGCGCGGGTTGCTTTCCGGCTGGGAGTGGCCCACGATCATGGTGTAGCTGCCCAGATCCTTGTAGGGATCTTCCTCAGCCAGTGCGCTCACGCAGCCAAGCACGAGGAGAGCGGCGAGAAGGAGAGCAAGGAACTTCTTCATATTGGAATACCTCCTGTTTTTTCTGACGGCGCAACCGCGCGTCCTTCTTGTATACATATACTATCACATCGGTCAGTCAAACGCAAGACGATTTGACGAGAATTTTACGCAATTTTGCCATTTTATCAACCTTTTGCACAATCTTGTCTCGTTGAATTTACACGCATCATCCTCAAGCGCTTCAATTTCTTCACAACTTCATTTAACCGCATCTTGTATACAAGTTATGCACTCATTCCCCAAAAGCGGGAAAATCATATTGACAGCCATCCCGCTGTCACTTATAATGGAAATATCATTTTTGCGAGGAAATAATGCCTATGATTGCCCAAAGCAACGCCGACCACGAGCAGATTTATCAGACGCTGAAGCAGGAGATTCTGCGTTTTGAGCACAAGCCCGGCGATTTGCTCAGCGAGCACTATCTGTGCCAGCGCTTTTCCCTCTCCCGCACGCCGGTGCGCAGCATCCTCCAGCGCCTGCAGGAAAATGGCCTTGTCGAGATTGTCCCGCGCAAGGGCAGCCTTGTTACCAAGCTAAACTACGATATCATCAATCAGTTTATCTACGAGCGTGTCGCGGTGGAGACCATGGTGCTGCGCGACTTCATCCTCTCCTGTACGCCGGCGGATGTGGAGCGCGTCCGGTTCATCTTTTCGCAGATGGAAACGCTTGGAAACCTGTACTTTAACGCACCCGACAGCTTTGACGTGGATCGCTTTTTGAAAACCGACCTCTCCATGCATGAAATCTGGTTCCGCGCCACCAACAAGCGCTTCCTCTGGGCGCGGCTGAGCGGCACGGAAGCCAGCTACACGCGCTTTTGCACGCTGGACATCATCGAGGGGAGCAACGTCCCCGACGTGCTGCGCGATCATCAGGAAATGCTTCGCCTGATCGACACGCGTGACGTATCCGGTATTGAGCCTCTGATGCGCCGCCATCTCTACGGCGGCGTGCGCCGCATGGGTGCGCTCGTCTTTACCAAGTATGCCGGTTATTTTGAACCTGTCGAGCGCTTTGACGTGCCCGATTGACCCTTCCGCTTCTCCTGTGCGCCGTCTGCATGGACGGCGCGTTTTTGATGGATCAGCCCCTTTATGCCGCCCACCTAAAATCGACAGAAAAAAGACCGGAGCGCTCATCCGATTCTTTCGGAGCACTCCGGTCTTCCTATTTTATGATGCGTGTCTTTTGTTACAGCAAGCCGCTTGTTCAGCAGGCAGCAGCAGCCTTCTCCAGCGCCTTCAGATAGTCGCCAACGGTCACGGTGCAGCCAGTCTTGAGATCCGGCTCGTCCGGCACCATGGTGTGGTGGCCGTCGCCGCGGTCAAAGGTGTTCATGCCCAGCACCTCTTCCACGGTCTTGCCGATGCACCACGCCTCCAGCGCCTCGGCCTGCTCAAACCACTCCTTGCCGATGGAGGACGCCTTCACCATGCCGTAGCTCTCGCCCAGCTCCTTCTTGCTCTGCGGCTCGGCAGCAAAGTCCGCCGCAGCGCCAGCCGCATCAAACGCGCCCTTGGACTGCACCACGTCAAACTTAATGCCGGCAATCTTGCCCGCCTCATCCAGCGTCACCGCACAGAGGGTGGTGTTCACGGACGCAGAGCCCGTCTTGTCGCCCTCAGCAGGCGTCACGCTCACAGAGGTCACAGAGCCCAGACCCGTCGCGGCCATCGCGGAGGTCGCCAGCGCCATCATCAGCACGGTCAGCGCCGCAGCAAACAGCATCTTCTTCATGGTTGTTTTCTCCTTTTTTCGCTCTTGCGTTTTTGTCGATATCCTTATGGTAAGGGGCTTTTGTGGCAAATGTGTGGCTTTTCTGATATTTATCAAACTTTTTCAAAAAATAATTCATATCATTATGAACATAAAAAGAAAGAGAGGCTGATTTGTTCAGCCCCTCGTTCCTGCGTCTGTTCTGATGTTTGTCTTTTTGTTCTCTTTTCTACACTTTACCGCGCCTTTGTGGCAAATGTGTGGCTTTTGCGCATTTTCCCATTTTTCAATCCAACCGATAAGCGTGCCTGCCCAGCCCGTCCCAGATGGCAGAAATCACCTTCGGTGCGCGGATGGTTGCGCCTGAAAAGCCGTCCTGATCCGGCGTCATCTCGCCCGGAAGGTACAAATCGTTGACAGCCGCGATTTCTTTGCCCACCAGATAATCCAGCAGCGCCTGAAACTGCGTCCGAATGCTGCGTACCGCCTCCGGCGCATCCGGCGAAAGGTAATCCACCCCGCGGTATTGCAGCGTTCTGTACGCTGCATCCGTGAACCGATTGTCCCGGATGGTAAATTCCAGCGCCACCTGTTCGCCGCCATCTTCCATATAGCTGCCGCGGTACACGCCATCTGCATAAGCCCCCGCAGCAGGCAGCTTGGCGGTATCCACCAGCTTATAGGGCCTGCGGTTGAGCCCATCCCAGAGTGCGGAAATCAGCTTGGAGGACTGCATGGTAGCCGTTGTCACCGCGTCCACATCATCCACGATATCATACGGGTTGTACAGGTCGTCGATCGCCTCCACGCCCTTGCCCACGAGATAGCGCGCAAGCTGCTGATACTGGCGCAGCGTCGCCTTCTGCGCATCGCTGGCATCCTCGCTCATATAGTTGCCGTCCTTATAGCGCACACCGCGATAGATGATGGAGTCAAACACGCCGTCGCGCAGTTCAAACTGAATCGCAATCTGCTCAATGCCTCCATCGTAATAAAATCCGCGGAGTTTCCCAAAGTTAAAGATACCACATCAATCCCACGCGGACTTTTGCTCAACCGATACAGCCGGAGGGCTGGATAACAAGAAAAGGCGGTATGCGCCCCGTGGAGGGGTAGCGTACCGCCTTTTCT
>JAXJLD010000164.1:0-25536 GCA_036297385.1 Christensenellales bacterium | reverse complement strand
CGGGGGTTTTGCACACGGTTTTTTCATTCAGAAACAGGATCTAATTGAACCCGTTTCAATCGTAGACTGCTTTGCGGTCTGCTCTGAAACTACGATTTTTCTAGCCTTCCCCTTTGGGGAAGGCTAGAAAAAACGTAGTTTCAGAGCAGACCGCAAAGCAGTCTACGATTGAAACGGGTTCAATTAGATCCTGTTTCTGAATGAAAAAACCGTGTGCAAAACCCCCGTCAGGTAACGCTTCGCTCCCTGACGGCGTTGCCTGAATGGCTTCGCCGTAGGGGATACGTTAGGGCTGCCGCCCTAAAACCTGCCTGAGGGACGTTGTCCCTCAGACTCCCTTCTTCGCTTCGCGCAGGATAAAGTATTTAGAATATAAACAGTATCAATTTGCGATTCTTTCCTTTACATTAAAAGTGGCGGGGCGTATAATGTCTTTAACTTTATGTTTTGGACAGGCACGCAGCGTGCCGGTGGGAGGGACGAATGTTTACCATTGTCAAAAAGGAAAGCCTGAATCCGACGGTATCGCGGATGGTCATTCGTGCACCGTTTGTTGCCCGCAAGGCTGAGCCGGGGCAGTTTATCATCTTCCGTGCGCACGAGGACAGCGAGCGGATTCCGCTGACCATTGCGGACTTTGATCGGGAAGCGGGGACGGTGACGATCATCTATCAGATCGTCGGCGGCTCTACGATGGAGCTGGACGCCATGCAGGAGGGCGAAGCGCTGTGCGACTTCGTCGGCCCGCTGGGCAAGCCCACGGAAACGGAGGGGCTCAAGAAGGTCGCCGTGGTGGGCGGCGGCGTGGGCTGCGCAATCGCGTACCCTGTGACGAAGAAGCTGCACGATCAGGGTGCGCAGGTACACGCAGTCGTGGGCTTCCGCAACCGCGATTTGGTGATTCTGGAGGAGGAATTCCGCGCTGCGAGCGACCGTCTGGTGATGATGACCGACGATGGCAGCTACGGCGAGAAGGGCTTGGTCACGGCGGCGCTGGAAAAGCTCATTCAGGAGGGCAACGACTATGACGAGGTGATCGCCATCGGCCCGCTGGTGATGATGAAATTTGTTTGCGCGGTGACCAAGAAGTATGGAATCAAGACCGTCGTCTCCATGAACCCGATCATGATTGACGGCACCGGTATGTGCGGCGGCTGCCGCCTGACGGTGGGCGGAGAGACGAAGTTTGCCTGCGTGGACGGCCCGGACTTTGATGGTCATCTCGTCGATTTTGACGAGGCGATGAAGCGCGGCAGTATGTACCGCGAATTTGAGCAGCACGCCCGCGAGGCGAGCTGCAACCTGCTTCACAAGGAGGTGCGCTGAGATGGCGAACCGCAACATGGACCCCAAGCGCTGCCCGATGCCCACGCAGGACGCGAAGGTGCGCAGCGGCAATTTTGACGAGGTTGCGCTGGGCTATACCTATGAGATGGCGGTCAGCGAGGCGCGCCGCTGCCTGAACTGTCCGAAGAAGCCGTGTGTTTCGGCCTGCCCGGTGCAGATTGATATCCCCGCGTTCATCGCCTGTGTGGCGAACGAGGACATGGAGGGCGCATATCGGGTGCTGTCCGCTTCCTCGGCGCTTCCGGCGGTGTGCGGCCGCGTCTGCCCGCAGGAGACGCAGTGTGAGGGCAAGTGCGTGCGCGGCGTGAAGGGCGAGAGTGTCGCGATCGGCCGATTGGAGCGCTTTGTGGCGGACTGGCACCGCGAGCACAACGAGGCGACGACGGTGAAGCCGGAGCCGAACGGTCACAAGGTCGCCATCATCGGCGCGGGTCCGTCCGGCCTGACGGCGGCGGGCGATCTGGCTAAGCTGGGCTATCAGGTGACGGTGTATGAGGCACTGCATCTGGCGGGCGGCGTGCTGGTGTACGGCATTCCTGAGTTCCGCCTGCCCAAGCAAATCGTGCAGAAGGAGATCGATGGCCTCAAGGCGATGGGCGTGGAGATCCTCACGAACATGGTCATCGGCAAGGTGCTGACCATCGACGAGCTGTTTGAGATGGGCTTTGAAGCGGTGTACATTGCCTCCGGCGCGGGTCTGCCGCGCTTCATGGGCATCCCGGGTGAGAGCCTCAAGGGCGTGTATTCCGCCAACGAATACCTCACGCGCATCAATCTGATGAAGGCATACCGCCCGGACAGCAAGACCCCGATCATGCGCAGTCGGCGCGTCGCCGTCGTGGGCGGCGGCAACGTGGCGATGGATGCGGCGCGAAGTGCAAAGCGTCTGGGCGCGGAGGAGGTCTACATCGTCTACCGCCGCGGCATGGCGGAGCTGCCTGCCCGCCGCGAGGAGGTCGAGCACGCGCAGGAGGAGGGCATCGTCTTTAAGACGCTGACCAACCCGGTCGAGGTGCTGGGCGATGAGAACGGCTTTGTGCGCGGGATGCGCTGTGTGGAGATGGAGCTGGGCGAACCGGATGAGTCCGGCCGCCGCCGTCCGGTGGAGAAGGCCGACAGCGCGTTCACACTGGATGTGGACACGATGATTATGTCCATCGGCACCAGCCCGAACCCGCTCATCCGCTCCACGACGCCGGGACTGGAGACGAACCGCCGCGGCTGTATCGTCACCAACGGAGACGACGGCCTGACCAGCCGCGAGGGCGTATATGCCGGCGGCGACGCGGTGACCGGTGCAGCGACGGTGATCCTCGCCATGGGTGCGGGCAAGCACGCCGCGCGTGCGATTGACGCATACATCAAGGGAAAGGCGTAAACATTTTTGTATCCGCGTGCGATGCGGGATTTCAGAACCTCATCCGTCATCCCTGCGGGATGCCACCTTCCCCAAAGGGGAAGGCAAGCGCATCTAAGAATTTTATTCAGTGCGAAGCGTAGAAGGAGTTTGGGAATGAAATCCCCAAGCGGGTTTTAGGGCGGCAGCCCTAACGTACCTCTGAAACGTGCCTGAGAAAAAATCGTAATCGTTCAACAATGATATGCCAAGCTCTGCGGGTGGCCATGTGCTGCCCGCAGGGCTTGGCTGATTTTTGGACGGAGCTTTGAAAAACTGACCGCTTCACTTTCGCAAGATTGACAGAAAATAATTCTTTGCGAAAGCCGTAGACAGCCGGAACAATCTAAAGTATAATAAGCTTACGGTTTGTTCTTGTGCAGTTTATACAGAACACGGCGGGAGGAAACGCGATGACCATACGGGAAATTGCCGCCAAGCTCAATGCAGCATGGCTGTGCTGCGAGGAAGAAGGCGAACGGGAGCTTCACACGGCCTTTGCTTCCGATATGATGAGCGATGTGCTGGCCTGCGTGACGGAGGATACGCTGCTGCTCACCGGTCTGGTGAACAGCCAATGCGTGCGCACCTGTGAGATGCTGGATGTGCCGTGCGTGATCTTTGTGCGCAACAAGGAGCCGCTGGCCGACGCGCTGGCGCTGGCGCGGGAGATTGGCCTGCCGATGCTGAAAACGCCGTACACGATGTTTGAAGCCTGCGCAAGACTGTATACAGCCGGCCTGCGGCCGGTGGAGCTGGGGTGAAACGATGGTCATTCAGGAGAGCTACCCGGTTCGGGCAGACGATATGACGGCAGCGGGCGACGTATCCGCCCGCATCAAGCGGCATATGAAGCGGCTGGGCATACCTGCCGGCGTGATGCGCCGCGTGTCCGTATGTACCTACGAGGCGGAGATCAATCTGGTGATTCACTCCGATGGCGGAGAGATCGACTTTGAAATTGCCGAGGATCGGATCACGGTGCGTGCGAAGGATGTCGGCCCCGGCATCCCGGATGTCGGCAAGGCGATGACCGAGGGCTGGTCCACCGCCACCAATGAGGTGCGCAACATGGGCTTTGGCGCGGGCATGGGCCTGCCGAACATGAAGCGCAATGCGGACGGATTTGAGATCGTCTCCGCCGTGGGCGTGGGGACGGACATCACCATGACATTTGACATATGACAGACCCGTTCCCGGGGGATGCGTCGGGAGGAGAATGGCATTGGAGCATTACTATCATTCCGTGCGGCTGGACAAGGACAAATGCAAGGGCTGCACGACCTGCCTAAAGCGGTGTCCGACGGAGGCCATCCGCATCCGCAACAACCGTGCGTCTATCCTGCACGAGCGCTGTATCGACTGCGGCGAGTGCATCAAGGTATGTGCCAATCACGCGAAAGTGGCTGTGACCGATCCGCTGGAGGCCATTAAGCGCTATAAGTATCCCATTGCGCTGCCCGCGCCGACGCTGTACGCGCAGTTTCAGGGCGTGCATCAGCCGGAGCCGATCATCGCTTCGCTGTTCCGGCTGGGCTTTGTGGATGTATTTGAGGTGGCACGCGCGGCGGAGATCGTCTCCTACGCGATCAGCCGCGCCATGCGTGAGGAGGACAGACCCAAGCCGGTGATCTCCTCCGCCTGCCCGGCGATTCTGCGGCTGATTCAGGTCAGCTTTCCGGCGCTGCTGGACAACGTGATCGACTTCATCTCCCCCATGGAGGCGGCGGCCAAGATTGCCAAGGAGGAATATGCGCAGAAGCACGGCGTGGACATAGCGGACGTGGGCGCGTTCTTCATCACGCCCTGTGCGGCGAAGATGACGGCGGTCAAATCGCCCATCGGGCAGGAAAAATCCTATGTGGATGGCGTCATCGCCATCAAGGATGTATATGCGCAGATGCGTGTGGCGATGAAGCAGGGCTTCAGCCCGCTGGAAATCGACCGCGCGAGCGTTGTGGGCATCAAGTGGGCGGTGCCGGGCGGCGAGGTAGAGGCCGTGGGCATCAAGAGCTCGCTGTGTGTGGACGGCATTGACAACGTCATCAATGTGCTGGAAGCGATTGAGGACGCGCGCTTCCGCAACCTGACGTATTTTGAGGGGCTGGCCTGCGTCAACGGCTGCCTCGGTGGGCCGCTGACGGTGGAAAACAGCTTTGTGGCGAAAAACAGACTGCGCAGCGTGATGAACCGAACCGCGCAAAAGACGGTGCAGCGCCGGGAAATCTTTGAGGATGCGGTGCAGTCGCTGCGCATGACCAAGTCGATTGAGCCGAGCGACGCCTTGCAGCTCAGCGGCACGATGAAGGAACGCATCGAGCGCGAGGAGCGCATTGAGCGGCTGACGATGGGCCTGCCGGGGCTGGATTGCGGCTCCTGCGGCTCGCCCTCGTGCCGGGCGCTGGCGGAGGACATCGTCAATGGCTATGCAAACGAGCTGAACTGCGTATTCCGCCTCAATGATCGCATCAATTCGCTGGCGGCGGAGATGCTCACGCTGGGCACCAGCACGCGCTATGCCACGAGCAAGGACACGGAGCGGCTGCGCCAGCTCCGCGAGGAACTCAATCGCAGCGAATCCAGTGAGGAGTTTGACGGCGGTTCGGACGAGGAGTGAGGAGGCAGCACATGAAGGTTTCGCAGTTTGAGCGCCTGTGCGGGGCAACCTGCCTGACGGGCGAATACGAGGACAGGGAGATTGCCTGCGGCTATACCTGCGACCTGCTCAGCCATGTCATGGGACGCGGACAGGCGGATATGGCGTGGATTACGGTGCAGACGCACATGAATGTGATTGCCGTGGCGGCGCTGATGGATTTTGCCTGCGTCGTGTTCCCGGAAAACCTGCCGGTAGAGGCGGCGATTGTTGAAAAGGCTCGGCAGGAGGACGTGATCCTGCTTTCGAGCGGACAGACGGCGTTTGAGCTAGCGGCGCTGCTGGCGGATAACGGCGTGCCGCCTGCCCGCAAGGACTGATGGAACGCCTGTTTTGCGACCTGCACATCCACTCCTGCCTCTCACCCTGCGGCGATGCGCTGATGACGCCCAACAACATCGTGGGCATGGCATTCATCAAGGGGCTGGATGTGATCGCGGTGTGCGACCATAACAGCGCACGCAATCTGCCTGCCATCAAGGCTGTGGCGGATATGATGAACGTGCTGCTGCTGCCGGGCATGGAGCTGACCACACGGGAAGAGGCGCATATGCTGTGCTATTTTCGCACGGTGCAGGCGTGCATGGCGTTTGGTGAGGCGATGTATGCGCACCTTGCGCCTACGCCCAACAACGAGCGCTTCTTTGGCCGCCAGCAGGTGATGAACGAGCAGGACGAGGAAATCGGCGTGGAGGAGCGGCTGCTCATCGGCGCACTTGATCTGCCGTTTGAGGACTGCGCTGCGCACATCCATGCGGCGGGCGGGCTGTGCGTGCCTGCGCACATCAACCGCGGGAGCAGCGGCGTGCTGGGCGCTCTGGGCTTTCTGCCGCAGAACGTGCATTACGACGCGCTGGAGATCAGCCCAAGTGCGCCGATGCCGCCGATGGATCTGACGGGCTATCGCCTGCTGCGCTCCTCGGATGCACACAATCTGGAGCGGATTCTGGAGCCGGAGTTCACGCTGGAGGCAAAATCGCGCAGCGTGGACGCGGTGTTTGATGCGATTGCCGGACAGATGCAGGCGGGCTGAATATTTCGATGAGTTAGAATCAAGTGGTTTTCATCATATAGATTTGGATTATTCTGCGCAATTCGCCAAAGTACATACATTAGTATGGGCTAACGACGGGAGCGTATGATATAATAAGACGCTACAAGATTGACAAGATTCTATCAAAATGAAATTGAAAGGGGTTTGTACGAAATGACTCTCGAAAAGGAAAAATTCGAGGCTCTGCAGCAGGTGATCGACGAGCTCAGGGACGAACCGGGTGCGCTGATGCCGATTATGCAGCGGGCGCAGGATATCTTCGGCTATCTGCCGGAGGAGGTGCAGCAGTATATCGCCAAGGAGATGGATATTCCGGTCAGCGATATCTACGGTGTGGCCACGTTCTATGCGCAGTTTAACCTGGAGCCGAAGGGCAAGTACATCATCAGCGTGTGCATGGGTACGGCCTGCTATGTCAAGGGCAGCCAGCAGGTGCTGGATAAGCTGGAGGAAGTGCTGGGCGTGCCGGCCGGGCGCACCACGCCGGATGGCGTGTTCACCCTGAACGCCACCCGCTGCCTCGGTGCGTGCGGTTTGGCGCCGGTGATGATGGTCAATGACGACGTCTATGGCCGTCTGACGCCGGACCAGATTCCGGACATCATCGCCAAGTATCGCAGCTAAGGCCATGATGCGGGAGCTGGCGGACAATATTTTGGATATTGCCCAGAATTCTATTGCGGCAGGCGCGGCGCTGGTGGAGATCGACATCACCGTCAGCCGCGCCCAGGATACCGTTTCGCTGGCGTTCATTGACGATGGCTGCGGCATGAGCGAAGAGATGGTCAAGGCGGTGTGCGATCCCTTCACCACCACGCGCAAAACGCGCAAAGTGGGTCTGGGGCTGCCGCTGCTCAAGATGACGGCACAGGCCACGGGCGGCGAAATGTCCATCGCCTCCAAACCGGGCGAGGGGACGACCGTGCGCGTGACGTTTGGGCTTTCTCACATCGACAGGCCGCCCATGGGCGACGTGGCGGGCGTGCTGTACACGCTGGTGCTGATGAACCCGCAGACGGATTTCCGCTTTGTATTGGATTATGATGGAAAGACATTTGCGCTGGATACGAGGGAGGTGCGGGAGGCCGTTGCGCCCATCCCGCTGGATCATCCCGAAATCAGCGCATGGATTCAAGACTGCCTGAAGCAGAACATTGACGAATTGCATGGAGGTTGGTTTTCATGAAATCGCTGGAAGAGCTGGCGGCCATCCGCGCCAAAATGCTGGAACAGGTCAGCCTGAGAAAGGACGACCATATTGATACCCGCATCGTTGTGGGCATGGCGACCTGCGGCATCGCCGCTGGCGCACGCCCGGTCATGCTGGAGTTCATCGAGGAGCTCAAGCGTCGCGGCATTGAAAATGCAACGGTCTCCCAGACTGGCTGCGTGGGCATGTGCCGTCTGGAGCCGATTGTTGAGGTTTATGTCAAGGGTCAGGAGAAGGTGACCTATGTTCACATGACGCCGGATAAGGTCGCACGCGTGGTCAACGATCATATTGTCAACGGCAGACCTGTGGAAGAATACACCGTCGGCGCGCAGGGCTGAGCAGGGGTCAAGAGGAGGAGCATAATATGGATCTGATTCGCTCTCATGTGATGGTCTGCGGAGGCACGGGCTGTTCGTCCTCCAACTCCGGCGAGATCATCAAGGAGTTTGAACGGCAGATTGCCGAAAAAGGACTGGAGAAGGAAGTCAAGGTAGTGCGCACGGGCTGCTTCGGTCTGTGTCAGGCGGGCCCGGTCGTCATCGTGTACCCGGAGGGTGCGTTCTATGCGCACATGACGGTGGAGAACGTGGAGCGCATCGTGGAGGAGCATCTCGTCAAGGGCCGCGTGGTCAAGGAGCTGCTGTACAAGGAGGCTGTCGAGGAGGACAACACGGTTAAGTCGCTGGACAACGTGGACTTCTACAAGAAGCAGAAACGCATTGCCCTGCGCAACTGCGGCGTGATCGACCCGGAGAATATCGACGAGTACATCGCTTTTGACGGCTACAAGGCGCTGGGCAAGGTGCTCACCGAGATGACCCCGCAGGACGTCATCGACGTGATGCTCAAGTCCGGCCTGCGCGGACGCGGCGGCGCGGGCTTCCCCACCGGCATGAAGTGGAAGTTTGCCGCTGCCTCTCAGGCGGACAAGAAGTACGTCTGCTGCAATGCTGACGAGGGCGACCCCGGCGCGTTCATGGATCGCTCCGTGCTGGAAGGCGACCCGCACGTGGTCATCGAGGCCATGGCCATCGCCGCCTATGCCATCGGCGCAGATCAGGGCTATGTCTACTGCCGCGCGGAGTACCCCATTGCGGTCAAGCGCCTGCAAATCGCCATCAAGCAGGCGCGTGAGTACGGCCTGCTGGGCAAGAACATCTTTGGCACGGACTTCTGCTTTGACATGGATGTGCGTCTGGGCGCAGGCGCGTTTGTCTGCGGCGAGGAGACGGCGCTGATGACCTCCATCGAGGGCAAGCGCGGTGAGCCGCGTCCGCGTCCGCCGTTCCCGGCGGTCAAGGGCCTGTTTGGCAAGCCGACCATCCTCAACAACGTGGAAACCTACGCCAACGTGCCGCAGATCATCAACAACGGCTGGGAATGGTTCGCCTCGATGGGCACGGAGAAATCGAAGGGCACCAAGGTGTTCGCGCTGGGCGGCAAGATCAACAACACCGGTCTGGTGGAGGTGCCCATGGGTACCACGCTGCGCGAGATCATCTATGACATCGGCGGCGGCTGCCCGAACGGCAAGAAGTTTAAGGCGGCGCAGACGGGCGGCCCCTCCGGCGGCTGCATCCCGGCCAGCCATCTGGATGTGAAGATCGACTATGACAACCTGACGGCCATCGGCTCGATGATGGGCTCCGGCGGCATGATCGTCATGGACGAGGACAACTGCATGGTCGATATCGCGCGCTTCTTCCTCGATTTCACCGTGGACGAGTCCTGCGGCAAGTGTGCGCCGTGCCGTATCGGTACCAAGCGTATGCTGGAAATTCTGGAGCGCATCGTCGATGGCAAGGGCGAGGACGGCGACATCGAGAAGCTGGAAAATCTGGCCAACACCATCAAGGCGACGGCGCTGTGCGGCTTGGGACAGACGGCGCCCAACCCGGTGCTTTCTACCCTCAAGTATTTCCGCCACGAGTATGAGGCGCATATCTACGAGAAGCGCTGCCCGGCAGGCCACTGCAAGAAGCTGATGACCTATCAGATCGACCCGGCGAAGTGCCGCGGCTGCACGCTGTGCGCGCGCAACTGCCCGGCCGGCTGCATCAGCGGCAAGGTTCGCGAGGCGCATCATATCGATACCACGAAGTGCCTCAAGTGCGGCGTCTGCATGGAGAAGTGTAAGTTCGGCGCGATTACCCGTTCTTGATAAAGCCGAAGGAGTGAAAAAGCAACATGGCAATGGTTCATTTGACTATCGACGGCGTGCCGGTTTCCGTGGAGGAAGGCACCACCGTGCTCAAGGCGGCGCATGCCGCCGGTATCAAGATTCCGACCCTCTGCTGGCTCAAGGACATCAACGAGATCGGCGCCTGCCGGATGTGCGTGGTGGACGTCGGCGCACGTTCGCTGGCGGCCGCCTGCGTTATGCCCGTGTCCGAGGGCATGGTCGTTAAGACGAACACCCCGCAGGTGCGTCAGGCGCGCAAAGCGGTGCTGGAGCTGATCCTCTCCAACCACGAGCGCAAGTGCCTGTCCTGCGTGCGCAGCCAGAACTGCGAGCTTCAGGCGCTGGCGAAGGAGCTGGGCGTGGAGGAGAGCCGCTTCGAGGGCGAGAATATCCACTATCCGCTGGACAACTTCTCTCCGTCCATCGTTCGTGATCCGAACAAGTGCATCCTGTGCCGCCGCTGCGTATCGGTCTGCCGCAATGTGCAGAAGATCGGCGCCATCGGTGCGGTAAACCGCGGATTTAAGACCGTGATCGCCCCGGCATTTGAGAAGAATATGCTGGAGACGGACTGCGTGTTCTGCGGACAGTGCATCAATGCCTGCCCGGTCGGTGCGCTGCGTGAGCGCGACGACACGGACAAGGTCTGGGATGCGATTTCCGATCCCGATAAGTTTGTCGTCGTGCAGCCCGCTCCGGCTGTCCGCGTGGCGCTGGGCGAGGAGTTTGGTCTGCCCATCGGCACCCGCGTCACCGGCAAGCTGACGCAGGCGCTGCGCCGTCTGGGCTTTGACAAGGTGTTTGACACCGACTTCGGCGCGGACCTGACCATCATGGAGGAGGCGACCGAGCTGCTGGGCCGCATCCAGAATGGCGGCGTGCTGCCGATGTTCACCTCCTGTTCGCCGGGATGGGTTAAGTATCTGGAGCATCACTTCCCGGAGATGATCCCCAATATGTCCACCTGCAAGTCTCCGATGGAGATGGAGGGCGCGATCATCAAGACCTACTATGCCGAGAAGGCCGGCATCAACCCGGAGAACATCGTGGTCGTCGCGGTGATGCCGTGTACCTCCAAGAAGTTCGAGGCACAGCGCCCGGAGATGGAGGTCAACGGTATGCGCGCTGTGGATATCTCCATCACTACACGCGAGCTGGCACGCATGATCCGCGAGGCGCGCATCGACTTTGTGCGTCTGCCGGATGAGGAGTGCTTTGACGAGCTGGTGGCGCAGTCCACCGGCGCGGCGCCGATTTTCGGCGCGACTGGCGGCGTGATGGAGGCGGCGCTGCGTACCGCCGCCGATGTGCTGGAGAACCGCTCCGTGGAGAATGTGGAGTACCACGAGGTCCGCGGTCTGGCGGGCATCAAGGAGGCAACGTTCACGCTGGGCGGCAAGGAGCTGAAGGTGGCTGTGGCCAACAGCACCGGTGCAGCCAAGGAACTGATTCAGCGCATCAAGGCGGGCGACGCGAGCTATGCGTTCGTGGAGGTCATGGCCTGCCCGGGCGGCTGCGTCAACGGCGGCGGTCAGCCGATCGTTTCGGCGTATAAGCGCATGGATGTCGATCCGCGCGCAGCGCGTGCGGCGGGGCTGTATGCGGAGGATGAATCCAAGACCATCCGCAAGTCCCACGAGAACCCGGACATCCAGAAGCTGTACAAGGAGTTCCTGGGCGAGCCGAACGGCCATCTGGCGCACAAACTGCTGCACACCGTATACACCGACCGCAGCAAGAAGTAATGCGATTCTGAGGCCGAAACGGGCAACAAGCGCGGAGCGCTGCCCCACGGCAAATGAAATTTCCTGAAGGCTAGACCGAATGGAAGAAGCGTCAGCCCGGCTTGTACGGAGAAACGCATAGATGATCTGCGATGGGTCTCGCTTGGCCGAGACCCATCGTTTGTGTAGAAGGGAGCATACGGCATGGTGGAGGAAAGGCTCTGGGCGATGCAGGACAGCGCATACCGCGCGTTTATGAGCAGGCTGATTCCCCAAGTGGATACACAGACCATTGTCGGGGTGCGCACACCGCAGCTTCGTATGCTGGCGCGGGAGCTGGCGGGCAGGCCGGAGACATCGGCGTGGATGGGCATGCTGCCGCACAGGCTGTTTGAGGAGAATCAGCTGCATATATTTCTCATCGAGCGAGAGAAGGACTTTGACGCCTGCATGGAACTTATCCACAAATTCCTGCCGTTTGTGGATAACTGGGCGACCTGCGATCAGCTTGCGCCGAAGGCGCTGGGACGGGCTATCCCCCGGCTGATGCGGCAGATTCCCGTTTGGCTGGGCAGCGAGCATCCCTATACAGTGCGCTTCGGCGTGAATTGCCTGATGCGCTATGGGCTCGGCGATGCGTTTGAAGAGCGGCACTTGGCGTGGGTTGCGGAACTTCCTCAGGAGGATTACTATGTGCGCATGGGTGCGGCGTGGTATTTTGCGACGGCGCTTGCGCTGCAATATGACGCGGCGCTGTCGTATATTCAGGCGCGGCGGCTTCCGTCATGGACGCACAATAAGGCGATTCAAAAGGCCATCGAGAGCCGAAGAATCCCGCCGGAGCGGAAGGATGTGCTGCGTACGCTTCGGGTGTGAGGCGGCGCAAGGAAATGGGTGCACAAAGGAGAAGTGAGTGTGAGTCGAAGATATGTATTTCGCCCCGTCGAAAAGGACGAGGCGGCGCAGATGTTTGACATGGTCCGTCAGCGAATGGCGTGGATGGATGACAAGGGCATCGAACAATGGAATGTCGCCGGGTATGATGAAATCTACCCGCTGGCTTATTACGAGGCGGCACAGGCGCGTGGGGAGGCCTTTGCGCTGGCGGACGCGGACACGGGCGAACTGGTCAGCGCGGCGGTGCTTCTTGGAGAGGACGAGCGCTGGGATGATCGCACACCGGCCCTCTATGTGCACAATTTTGTGAGCCGGGTGGGTGAAAAGAATGTGGGCGCACTGTTTCTGGCGCATACGGAAGCGTATGCGGTGCAGCGAGGAAAACAGTTTTTGAGGCTGGATTCCGCGGAAAACAATGCGTCTCTCGCGCACTATTATGATGCGCTTGGCTTTGAGGCGGCGGGGTTCTGTACCGATGGGCCATATAAGGGAATTTTGAGGCAGAAGGCCTTGACGCGGCGGGCATAATGCGCTCGCATACAAAAAAGGGGTACGACTTGGAATCGTACCCCTTTAACATGGTGCGCAGATGCTTACAGGCGGGAGAGTATGGAAGCGTTGTACTCGTAGTGCAGATAGCTGTCGACCTCGCGGGAGGCGGTGTGGCTGTCGAGCAGGGAGAGCAGGGAAGACGCGCCGAACAGCACGGCGATGACCAGAAGAGCAGTCAGCATAGGAATGTCTCACTTTCAGTTTGTTGCAGGATAAAAGGGCGCGAGGATTAGCCGCACCGCGCCCCTGAATGCGGGAGACATTATAGCACGATATACCCCAAAAGTACACCGTTTTTTGAGGAAATACAAAGAAAAATGTGGGACTCTCCAAAAATTCAATCTGCATGAAACGGGTGGATGGGGAGACGCTTTTTTTGAATAAACGGATGGGCCGTGCTGCATACAAGCTGCAAATTTTTGGGTGAAATGCAGGAAACGGCGTCGGCTTATTTTTTCCCCTTCGGATTGCCGTTGGCGTATTCGCACCATGGGGCAAGCGTGCAGCGATCGCAGGCGGGTTTGCGCGCCGTACACACGCGCCGCCCATGGAAGATGATCCAATGATGGGCAAGGCTCCACTTCTCCTTGGGAATGTTGACCATGAGCTGGTGCTCTGTCTTGAGTACGTCGCTTGCGTCTGCCAGACCCAGCCGGTTGGAGACGCGGAAAACGTGCGTATCCACGGCGATGGCGTCCGCGCCAAACGCGCAGCTCATGACGACGTTGGCTGTCTTTCGTCCTACGCCGGGGAGCTGCGTCAGCTTTTCGTGGTCGGCAGGCACTTCGCCGCCGTAGTGCGCGACCAGTTCACGCGCCATGGCGACGAGGTTTTTGGCCTTGTTGTGGTATAGGCCGCAGGTTTTGATCAGCGGCTCTACATCGAGCGGATCGGCCTGCGCCAGCGCGTGTGCATCAGGATAGGCGGCGAAGAGCGCGGGCGTGACCATATTAACCTTCACGTCCGTGCATTGTGCGGAGAGGATGACCGCCACAAGAAGCTGATAGGGATTTTCAAAGTTGAGCGCGGGTTTGGCGTCGGGATACAGATGTTCCAGCTCTGCGAGGATGGAAGCATAGGCAGCAGACATGGTTGTAAGCCCCTTTCACATGATGGCTTTATTATACGCGGCGAAAGGGGAATTGGCAAGCGCACGGATTAAGCTGGCGGGAGCGGCGTCAGGCGCATTTGCCGCGAGCCGTAGCCGTCCACGCGATAAAAGCCGATCAGCGCACCGGGATTGAGCCGACGATACTGTGCAAGCACCTGCGGATACTGCGCAAGCTCAAAGCGCACCGAAAGGCCGCAGCCCATGGCAACCTCACGCGGCGTCGAGATGACTCCGGCGGTCAGGCCGGCGCGGCGAAGCGCCTCCTCCAGACGCAGCACCTGCGTGCGCGAGCGAAAAGCGGCAAGGCCAAAGGATGATGGCATATTCGTTCCCTCCTTCGGGTCTACCCTGCGGCAGACCTCATATACTCCACCATATGCGGCGCGAGGACGGCGCGTTCATGGGGGATATGCCCCTGAGGAGAAGGAGGCAGTGATGATCTATCTGGATAATGCGGCGACCAGCTTTCCCAAGCCGCGCGAGACGGTGCGTGCGATGGCGGCTGCGCTGGAAAACTGCGGCGCAAACCCCGGCCGGGCGGGCCATGCGCTTTCGCTGGCGGCAGGAAGAGTGGTGGAGCGCTGCCGCGAGGGGCTGGCGCAGATGCTGGGGGAGACGGACGCTTCGCGCGTCGCCTTCTGCCAGAATGCCACGGATGCGCTCAATATGGCCATTCATGGCGTGGTGCGCACCGGAGACCATGTGATTTCGACGCTGTTGGAGCATAATTCCGTGCTGCGCCCGCTGTCCGAGCTGTCGCGCAGCGGCGTGATTACGCTGACACTTGTGCCGCCGGATGCGTGGGGGCAGATTCGCGCGGAGGATATCGAGCGCGCCATGCTTCCCCGTACGCGGCTGGTGGTGATGACGCATATGTCCAACTTGCTGGGTGTGGCGCAGGATGTGCAGGCGGTGGGGCGTGTGTGCAGGCGGCGCGGCGCACTGCTGCTGCTGGACTGCGCACAGACGGCGGGACATCTGCCGCTTGCACCGCGCGTGTGGGGTTGTGATCTGCTGGCCATGCCGGGGCATAAGGGGCTGCTGGGGCCGCATGGCACCGGCGCACTGTGGGTGCGCAGCGGCGTGGAGGTGGCGCCTTTGCGGCAGGGCGGAACAGGCTCCGCCTCGGAGAGTATGTTCCAGCCGCGGATGATGCCGGACTGTCTGGAGGCGGGCACGCTCAATCTGCCGGGTATCGCTGGCTTGGCAGCAGGAATGCGGGAAGCGCTGGCTCGTCGGGAAGAGACGCACGCGCATATCGTGCAGCTGTGCGGCATACTGCGCGATGCGCTGCTCAATATCCGGGGCGTGCGCGTGTATACGCAGCCGGGCGCGTCGTTGGTCAGCTTCAATGTGGAGGGTATAGGTTCACAGGAGGCGGCGGCGCTGCTCAATCGCGCGGGTATTGCCGTGCGAGGCGGCCTGCATTGTGCGCCGGGTGCGCATCGGTTCTTGGGTACGCTGGAAAGCGGTGCGGTGCGTGTCAGCCCGGGCATCTACAATATGCGTGAGGATGTGCTGTCGCTGGCGCGTGCTGTCGAAGAAATGGAAAACACATCCAAATAGGGAATATACATTCGGAAATGGAAAGCAAATGGCGAAAAAAACGACAAATATGCAGGAAAAATAGAATAACATGGCAATTTGTCCTTGTCAATTCGCGCGTCAGTTGGTATAATATCGGCATTGAAGCGCGGTTTTTCAGCCGCGCATAAAACAAAATGGGAGATGCAGAAGCATGACGGAGCCGTTTGACAAGGGTCTGCTGATTGCCGCCCCGCAGGGTGCGGCTGATAAGCTGCAGCACATCCTCGCCGCTGCGGAGATTGAGCCGGAGGCGGTGGTTTGCACGGGCGCAGAGGCGCTTGCAGCGTTGGCAGAGAAGCGGCGCGCGGTGCTGTTGACGTGCTGGCGGCTTCCGGATATGACGGGCGCAGAGCTGGTGCGGCAGGCGGATGCAGAAGCGGCGATGATGATCGTGCCGGGGGATTACGACCCGGTGGAGCTGGCGGGCTTGGAGGCGCTGCTGCTGCACAATCCCATTAGTCAGGATGCACTGATTCAGGCCGTGCGCACGATGTGCTACTGCGTCCGGCGGATGCAGGCACTTGCTGAAAAGGCGCAGAAGCTGGAACGCCAGCTTGCGGAGCGCAAGGTGGTTGAGCGGGCCAAGGGGCGGCTGATGGACGCCCTGCATCTGACGGAGAATGAGGCGCACTATCGGATGCAGAAGCAGAGTATGGATTCTGGACGGCGCATTGTCGAAGTGGCGCAGCAAATCTTGGATGGCGAATTGCCGGCGAGCTGACCCTAGGTACGCTGTGAATGTCAATCAACAGAATAGAGAAAAGCCTGTCGCACGGAAAATGCGGCAGGCTTTTGACTGTATATCAATACGGTTTTTGGATAGAAGCGGTCAATCAGAGCGAAGCGAAGAAGGGGTTTGGGGATGAAATCCCCAAGCGGGTTTTAGGGCGGCAGCCCTAACGGCTCCTCGTGCGCAGCATGGTTCACAAGGGGCAGGGAGCGAAGCGTTCCTGCCCCTTACAGGAGCGAGAAGCGCGTTACGGGTCGGTCACGCCGCGTGCCTTTCGGCGCTCGCGGAGTTTGAGCTCCTGTCCCTGATCGGAGGGGACATAGTAGCGGCGGCCGCGTACCTCGGGCGGCATATACTCCTGCGGCACCCAATGGCCGGGGTAATCGTGCGGATATTTGTACTGCACGCCGGAGCCAAGGCGCTCGTGACCGCTGTAATGGGCGTCGCGAAGGTGAACCGGAACGGGGCCAAACCCGCCCTTCTCCGCATCCGCAACGCATTGATCCAGCGCCATCACGACGGCGTTGGATTTGGGGCTTTCGCAGATGGCGATGATGGCCTGCGTCAGCGAAAGCCGGGCTTCCGGCAGACCGACCATCTCCAGCGACTGCGCAGCTGCCACGGCTTGCAGCATGGCGAGCGGATTGGCGAGCCCCACATCTTCGCTGGCATGGGCAATGATGCGCCGCGCGATGAGCCGTGGATCGACGCCGGCATACAGCAGGCGCGCAAACCACGCCAGCGCGGCATCGGAATCGCTGCCGCGCAGGCTCTTGCAGAAGGCGGAGAGCATATCGTAATACAGCGATTCATCACAGCGGATAACCGGCTTTTGAATGGATTCTTCTGCGACGGCGAGCGTCACATGGATGACGCCGCTTTCATCCGGATCGGTGGTTAGTACAGCCAACTCCAGCGCACCCAGCGCACTGCGCACATCGCCGTTGGCAACGCGCGCAATATGCCGCGCGGCCTCTGGGTCAAGCGCCACATTTTTGCTGCCAAATCCGCGCTCCTCGTCCTTAAGCGCACGCTCCATGGCCAGCAGCACATCGCTTTCCTGAAGCGGCTCAAACTGAAAGATCCGGCATCGGCTCACGATGGCCGGGGTCATGGCGACAAGCGGATTTTCCGTTGTGGAGCCGATGAAGCGCACCACGCCGCGCTCGATGGCGGGGAGGATGGAGTCGGACTGGGACTTGTTCCAGCGGTGGCACTCGTCCAGCAGCAGATAGGTGGTCTGCCCGTAGAGCGAGCGGCGGTTCTGGGCCTCCTGAATGACTTTGCGCACATCCGCCACGCCGCTGGTGACGGCGTTGAGCTGCACGAAGGCGGCATGGGTGGTTCCGGCGATGATGGAGGCGAGCGTGGTCTTTCCGCAGCCGGGTGGGCCGTAGAAGATGGAGGAGGTCATGCGGTCGGCTTCGATGGCGCGGCGAAGCAGCCGCCCCGGGCCGACAATGTGCCGCTGACCGATGAATTCGTCGAGCGTGCGTGGGCGCATACGGTCAGCCAGCGGGCTGAGGGCTGCGTCCTGAGAAGAAAACAAATCCTGCATGAGGCGCCTCCGTTGTCAAGTGATGCTGTCTTTATTATATCGCCCGCGGTGCCAAAAGACAAGCCGATCGCGAGGGGAGGGAGGACCGTGCTTTTTGACTTTTCTTCTCGGTTTGTTTGTGTTATAATAAACTGATTCATCATGAGTATCAAACACCTGTACAGCGTAGAACAGAGTTGGGAGTAAGAAGCATGCAGCTGCCGTTCATTTCTGTCATCCTGCCCGTGCGCAACGAGGAAAAATTCATCGCCGCCTGTGTGGATTCCATCTTTTCGCAGGATTACCCCGTCGAGCTGATGGAGGTCATCTTTGTCGATGGCCTCAGCGAGGACCGCACCGTGGAGATGCTGCGCGAGATGCAGAAGGTGCATCCGCAGATTGCGGTGTTTTCCAACCCGCACCGCACGGTGCCGTATGCCATGAACATCGGCATCCGGGAGAGCCGGGGCGAGGTGATCGTGCGGCTGGACGCGCACGCGGAGTATCCCGCGGATTATGTGCGCCTGTCCGTGGAGACGCTGCTGACGCAAGACTGCGACAATGCGGGCGGTGTTTTTGAAACGCGCGGGCGGGGGTTCATGGGCGAGGCGATTGCTGAAATGCTCAAGACGCCGCTGGGCGTGGGCAATGCGACATACCGCCTGACGCAGGAAGACGGCTATGTGGATACGGTCCCCTTTGGCTGCTGGCGGCGGGAGCTGTTTGACCGCCTAGGCGGCTTTGACGAGCGGATGACCCGTAATCAGGATAACGAGCTGAACCACCGCATCCGCAAGAGCGGCGGCAAGGTCTACCTCAACCACAACATCCGCGTGCTGTATTACTGCCGCGATACGATGCGCGGCATCATGCGCATGGGGTATATGAACGGCAAGTGGGGCGTGATCACCATGACGCTGGTGCCGGGCTCCATGGGTGTGCGCCACTTTGTACCGCTGGCGTTTGTGGCCTCGACCATCGGGCTTATCCTGCTGACACTGCTGACGCATAGCTGGCTCTTTGGCGGGCTGCTGGCGCTGGAGTGGGGCGCATATCTGCTGCTGGATTGCTTCTATGCCTATACCATCGCCAAGGAGAAGGGCTGGCGATTCCTGCCGGTGGAGATTATCCTGTATCCGGCATTCCACTTTGCCTATGGCTTTGGATCGCTGGCGGGCATCCTCAGCCTGCCGAAGTTCCTGAAGGCCGAGAAGGAGAAAAAGGAGAATAAGGCATGAGCATACTGCATATCTGCTGCAATTTGGCGGGCAGTACGGTGTTTGCCCAGATGTTTGAAGCGCTGCGGGACGCGGGCGCGGAGCAGATTGTCTTTGTGCCGGAAAAACACGCCGCCGATATGGGCAAGAATGTCCCCGATGGGGTGCGGACGCACGTGGCGCTGACGGTGCGCCCCAGCGATGCGCTGCTGTTTTACCGCAAGGCGAAGCGGACGATTCCCGCGATTGAGGCCTGTGTCGATCTGTCGGGCGTGAAGCTGATACACGCGCACACGCTCTTTACTGACGGCTGGATTGCGCAGGAGCTGGGCGAAAAGCACCATATCCCCTACGTCGTCACGCTGCGGTACAGCGATATCGAGACCATTTGGAAATATGAGCCGCACCTGCGCTGCCGTGCGCGGGCGATTCTGCGGAGCGCGGTGCGCGTCGTGTTTCTCTCGGAGGGGGTGCGCCAGAAGGTGCTGACCCATTGGCTGAACAAGGCCGACCGTGCGCTCATCGAGCCCAAGACGGCGGTGATTCCCAATGGTCTTAAGCCCGAATGGCTGGACGGCAAGGCGCGGGAAGGCGTGCGCACGCCGCTGCGCGTGGGCTTTGCCGGGAAGATGAATCGGCGCAAGCGGCCGCTGGATGCGCTTTCTGCCGTGCATCTGGCGGCGGAAAAGGGTACGCCCTGCGTGCTGCGCACCGTGGGCGAGGGCAAGCTGATGAACAAGCTCGTTGCGGGGCTTTTTGAGGGCGACAGCTATCTGGGCGTGGCACGCGACATGGATGCGATGAAGCGGTTTTACGCGGATGTGGACGTGCTGCTCGTGCCGTCCACGGCGGAGACGTTTGGCATGGTCTATCTGGAGGCGATGAGCCAAGGCGTGCCGGTACTCTACACGCGCGGTCAGGGCTTTGACGGCCAGTTCCCCGAAGGGGAGGTCGGCTTCTCCGTGGTCTGCGGCGATGTGAAGCAGCAGGCACAGGCGCTGGAGCAGGTGGGCGAGGACTATGCCGCACGCTCGGAGCGCTGCGTGCAGCACGCGGCGGCATATGCGTGGCCGCTGGTGGCGGAGCGCTGGCTGACGCTGTACCGCGAGGCGCAGACGGGCGGGGAAACACAGGAGACAAACGAGCCATAAGCTGAAAAAGGGGGGATTGCGATGGCGGGCAAGAGACTGCGGATTCTGATGATGATTCACCGTCAGGCGGATCACTCCCCCTATTGTTTTTATGTGCATGAGCAGGCGAAGGCGCTCATGGCGCGAGGCCACGAGGTGGTGGTCATCTCCGCCGTAGGCATAACGCCGATGATGAAGCGGCTGCGGCCGGGTCAGGCGGCGGTGGCCGCGCACACCCCGGAGGAAGCCGTGGTGGACGGCGTGCGGGTGTGCTATCCGCGATACCTGACGCTGGGCAATGCGGGCGAAAGGCTGCTGGGCGGACGCCTGCTGGCGCACAGCGCACTGCCGCTGGCCAAGGCGATGCACAGGGAGAAGCCCTTTGACATCGTTCATGCGCATATGCTGCCAAGGGATGGTCATGCGGGGCTGATTGTGGCGCACGCGCTGGGGATTCCCCTTGCGCTGACGGTGCATGGCACGGACGTGTTCCATTACTTTATCCCCGGTCATACCCCGTGGAAGCGCAATGTGCGCATTGCGCAGGAGGCAGACGCGCTGATGGCGGTTTCCAGCCTGCTGATGCGCCGGGTTGCGCCGTATCGCGGCGCGAACAGGCTCTCCCGCATTGTGCCCAACGGGGTGGATCTGTCCCTCGTGCCGGAAACGACGGGCAATGTGCCGCGCACGGTGATCTCCGTGGGCACGCTCAAGGCACGCAAGTGCATGGATAGGACGCTGGAGGCGTTTGCCCGCGTGGCGGGAGATTACCCGGATGCGACGCTGACCATCGTAGGCATTGGCGAGATGGAGGCGCAGCTTCGTGCGCGTATCGCCGAGCTGGGGCTGGAGGCGAGCGTAACGCTCACCGGCGGTCTGCCGCACGAGGAGGTGCTGGCGCGGATGGCGCAAAGCGACCTGTTTGTGCTGCCGAGCTGGGGCGAGGGCTACGGCATCGTGTACATTGAAGCGATGGCTGCGGGCTGCATCGCCGTGGGTGCGCAGGGTGAGGGCATTGAGGATACAATCCGCGACGGCGAAAACGGCTTTCTGGTGCCGGCGGGCGATGTGGATGCGACGGAGCGCGTGATGCGCCGCGTGTTTGACGATCCGGCGGGCTATGCCGCGCTGCGCGAGCGCGGACGGCAGGCGGCGCGGGCGCTCACATGGGCGCGCAACGCGCAGACCGTTGAGGCGGTATATGACGAATTGCTGAATATCGGAGGAAATGAATATGCGCAAACAGGGCATTGACGGCACGAAGATGCTCAACCTGTACGACCGGATGACGGGCATCTTCAACGAGATCTTTGACAGCCGGCTGCTGACCGTGTCGCTCTTCGCGCTGATCGGCTACTGCGTGCTGTTCACCCAGCGCAAGTTTCCGATGCGTTGGATGGTCTTTGTGCTCTTTGGCATGATTCTGCTGGCGTTTGTGACGCTGACGGCGCGCAGCGGCGTGAAGGCGCGGGTACACTTCCACAAGGGCATGGCGGGGCTGTGGTTTGCGCTGCACGGCATGATGGTGGTTTCCGGCCTGTTTTATCAGGACTGGCTGCCGGAGAGCGTGCCGCTGCTGCTGTGTTATCCGGTGGTGTTTTCGGTGCTGGCCTCGCGCGATGACGAGTCCACCTTCCGCGCCATCCTGCGCGGCTGCGTGTTCGCGGTGCTGCCGTTTTTGATCTGGTCGTATGTGACCGTGCCGGTGACCATTGGCTATCCCGGATACAAGGGCGTGTTCTATGATGCGAACTGCCTGTCCATGTGCTGCATCGTGATGGCGGCGGCGGCGATGCTGCTCGCCTATGCCAGCGCACGGGAAAAGCACATGAAGGCGGCGGTGGCCTACGGCGTATGTGCGCTGATGGCGGCGGTGACGATTGTGCTTTCGCTCTCACGCTCTGGTCTGCTGGCGCTGGCGGGCGTGGTAACGATCCTCACGGCGGCGATCATCGCGGGCACAGCCAAGCGGCCGGGGCGTATGCTGGCGCTGCTGGCGGCGTTTGTGCTGGTGGTGGGCGCGGCTGGCGCGTACATCACCATGGACAAGATCTACGAGGCGTATGAAGAGGACTATGCGCTGGCGGTGTGCAACCACGAGACGTATGGCAATCCCATCACCGTGCCGCGCCCGGAGGAGCGCACCATCTCCATGGACGACCTGACCAGCGACCGCTGGGGCATCTGGATGACGATTCTGGACAACCTGACGCTCAACGGTCATGAGTCGAGCGTCGTCAAGGAGTGGGTGGCGCAGGACGGCGCGGGGGACAGGCATTTCAATGCGCACAGCGCGTTCTTTGGCGTGACCTACAACAACGGCGTCATCGCGGGTATTCTGCTGGTGTGCTACACGGTGCTGGCGGCGATTCGAGCGGTGCAGTATTACTGGATGCACCGCCGGGAGAGCGCCTACGCCGCCACGCCGCTGGCGTTCTGCGCGGTATTTGTGCTGGTGGGCCTGTTTGAGTCCGTGTATGCGCCGTTCTCCGTGATTGGATGCACCTATCTGCTGGTGCAGGCGCCGCTGTGGCGCACGGATCTCTCCCGCCGGACAGCCGACCGGGCGGAGGAGTGAGCCATGCAGCCGAAGGTGTCGGTGATCGTGCCGGTATACCGGTGCGAGCCGTTTTTGAAGGCGTGTATCGACAGCCTGCGTGGGCAGACGCTGAAAGAGCTGGAGCTGATCTTCGTGTGTGACGCCAGCCCGGACAATGCGCTGACCATTCTGCGCGAGGCGGAGCGCGATGACGAGCGTATCCGGGTGATTGCCTTTGAGCAGAACCGCGGGGTATCCGCCGCACGCAACGCCGGGCTGGACGCGGCGACGGGCGAATTTGTGGGCTTCTGCGACGGGGATGACTGGGTGGAGCCGGAGATGTACGGCAGGCTCTACCATGCGGCGCACGGGGCTCAGGCGGATGCATCCTTCTGCCGGGTCTACAAGGAGTACGCAGACCGGCAGGAGAATGTGCCGCTGGGCTTTGATAGCGGCACGCGGTTTGACCGCGAGGCGATTCGCAGCACGCTGATTCCGGCCATGCTGGCCAAGGAGACGGACAGCGATGATCTGCCCCTTTCCGGCTACACGCCGCGCAATCTGTTCAGGCGCGAGCTGCTTAGCGGGCATCGCTTTCGCGAGGACATCCGCTATGCGGAGGATCTGCTGTTCATCGTGGAATGTATGCTGGACGCCGATGCGGCGGTGGCGGTGGACGAGCCGTATTACCACTACCGCTTTCACGGCGGCAGCGTGACCAAACGATACAGCCCCTATGTGCCGGAGAGCCACGACCTGTCCAATGATGCCATCGAGGCGCTGCTCTCGGATCAGCCCGAGTGTATGCGCCGCATGACAATTAGGCGGCGGAAGATGGCGGTGACGGCGGTGCGCAACCTGTGCTATCCCGGCACGCCGTATGATATGAAGCAGCGCGTGCGCATGGCGCGGGCGTATATGCGCCGGGACGATGTGCGCACATGGTTTGCGCCGGTGCATCCGCTGCGCTTTGAGCCCAGGCTGGCGATGCGCCTGTTTTTGATGAAGCACCGGATGGCGCTGACGATGTGTCTGCTGTTTACCTATGTGTTTGATCGGGTGTGAGGATACGAATGAATCAGAATATGGATATTGCGGCGGTGCTTGCGCGGCGCAGACCGCAGCTTGCGCTCAAGCGTGTGATGGATGTGGTCGTTTCCGGCTGTGCGCTGCTGGTGCTTTGGCCGCTGCTGCTGGTCATTGCGGCGGCGATCAAGGTGGATGATCCCGGCCCTGTGTTTTACCGGCAGGTACGCGTGGGGCGGGATGGAAAGCCGTTCCGCATCTTCAAGTTCCGCACGATGGTGGTCGATGCGGACAAGAAGGGGCTGTCCATCACCGTCGGGCGCGATAGCCGCATCACGCGCGTGGGCGCGTTTTTGCGCAAAACGAAGCTGGATGAGCTGGCGCAGCTCCTCAACGTGTTTCTCGGTGAGATGAGCTTTGTCGGCCCGCGCCCGGAGGTGCCGCGCTATGTGGAGCTGTATACGCCGTATCAGCGGCAGGTGCTGCTGGTGCGTCCCGGCATCACGGACTATGCGTCCATCGCCTACCGCAACGAGAACGATATGCTCGACGGCGCGGATGACCCGGAGCGGATGTATATCGACGTCATCATGCCCGCCAAGATTGAGCTGAACATGAAGTACCTGCATGAGATTTCGCCGCTGGCGGATATCCGGCTGATCTTCGCCACGGTGGCGGCGGTCATCAGGGGTTGAGCAAGGAAGGGAGATTCCTTTTGAAGAAAACGTTTTTTGCGGCGCTGCTGTGTGCGCTGACGCTGCTTTCCTGTACGGCATGGGCGGAGCTTGACAAGGCGCCTGTGCGCATGGACGTGCCGCCGGAGGCGATTGAAACGCAGGCGGAGGGCGAGCTGGAGAGCTATGACCTCGATTTCCCGGAGGATATGCCGCTTGAGGCGCGCAACTTTGTGCTGTTCGCGCGTGCGCAGTTTGAAAAGCATCCCTTTGAAAAGCTGCCCAAGGCCAACGAGTACACGCAGTGGTATTACCGCGACAAGCGCGAAATCGGCTGGTGTTCCGTGTTCCAGATCTACTGCGCGTACCACAGCGGCGTGCAGCTCGTCAAGTACAAGCAGGATGTGGAGGTTGCGCCGGGCGAGGTGATCTCCGCCATGGAAGGCCGCGTGGGCAATGTGTATTATGCCTTCGACGCGCATGGCCGCTGGCAGCAGGCGGACGAGATGGAGGCCATCCCCAAGCCCGGCTATCTGGTGATCTACGGTGTGCGCGCCTCCACGCCGTACACGCACGTGGCGATTGTGGAGAGCGTCAAGGAGCTGGGCGATGGGATGTATGAGCTAACGACGATTGAGGGCAATGTGAACTCGACGATCAAGCGCATGAATTTCCGATACGACGCGACGCCCAAGCAGAAGTACCA
Source organism: Christensenellales bacterium (assembly GCA_036297385.1). Taxonomy (GTDB): domain Bacteria; phylum Bacillota; class Clostridia; order Christensenellales; family Aristaeellaceae; genus Ventricola. Next base: position 258 of record JAXJLD010000164.1, on the reverse strand, counting down.
CAATATGTTCACCATCCCGCAGGCGGAAATCACGCGGGAAAACTGTCAGTATACGCTGCAAAAGGACTCGTGGTATATCACCGGCTTCTGCGAGACGTGGTGAGCGGATGCTGATGCTGTTTGCATTTTAAAAACTGTATTTGGCGCGAAGCAAAAAAAGGGTGGTCGGGGACAAAATTCCCAGCCACCCTTTTTGCTCATCATACTGTTTGTGAATGAAAAAGCCAAGAGATAAGCCCCGTCAGGTCACGCTTCGCT
>JAXJLD010000163.1:0-56042 GCA_036297385.1 Christensenellales bacterium | reverse complement strand
GTCTCAAAGCCCGGATTCACGCAGTCAGCCTCAACCTTCACGCCCGGAACCTGCTCGTGGCCCAGCGCTTCGTACTCGGTCTTCTCCTCATAGTCACAGCGCGTGCAGATCTTGGTTTCATAGCCCGCGTGTTCACAGTCTGCCGTGGCCGATCCACCCGGAACCAGATCGTGACCCAGCGGATTGTAATCAGCACGCATCAGTTCCTTGCCGCAGCGCGCGCAAATCTCGGTCTCATAGCCCGGATTCACGCAGTCGGCCTCAACCTTCGCGCCCGGAACCTGAATGTGACCCAGCGCTTCGTACTCAGTCTTTTCCTCATAGCCACAGCGCGTGCAGATCTCGGTCTCATAGCCTGCGTGTTCACAGTCTGCCGTGGCCGATCCACCCGGAACCAGATCGTGGCCCAGCGCAGGAATTACTTCCGTATCCTGATATCTGCAGTTCCCACAATACCAGGAGATACTGCCCGTATGGATACAATCGGCACTCGCTCCACCGCCGTTGAGCAACGGCTCGCCACAGTCGGGACAAGTCTTTGTCTCGGCCATGGATACAGCACCCACGCCGATGGCAAGCATGACAACCATCAGCAGGGCAAGGGTTTTCTTGAACATTTCGATTCAAGACCTCCTTTTATATATTTTGGCATATATATGCCTGACAATATTATACACCCCCCCCCCGAAAAAATTTCAAGCCCTATCGATACCAAATATAATATTCTTTTTTGCCATGTATCCTTGAATCTTTCTCATTTATTTGCTATAATAAAATGCTATTATATTGTTAGGAGGTGTTGCGCAGATGCCACAACGCATCGCCGCAGTTTCACCCGGCTCTCTTGCCGCGCGCAGCGGCATCAAGGCGGGCGAAACGCTCATTTCCATTAACCGCACGCCGGTGCTGGATCTGGTGGACTACCAGTTCCTGACAGCGCGTCCCTCATTGGAGCTATTGTTAGAAGACGACACGGGAGCTCAGCACACGGTGCATATCCACAAGCATACGGAGGACGCGCTCGGTCTGACGCTGGAATCCTCCTTGATGAGCTGCCCGAAAACCTGCGCCAACCATTGCATGTTCTGCTTCATTGAGCAAATGCCTCCGGGCATGCGTCCAAGCCTCTATGTGCGCGACGATGACTGGCGCCTTTCCCTGATGGCAGGCAATTTCGTGACGCTGACCAATCTGCCCAAAGCAGAAATGGACCGCATGATTGAGCGCAAGGCCAGCCCCATCTACATTTCCGTGCAGACCACCAACGGAGAGCTGCGCAAAAAGATGCTCTCCCATATTCACGCAGATCGAATTATGGAGCATCTGCACCGCTTTGCCGACAACGACATGAGTTTCCACTGCCAAGTGGTGCTCTGCCCGGAAATCAACGACGGCCCGGAGCTGACCAGAACACTCACCGATCTTGCCTCCCTTGCGCCGCACGCGCTGACCGTGGCGCTTGTTCCCGTGGGGCTGACAAAATTCCGCGAGCACCTCTATCCCCTTCGCCCCTACACGCGCGAGGAGGCGCTGGCTGTGGTGCGGGAAGCGGAGCGCTTTCAACAGGAAATGCTTGCCAAACACGGCACGCGCTTCGTCTTTCCCTCGGATGAGTTCTATCAGATCGCAGGTCTGCCGATTCCTGAGCCGGACACCTACGAGGATTTTCCGCAGTTTGAAAACGGCGTAGGTCTGCTTTCCCGGCTGAGGGACGAGTTCCGAGAGGCGGCACGCCTTGCGGAACGCTTCGATCCGAATGGCGAGGAGATTGTACCGCGCCGCGTTGTCATGGCAACGGGCGTATCGGTTGCGCCGTTCATGCAGTCCCTGCTGGATGAGCATCCCATTCCCGGCGTGCAAATCGCCATTCATCCCATCATCAACCGCTTCTTCGGCGAAACCGTCACCGTATCCGGCCTGATTACCGGGCAGGATCTTGTCGCCCAGCTTCAGGGCGTGGAAGCAGATGAAATCCTCATCACCGAAAGTATGCTCCGAGAGGGAGAGGATATCTTCCTCGACGACATGACGCTGACCCAAGCACAGGAAGCGCTGGGCATCCGCATTCACCCCGTCCCCGACGATGGTGCGGATTTGCTCGACGCTCTGCGCGGAACGGAGGAATATACACATGGCTAAACCGCTTGTCGCCGTCGTCGGCCGCCCGAACGTCGGCAAATCCACCTTCTTTAACAAGATCGCCCGCAAGCGCATCTCCATCGTGGAGGACACGCCGGGCGTCACCCGCGACCGCATCTACGCGGACTGCGAATGGCTCAACCACAAATTCACGCTGATCGACACCGGCGGCATTGAGCCGCGCACGGATGACATCCTGCTCAAGCAGATGCGCCGTCAGGCAGAAATCGCCATCGAAACCTGCGACGTGATTCTCTTTTTCACCGACGGCCGTACCGGCATGACGGCGGACGACGAGGACGTAGCCAATATGCTGCGCAAGAGCCGCAAGCCGGTCATTCTGGTGGTGAACAAGGTGGACAGCGCCGCCATGAGCGATGCAATCTACGAGTTCTACAATCTGGGCTTGGGCGAGCCGTTCCCCATCTCCTCGGTCAACCTGATGGGACTGGGCGACCTGCTCGATGAAATGGTGCGCCACTTCCCCGAGGACAGCGACAACGGCGAAGAGGACGAGCATACCATTCAGATTGCCGTCGTCGGCCGCCCGAACGTGGGCAAGAGCAGCCTTGTCAACCGGATTCTCGGTCAGGAGCGCTCCATGGTGTCCAACATCGCCGGCACGACGCGCGACGCGATTGACACCGCGTTCACCCGCGACGGCCAGCGCTACAACATCATCGACACCGCCGGTATTCGCCGCAAGCGCGCCATCGAGGACGAATCCATCGAGCGCTATTCCATCGTGCGCGCGTTGGCCGCCGTGCGCCGCTGTGACGTGGCGCTGATCGTCATCAATGCGGAGGACGGCGTAACCGAGCAGGATACCAAGGTGGCCGGATACGTCCACGACGAGGGAAAGGCCGCCATCATCGTCGTCAACAAGTGGGACGCGCTGGAAAAGGAGACCAACACGCTGGAGGCCTACCGCAAGAAGGTGCTGGAGGATCTCAAGTTTATGGACTATGCGCCCGTGCTCTTCATCTCTGCGCTGACCGGTCAGCGCGTGCCGAAGGTGCTGGAGACCGTGTGCGCCGTCTACGAGCAGACCTCCCGGCGCATCACGACCGGCCTGCTCAACGACGTGCTTGCCGACGCAACCGCCGCCCTTCAGCCGCCTTTCAGCGCTGGACGGCATCTGAAAATCTACTATGCCACGCAGCAGAGCGTCTGCCCGCCGACCTTCGTGTTCTTCGTCAACGACGAAAAGCTGATGCACTTCGCCTATCAGCGGTATCTGGAAAACCAGTTCCGCAAGGCGTTCGGCTTTGAAGGCACGCCGCTCAAGTTCATTCTGCGCCAGAAAAACCAGAAGGAGGACTGATCCTCATGCTTCGTATGCTCCTCGTTGTCGTCATCGGCTATCTGCTGGGCAGCATCTCTACGGGTGTTGTTCTGTCGAGAATCTTTGCCAAGACCGATATCCGAAATCAGGGCAGCGGCAATGCGGGTACCACCAATATGCTGCGCGTTCTGGGGCGCAAGATGGCACTGTTCACCTTTGCCGGCGATATGCTCAAGGGTATCATCGCAGTGTTCATCGGCAAGTGGCTGGTTGGCGGCCAGCTTGGCGGTCTGATGGGCGTTGTAGGCGCTGTGCTGGGCCACTATTATCCCCTCTACTTCGGCTTCAAGGGCGGCAAAGGCATTGCCACCAGCTTCGGCAGCCTGCTGTTCGTGTTCCCCATCGAGGCGCTTCTGGCGTTCACGGTATTCCTCGTGCTGGTGGCCGTCACGCATTACGTCTCCATCGGCTCCATTGCTGCGGCGATCACGCTGCCGCTTCTGGTTCTCTTCACCCACGCGAGCGAACCAGCACTGTGGATCATCACTGCCTGCGTCGGCGCATCCGTCGTCTGGCGGCACAAGGCGAACATCGTCCGCCTGATGAACCACACGGAGAACCAGCTTGATTTCAGCACCCTCAAGGGCAAGAAAAAGAAATAATGCTGTTTGTCAACAAACAACGCAAAAACGGCCTGCCTCCAAGCGAAGCAGGCCGTTTCTGTATCATGTAGCACTTGATTCTTTTCCAGCTCTCATGCGATGTTCAAATGATACTGTCTTCGCTTCGCATTTTCGTCAGCCGTCGTCCGTTTCACGCCGCTCTTCCGGCGCGGCACGCTTACGGGTTGGCAGGCAGATCACCTGTCCGGCGACGAAATCGCTGGGCAGCAGATTCGGGTTCAGCCGCAGCATCTGCTCCACCGTTGTGCCGTTGAGCGAAGCGATCTCCTCCAGCGTATCGCCCTCCTGAATCCGGTATACCGGCCCGCCGCTCTCGCACAGCCCGCGGTCCCCTCCCGGCGGCACGCACAGCACATCGCCCGGGCGCAGCGCCGTCAATCGGATATCCTCGTTGTACTCACGCAGCGCACGCAGCGAGACGTTGGAGGCGAGCATCACATCCACGACGCTTTGCCCCGGCTGAACGGTATAAGCCGATGAGCCAAGCGGGCAGGAGCGCCCCTCTCCCGTCGGGATGCACAGGATATCGCCCACAAGCAGCCTGCCCGCCGTGATCGACGGATTGGCGTTCATCAGTGCACGAACGCTCACGCCAAAGCGCCTCGCGATCAGATAAAAGCTGTCTCCGCGCTGCACGCGGTAGCTCTGGCTCCCCGCCGGGCAGTTGGTCTGCATAGCGTCCAGCGCCGTCTGGTTGATGACATCTGCGTCCAGCGCAGATGGCGCGATGTTTGGATTGGTGGTTTCCATAAAGAACAGCCCCTTTCGACGTTCTGATGCATCCTATGCGTCGAAGGGGCTGCCCGTGCTATGCAAATGAAAAAGAATCAGGCGAGCACATTGCCCTCGCTGTCAAACAGCGGGAGCTTCTCCAAGTAGATGAGATCCTCGCGCTCCTGCGCATCGCCCTCAGCCAGAATCGCCATGCGGCCGCAGATCTCGCCGCCAGCCTTCTCCACCAGCTCCTCCAGTGCGCGCAGCGACTCACCGGTGGAAATCACGTCGTCCACGATCAGGATGCGCTTGCCGCGCATGAGCTTCGCGTCCTCACCGTCCAGATACAGCTTCTGCACATGATCGGTGGTGATGGAGCGCACCTCCACGCTGAACAGATCCTTCATGTAGAGCTTCGCGCCCTTGCGCGCAAGCAGCCACTTCTTTGCGCCGATCTGGCGCGCCATCTCATAGGCCAGCGGAATGCCCTTGCTCTCGGCCGTGATGATGTAATCAAACGCCGGAGCCTTCTTGAGCAGCTCCGTGGCACAGGCCATGGTCAGCTCGCAATCGCCGAAGATGACAAAGCCCGCGATGCAGAGCTTGTCATTGAGCGGGCAGATGGGCAGATCGCGCTCACAGCCCGCAATGGTCATATGATAATGCGTTTTCAAGTGGATTTCCTTCTTTCGTCAGCGGCGCGGAATCCGGCCGCGTCATGGTATATTTTATTATGGCACCGATTGGCAGGCTTGTCAACGGAAAGCACGAAATACGCTGCCGCAGACCGAAAGTTTGTTTTCTTCCTTCCTGAAGATTGGCAGTTTTTTTGTGCTCATCCACCGCCCTGCCCGGAGAAGGTTTTTTGATTTATAAAGCTTTTCGCATATTTGTACCCCACCCTTGACGCATCCAAGCCTTTCATGATAAGATATGCACCATGGCGCTCTAAATATTGTGCCGCTGTTTTCACAGGCACGCAAGATATAGTGGTTCATGTGAACAGACGAAACCGTCAACGCAAAAGCATCTCAAAAGGAGGACGCCCATGTACATCATCAAAAAGGACGGAACCCGAGATCCGTTTAATGTCAACAAAGTCGTCGCTGCCGTCAATAAAAGTGCGGAGCGCGTGCTGTATACCTTCACCCCGGACGAGCTGGAATTTATCTGCCATTTCGTCACCGAAAAATGTCAGGCCATCGGCAGCGAAGGTGTGCGCATCGCCCAGATGCACCACATCGTCGAGGGTGCGCTGGACGCGATCAATCCGCAGGTGGCTAAGTCCTACCGCGATTACCGCAATTACAAGACCGACTTCGTGCAGATGCTGGACACCGTCTACAAGAAGTCTCAGTCCATCATGTACATCGGCGACAAGGAGAACTCCAACGCCGACAGTGCGCTGGTCTCCACGCGCCGCAGCCTGATCTTCAACCAGCTCAACAAGCAGCTCTATCAGAAGTTCTTCCTCAATGTGGAGGAGCTTCAGGCACAGCGCGACGGATACATCTATATCCACGATATGTCTGCCCGCCGCGACACGATGAACTGCTGCCTGTTTGACGTTGGCACGGTGCTCAAGGGCGGCTTTGAGATGGGCAACCTCTGGTACAACGAGCCCAAGACGCTGAACGTGGCGTTCGACGTAATCGGCGATATCGTCCTCTCCGCAGCCAGCCAGCAGTACGGCGGCTTTACCGTCTCGTGTGTGGACGAGCTGCTCGACCCCTATGCCGAGCGCAGCTACGTCATGTTCATGGATCGCTACCGCTCTTTGGGTCTCTCGGACGAGCGTGCGCACGAAGAAGCCATGAAGGACATCATCAACGACTTTGAGCAGGGCTTCCAGGGCTGGGAATACAAGTTTAACACCGTCGCTTCCAGCCGCGGCGACTATCCTTTCATCACCATGACGCTGGGCCTCGGACAGACGCGCATGGCGAAGCTGGCCAGCAAGCTGTTCCTCAAGGTTCACGCAGGCGGACAGGGCAAGAAGGGCAACAAAAAGCCCGTCCTCTTCCCCAAGCTGGTGTTCCTCTACGATGAAAACCTGCATGGCCCGGGCAAGCCGCTGGAGGACGTATTTGACGCAGGTGTGGAGTGCTCCTCCAAGACCATGTATCCCGACTGGCTGAGCCTTACGGGCGAGGGCTATGTCGCCTCCATCTACAAGAAATACGGACAGGTTATCAGCCCGATGGGCTGCCGTGCATTCCTCTCCCCGTGGTTTGAGCGCGGCGGCATGGAGCCTGCCGATGAGAACGACAAGCCCGTGTTCGTCGGCCGATTCAACATCGGTGCAGTCTCCCTTCACCTACCGCTGATTCTCGCCAAATCGCGCCGTGAGAGCCGCGATTTCTACGAGGTGCTGGACTACTATCTGGAGCTGATCCGCAGGCTGCACATCCGCACCTACGCCTATCTGGGCGAAATGCGCGCCAGCACCAACCCGCTGGCCTATTGCGAGGGCGGCTTCTACGGCGGTCATCTGGCGCTGCACGACAAGATCAAGCCGCTGCTCAAGACGGCCACCGCCTCCTTCGGCTACACTGCACTCAATGAGCTTCAGGAGCTGTACAACGGCAAGAGCATCTACGAGGATGGTCAGTTCGCGCTGGAGGTCATGCAGCACATCAACAGCAAGATTGAGCAGTTCAAGAAGGAGGACGGCTACCTCTACGCCATCTACGGCACCCCTGCCGAAAGCCTGTGCGGTCTGCAAATCGAGCAGTTCCGCAAGCTCTACGGCATTGTGGAGAACGTCTCCGACCGCCCCTATGTCTCCAACTCCTTCCATTGCCATGTGACCGAGGACATCACCCCAATTGAAAAACAGAATAGCGAGAAGCGCTTCTGGGATCTCTCCAACGGCGGCAAGATCCAGTACGTCCGCTACCCCATCGGCTACAACAAAGAGGCCATCCGCACGCTGATTCGTCGCGCGATGAAGCTGGGCTTCTATGAGGGCGTCAATCTCTCGCTGGCCTACTGTGACGACTGCGGCCATCAGGAGCTGGACATGGACGTTTGCCCCAAGTGCGGCAGCACAAATCTGACGAAGATCGACCGCATGAACGGCTATCTCTCCTATTCCCGTGTCCACGGTGAAAGCCGCCTCAACGATGCAAAGATGGCGGAAATTGCGGAACGCAAGAGTATGTAATACGGTTGAGAACAGCTTCAAGCAAAGCCCCGTCAGGGAACGCTTCGCTCTCTGACGGCTTTGTTTGAATGGCTTTACCCTATAACACAAGGGCGCAATTCCGAGAATTCCCCCACATATTCTCGGATCGTTTTCATCAGATAATCGCGTAATAGGCCCCAAAGCATTCACCAAAGAGGCGAAATCCAAGCCGCGCGCTGCACGCGCACCGCTTCCATTACATCAGAACCGAGGTCTTTCTCATGAATTACCACAACATCACCGTAGACGATATGCTCAATGGCGACGGCCTGCGCACGGTGCTCTGGGTGGCAGGCTGTGACCACCGCTGTCCCGGCTGCCAGAATCCACAAACATGGTCTGTAAACAGTGGCATACCGTTTGACGAAGCGGCCAAGGCCGAGCTGTTTGAAGCCCTTTCGCGCGACTACATGAACGGCATCACGTTCTCCGGCGGCGACCCGCTGTTTTGCAGCAACCGTGCCACCGTCAGTGCGCTGATTGCAGAAATCCGCGAAAAACTGCCCGAAAAAACCATCTGGCTGTATACCGGCAGTCTGTTTGAAGAGATTCAGTCCCTGCCCTTCGTTCCGATGATTGATGTCATTGTGGACGGGCCGTATATTCAGGCGCTGCGTGATCCGCAGCTCCATTGGAAGGGCAGCAAAAACCAGCGCGTCATAGACGTCAAGCGCACGCTTGCAGAGGGTCACGTTGTCCTCTGGGCGTAATTAGACAACCATTGGGAGGAATATCGTCATGCTTCGCATTGCCAAATTTGAAAAGGTCTCGCCGCAGCGCTTTGTCAGCGACTGGATCGCCACGTTCCCGCAGCAGACCATTGAGCAGGCCGTTCTGGCTTACGAAAATCTCCAGCTTCCGCGCCGCGCAACCTCCGGCTCCGCTGGATATGACTTCTTTACCCCAGTCGGTTTTGAACTGCCTGCGGGGGGCAGCATCAAAATCCCCACCGGTATGCGCGCCATTATGGAGGATGGCTGGGTGCTGACGCTCTATCCGCGCAGCGGACTGGGCTTCAAGTTCCGTTTCCAGCTTGACAACACCGTGGGCGTGATCGACAGCGACTATGCACGCGCGGAGAACGAAGGTCACATCTTCCTGCGCATGACCAACGACAACCGCGAGGGCAAGGGGCTGCGCGTCCCTGCCGGCACAGCGTTTGCGCAGGGCGTATTCCTGCCCTTCGGCATCACGGTGGATGACGACGTGCAGGCTGTGCGCAGCGGCGGACTCGGCTCTACCACCCGCGCCTGACGTTGCTTGGCAGTATTCCCTATTTTGAATTGATTCAAGGCGGGCGACAAACAGCCCGCCTTTTTGAAGGAGTGCGTAAATCATGTCCTTTGATGTACTCGCCTATCCGCAGGACAAAGCGGAGCGCTACAAGCTGCTCAGCCAGCAGCTTGGCGCGCTGACAGCAGGCATTACCCATCCCATCGCCAACTTAGCCAATACAGCCGCGCTGCTGTATCAAGGACTGCCCGACATCAACTGGTGCGGCTTCTACTTGATGGAGCGCGGTGCGCTGATGCTCGGCCCTTTCTGCGGCCTTCCGGCGTGCATCCGCATCCCGTTGGGTCGCGGCGTATGCGGTACAGCCGCGCAACAGGACGCAGTGCAGCTCATCACCGATGTCCACACCTTTCCCGGGCATATCGCCTGTGACAGCGCATCCAATTCTGAAATCGTGATTCCGATTCACTTCGACGGGCGTGTGATTGGGGTACTGGACATCGACAGTCCGACTTTAGGTCGTTTTGACGAAACAGACCGAGAGTCTCTCATCGAAATTGTCCGCCTTCTGGAGTCCTGCTGCGATTTCGCGCATATGGGCTATGCGCTGTAAAGTCCTTCTTATACTATTTCTGAATTAGAGCGTTCATCCCCTTTCTTCGCTTCGCGCTGAATAAAGGGGGTAGAGTAAAATATTGAAAACGCCCCCTTGAGAGAAAACCGTGTATGATTCACAGTTTCTCATCAAGGGAGCGTTTTTAACTATACCGACACGGAACAGGATTACCGAATCCGATAGAAGCGCTTTCCATTCTCCCGCGTGATATCGCAGAGCGTCTGCGCATCCATCCCGCGAAGCTGTGCGATAAAGCGGCAGATATGCGCCACATTAGCCGGCTCATTGCGCCGTCCGCGAACGGGCTCCGGCGCCAAATATGGGCTGTCCGTCTCGATCATCATGCGATCAAGCGGCATATTCATCGCGACCTCATGCAGATGCACGGAGCGTTTGAGCGTCACAGGCCCTGCAAAGGAGATCATGCACCCCATGCCCATATACACCTTGGCGCTCTCCCAGCTCGCTGAACAGCAATGCACCACACACGGCGGAAGGCGATCTTTGTGCGCGCGCAGAATGTCGATCACATCGCCATGGGCATCGCGGATATGCAGAATCACCGGCTTATCCAGTTCGTAAGCCAGATCGAGCTGACGGGCAAACACATCCTTCTGCACCGCTCTGGGCGAAAGATCGTAATAGTAATCCAGACCGATCTCACCGAGCGCGACGACCTTCTCCTCCTGCGTCAGCCAGTGCGTCAGCACCGGCACATCCGCTTCCGTGAAGTCCTTCGCATCATGCGGATGTACGCCCACAGAGGCATAATACATCGCCTCGCGGTGCGCCATCTCCACAGCCGCAGCGCTGGAAGCCATATCCGCGCCCACGCAGACGGAGAGCATCCCCGTCTCCCGCATCCGCGCGAGCATCTCCTCTCGGTCATCGTCAAAGCGTCCGTCCGTCGGATGGGAGTGCGTATCAAACAGCCCCATCAGCGGCGGATACTCCACCTGTTGTTTGCTCATATCAGCCGATCTCGCATCCGTCTTCGATATCGGAATCGACCGTCAGCAGGCTGAGCTTGCTGTCGTCGGCATTCGCCGCACACAGCAGCATACCGTGGGACTCCACGCCGCGGATCTTGCGCGGCGCAAGGTTCGCCAGCAGGACGACCTTCTTGCCCACCATTTCCTCCGGCGTATAGAACTTGGCGATGCCGGAAACGACGACGCGCTCCGTATCGCCCACCTTGAGGGTGGACATCAGCAGCTTATCGGCCTTCGGCACCTTCTCGCACTTGAGCACCTTCGCCACGACGAGCTGAATCTTCTCAAAATCGTCAAACTGGCACAGGTCGCGCTGGGTGAACACGGTCTTTTCCTCATCCTTCGGCGCAGGAAGCTCTTCCTTGTTCTCCTGCTGCGCCGCTTCGGCCTGCCGCTCCGCCTCCAGCAGCTCCAGCTCCTTGGCAATGTCAATGCGCGGGAACAGCGCTTCGCCCTTCTTGACCTTGCTGCCCGGCTTCACGCCGCCGAAGGTCTTGACGGAATCCCACGTCTTCTGCGCCTCATCCTCCACGCCGATCTGCGCGAAGATGCGCTCCGGGGTGCGCGGCATGGTCGGCGCGATGAGCACGGCGACGATTCGCGTGCATTCCAGCAGCACATACATGACCGTGCCAAGGCGCGGACGATCCGCTTCATTCTTCGCCAGAATCCACGGCGTGGTCAGGTCAATGTACTTGTTGCACTCGCCGATCAGCTTCCAGATCTCCACCAGCGCACCGGAGAACTGAAGCGCGTTCATGTTCTTCTCGACCTTTTCATGCAGGCTGGTCGCCATGTCGATCAGCTTTTGATCCAGCTCGTTGTACGCTGCCGGAGACGGCACCTCGCCGCCGAAGTACTTCTCAATCATCGCCACGCTGCGGCTGACCAGGTTGCCCAGATCGTTGGCCAGATCGGAGTTGATGCGGCGAACGAGCGCTTCATTGGAGAACTCGCCGTCGGAACCGAACGGCATTTCGCGCATGAGGAAATAGCGCACCGCATCGGAGGAATAGCGCTTGCACAGCTTCACCGGATCGACCACATTGCCCTTGGACTTGCTCATCTTGCCGCCGCCCATGACCAGCCAGCCGTGACCAAACACCTGCTTGGGCAGCGGAAGCCCCAGCGCGTGCAGCATGATCGGCCAGATGATGGTGTGGAAGCGCACGATCTCCTTGCCCACCAGATGGATATCCGCCGGCCAATACTTCTGGTACAGGCTGTCATCGTCGGAGCCGTAGCCCAGCGCGTTGATGTAATTGGTCAGCGCGTCGATCCAGACATAGACGGTGTGCTTGGGATCGAAGTCCACCGGGATGCCCCACTTGATCGTCGTACGGGAAACGCACAGATCCTGAAGGCCCGGAATGAGGAAGTTATTGAGCATCTCCGTCGCGCGGGAAGCCGGCTGAATGAAATCGGGATGCGTCTTGATGTAGTCGATCATCCAGTCCTGATATTTGGAAAGGCGGAAGAAATAGCTCTCCTCGCGGGTCTTTTCCACGGGGCGGCCGCAGTCCGGGCAGCAGCCATCCTTGAGCTGAAGCTCCGTCCAGAAGGACTCGCAAGGCGTGCAGTACAGTCCCTCGTACTCGCTCTTGTAGATATCCCCCTGATCGTGCAGCTTCTTGAAGATCTTCTGCACGGACTTGACATGGCGCTCGTCCGTGGTGCGGATGAAGTCGCTGTAATCAATATCCATCAGCTTCCAAAGATCCTTGATGCCCGCCACAATGTTGTCCACATAGGCCTGCGGGGTCACGCCTGCTTCAGCGGCCTTGCGCTCAATCTTCTGACCATGCTCATCCGTACCGGTCAGGAAAAAGACGTCATAGCCCGTCTGCTTCTTGAAGCGCGCCATGGTATCGGCGGCGGTGGAGCAATAGCTGTGGCCGATATGCAGGTTATCGCTGGGGTAATAAATCGGTGTTGTGATGTAAAAAGTGGGTTTTTCGCTCATACTTTCCTCTCCTTAAAAAACGTCCCCCGCTGCATAGCGAGGGACGATAGAATCGTGGTACCACCCTGATTTACAGGCCGCGCACGCAAGGGCCGCCTGTCTCCATGTTCTGTAACGGGAACGCCCGCCGCGCTTGATTCATCGCGGATGCTCCAAAGCCATACCGTCCTTCCCGCTGCCGCCGGCTTTCACCTGTCCCGGCTCTCTTTGGGCGCGTTTTCAGGACGCTCTCTTTTTCATCGCAGTCGATATGCCCTATCATTATAGGGTTTTCGTTCGATTTTGTCAAGCAAAACGATCAGCCGCCCTCTCCCTGCGGGATTTCCGAGAGATAACGCTGCCACACGATGCGTGCCACCTCGCCGCTCTCGTTCAAATAGTAGGACAGCTCCACAAAAATCGTTTTCTTGTCGCCCACCGGGTAGTAATAATGCAGCGCATAGTTGCCGTCAGCTTCCTTGCGATAGGTGCCAAACTGGACATTGGCCGAGTCGTAATTGTAGAGCAGGCGGTTTCCGTCCTCATCCAGCGCAGCCTGTCCCAGATCGCGGAACTTGTCCATCACTTCCCTGCCGTCCATGCCCACGCGCGTGGAGCGCGGTGCCGTCATCTTGCTGTTGGTCGTATCCAGCGCATACAGCACGGGGCTTCCGCCCGTCTTTTTGATGCAGAATCTGGCTGTTCCCCAGCTGTACACAGCCTCATAGCTCTCCATATCCGGGCTGTACCAGCTTTCACTCGGCAGCAGCTCATAGCTGTCCGGTGTGCCCCACGCCTTGGTAAACGTCTTGTATCCCGTCTTAAACAGCTCCATGTTCTTGAAGGAATCCTTGGAATTGAACATATTCTTGAGATTGCCATTGACCTTATAGGTCACGTTCATCTCGTAGCTGACCTTGCCGTTCTTCGCCACAGAAATGGCGCGCAGGCGGGAATCGCCAATCGGGAGCTGGATGGGCTTCTCCGGATCATACAGCGTAGATTTTGTCGTTGCCTGCCGACCATCCAGCGTGTAGTAGATCGCGACAATCTGATCGTTTTCCGCCTTGTCATCCGAACCCGGACGCAGAGAGACCTTCGGCGCATACTTATACTCGCCTGATGCATAGTTGGCCTTGGGCGCGGCAGGCGTAGGAATGATGACGGCAAACTCCGCAGTGATCTGCTCACTGGGCGTTCCGTTCTCCGTAAAGCCAACGGCCTTGATCGTCATCTTGCCCTCGGCGACGTGGATTTTTGTTCCGGCGGTGTACACCAAGCCCGATTCCGAAGGATCGGTACCGTCCGTGGTATAGTAGACAGTCTGCCCCTCCGGAATCGTGATCGTCACGTCCAGCTCTTCATTGTAGCGTCCTTCCGTGTGGGAAAGTGTCGGCGCAGGCGGCGTGAACTCGCGCAGCATCACGGTGAATTCATCCGTGCCGTTTGCGCTTTCCTGCGCACGCCGCATCAGCTCCAGCGCCTCTGCATGATACCCCTGCTTCTGATAAATCCTGATCAGGTTGCGATACGCGCTGGGATGGGTCGGCGCAATGTCCTCAATCAGCGATTGATAAATGGCTACGGCCTCATCAATTTGATTCAGCTCGGTATAGGCCTGTCCCATCAGCACCAGCGCATCCACGTTTTCCGGCTCACGTTCAACGGCAATTTTCAGCATCTCCAGCGAGCGCGTGAAATACGCCTGCTCCAGCAGCTCTCTGCCCAGCGTAATATAGGCATCCGTATTGGCAACAGACCAACCCCATGTCGCCATCAGGCGCTGACCATTTTCTGTTTGAAAGAGCATATATCCGCCAGCAGAGCCGATAAACAGCGCAATCAGCACGATGATAAAGACCACGCGCATCAGGCGCTTATGGGACTTGCGGTAAATCGGCGGGTCCATCATCGCGGGGCGCGCATCCACCTTGCGGCGAATATGTTCCGGTGCACGGCGGACATGGCGCACCTGCGTCTGCGTGCGTGCCGCCTGCTTGCTCAGGCCAATCGGAACGCGGCTGGCGCTCCCCGGCTTCGGAGAGGGGCGCGGTGTTTCGGCATGGACAGGCGTTGAAACGTTTCCTCGCTTGGCTTCCTCTGCCTGCTCCCGCCTTTGCCGGGCCTGCTCCTCGTCCGGTGCCACTCGCCGTGTGACACGCACCGCCTCATCCGTTTCAGGCAGGTCTGCATCAGCACGTCTGCGCCGAAACACACGCTGAACAGCCGAGCATCCCGGACAGACGCGGGCGGTATCGGGCAATTCTCGGCCACAGTTTGGACAGATCACGAAAGGGGTTCCTCCTTGTACTCAGACATGATGCTCGGGTTTACACGCGCCTCAGCGATTCATAATACGGATCGCCATGGAAATCGCGCTCCGGCGGGCGTTCACCGCCCAATTCGTCGATGGCGCTGACGATCTCCACATAGTCCAGATAATGGGTGTTGTCATCCATTGCCGCAGCGAGGAGCGCCGGCAGCGCACGGTCATCCCCAAACTTGGCCAGATAGGATGCAAACAGCGCGTGGCGATCCTCGCAATGCGCGAAGCGCTCCATCAGCAAATCGAAAATCCGATCATCGCCCGGGAAGTTGCTGAGGATATCCGCAAAGATATCGCGTGCAGCGTCCTTCGCGTCGTCCAGCACGGCAAGAATCGGCTCCACCACCGCATAGCCCATGGACAGCAGGGACTCGGCGCACATATCGCCTTTCTCATCCGCCTCAGTCAATGTGCTGATGTACTCGATGTACGCCTGCATCGGCGCGCAGCTATCCAGCTCCCGCAGCAGCGAGATGGCTGTCAGCGCCGCCTCGTGCGGCACATCCGCCCCGAAGGGAAGCGCCAGCAGCTTTTCTTCTGCCGCACTTCCCAGCGAGGTGATGCGCTCCAGCAGCAGATCCGGCACGGGCACCTGCTTGGCATAATAGGCACACATCCAGTCCACCAACATCCCTGCATCATCGAACTGCTCAAAATAGGCCTCAGGTGACAATCCGTTCAGCCAAGCCGCAGGCTTGCTCATGAATTCCATGTACACATCCGGCATCATCGCCTCGATAACGTCCATATCGTTGTGATATTTTTCAGCGTTCTTCGCCATCCAGTCGCGCGTATACCGCTCGAACTGCTTATCAAAATCCATGCACTCCATAGGTAACTCCTTATTCTTCTGGTTGTTCTGCCGACAGGCAGCGTGCAAAACGGCGCAGCATCCTATGCAGCCAACGCGTGGTGACGCCGTATTTCCAAGCAATCGTGCGTTCGTCTGCATGGCGCCCAGACTGGCGATGATACAGACATTCCAGCGCCGCTGCGCATCCATCCGCCTCGCGCCCCTTGGGCTGCGGAAAGACCTCCAAATACCGCAGAAACAGCGACAGCAGCTTCTGCGGCGCATCCGGGTATGTACCGGACAGCGCATCGGACACGCGCTGCACAATCTGTGAATTCATCTCAACGTGCTTCATCGGCTGTGAGCTGACGCCGCCGGCTGCCAGCTGTGCCAGCCTTCCGCCAATATCGGCATAAAATGGCTGGAATCCCTCTTTCCCCGTCAGCCCCTGAAGCACGCCCAGCTTCATGGAATCGGGCAGGCGTGGATCTGTCAGCGCGTCCAGCAGCATCTCCCGCGCACTTTGCGCAGGGAGCGCATTGAGCAGAATCAGCGCAACAGTCTTGGTATGCACACCCGCCATGGGCGAATATAACGCCCAATTGCACAGCCTGCAAATGCGTTGAACACTTGCCTCGTCCGCGCAGATTTCATCCGGCGAGATGTAGAGCTGCGCCATCAGCTCCGAAGCACGGCGAATGCCTTCCTCCCGCGGCACATCCGCAGCCAGCGCCAGCCGAGCAGGCACGGCTTGCCCCTCGCGCAGATGCTTGTAGTAGTACGCACAAACCGTATTCTCTGGCAGGAGTCCGCAGAGCCTGCCAAACAGGCGAGTGGCCTCCTTCGTTCTGCCCAGATTGACCAGCGCACAGGCGCGCAGACGCATCCCCTGCGTGTGAAACGGCTCTCTGGCCAGCAGCCTTCGCGTCATGAGGAGCGTCAGCCCGTCCTCGTCATACTTAGCGCTTTCCATGGCGACAGCAAAAAAATCGTCCGGCTCCGCAGCACGCATGGCGGCAATATGCATCATCCTGCGTGCCGCCTTCCTATCGCCCAGCGAAGCATAGGCATCCGCAAGCACGCAAAGCGTCTGCACCCTGCCAGGCGCCATGCGGTGCGCCCTTTCGGCTGTATGCGCCGCATCGGACGGATGCAGGCGCATGAGGTGACAGCAGGCCAGCAGCGTATAGCCCTGCGCCGTTTCATGAAGGCGAAGGGCGTGTTCCATCAGATGCTCTGCTGCCGCAGGCTTGCCTTCCTGAAGTCGCTCCGCCGCGCGATGCTCCAGCATCCGCGCACGCGCCTTTCGGCTTTTCAAGGGCTTTCTTTCAATCTCCTCCAAGAGCTGCCTACCAAGCAGCGCCGCCGTTTCCTGCGGCACGGAGGAAGCATCCGGACACGCCATAAATTGCTCATAATAGGAAACGGAGCGCGTGAAATCGCCCCGCTGCGCACTGTAAAGCGACAGATCAAACAGCGCCTCCGCCTTGTGCCTGCCATTAAGACGAACAACGCGCAGATACGCGTGCGCCGCCTCATCGTCACAGCCCATCTCCGCATAGACGCGGGCAGACTCCATCTCCACATCTTCCTGAATTCCGTATGCATCCTGAGCCTTGCCAAGAAGCGCCATCGCCTCGTCGTATCGGCCCGCGCGGCGATGCCTTGCCGCATGGCTGACCAGATAGTCGCGCGTGCAGCCGATCGAAATCACGTTGCTCACGACCAACCTCCCATCCACGTCGTAAGGGGAATTCAGCGGCCTACGCCGCCGCTTCAGGCATCGCCGTTCGTTTGCGCCTGTGCCAGCAGCATCCGAAGCTCATCGCCGGTAAAGGCATAGCTGCTCCGGCAGAAGTGACAGGTCACCTCGCACCCATTCTGCGTGCGGATGAGATCCTCAATCTCCTTCTCACCCATGGACAGCAGCACGCGCTCGATGTACTCGCGCGAGCAATCGCAGTGCAGGGTCAGCGGAATCTCCTCCAGCACCTCCGGCTCCAGATCGCGGAAGCAGGCATAGGCCAGATCCTCAAGCGTCATCTCTTCAAGAAGCTGAGAGATCGAGCCAAACAGCTCCGCGCGCACCTCCAGTGCATCCAGCAGCTCATCCGAGCATCCCGGCATCGCCTGAATCAGAATACCTCCAGCCGAAAGCACCTGCTCGCCAACCAGCGTACCCAGTGCGCAAAGCGAAGGCGTTTGCTCGGATTCCAGATAGTACATCGCAAAATCCTCAGCGATTTCGCCGGAAACCAGCGCCACACGCCCCACATACGGCTCTCCATAGCCAAAGGAACGCATGATCGTCAGCTGTCCATCCTTTCCCAGCGCACCGCCCACATCCAGCTTGCCATTCGGCTTGAGCGGAAGCTCGACCTCCGGGTTTTCGATGGTTACCTTGACTGTTCCATCCGGCCCAGCCACCGCACACAGCGTGCCTGCCGGGCCTCCGCCGTTGATCGTCACGGTAATCCGATCGCCCTCGCTCTTCAGCCCCACGCCCATGATGGCAGCCGCCGCCAGCATACGGCCCATTGCCGCCGTGCAGGTGTTGCTGGCATGATGGATATCACGCGCCTGCTGCGCCATCTGCGTCGTATCGCACAAAAACACACGCGCCTCGCCGCCCTTGAGCGTCATACGAAGCAACCGAGATTTCTTCTGTTCCATATTTCCTCCTGTTGCGCGTCTATTCACAGCACAAATGCATCCTGCTGCGGCTTGCGCGCCGTATAATGAATTCTCAAATCGTCCTCTTTGGGTTCGTTCATGCGCATTTCGCCATAGGCACAGATCGCTTCAAAGCCCGCTTCAGCGAGCCACGCCGTAATTTCCGCCTGACTATGCGCACGCTGACGGTGCTGCTCGCGGAAGCGGCGATAGCGTCCATCGTCCTCCCGCACAAAGAATGTCACATCCATCGTCAGCACATGGCTCTGCCGATTGAGCGTATTCTGCCAGAGCATCGCGATGCCGTCCCGCTCCTCGCCAAAGAAAGCATCGCCCATCCGGTTTTCCAGCTTATGCCGGCTGGAGCAGTCAAAGCACAGCACGCCGCCGGGCAAGAGCTGCCCATACGCCGCATCAAAAAACGCCCTGACATCCTGCGGCGAGGTCAGGTAATTGACGCCATCGCAGGTAGCCAGCACCGCGCTGACCCGGCGCGGCAATGTCAATCTGCGCATATCCTGACGCACAAAGGGAACGTTCACGCCCCACGCGCGTGCCTTTTCTTCCGCACGCCGAAGCATGGCGGGCGATAGATCCACCCCCACCATATTCAGCCCTTGCTGAGCCAGCCGCACCGTCAGGCTGCCCGTGCCGCAGGCGCATTCCGCAGTGCGCTCCGGCAGTCTGCCCAGCGCACGCTGCATGAGTGCGCGATAGTGTGCGCTCCACGCGTCGTAATCGTAGTCATCCATGAGCGTATCGTATACGCCCGCAAAATCATCGTACATACTTGCTTAGTCGTCTTTCTCCATATGTGCCAGTATGCCGCCAATCCGTCCGCTTTCCTTGGCAGAAAGTCCTGCCCAACCCACTTCCAGAACCCGGTCAAGCAGCCCGGCGGCCTCCGCCGCACGGTACTTGCTGCGTTCCCGTGCGGTCGGCTTCTTGTAAATCACAGGCATATGTTCACCTCCCGGGGTTCATTTTCCCCGGAATGCCCGCTTTCATGTCAATCCTCGTCGTCCTCATCGTCCTCGTCCAGCCAATCCTCATCCTCCGTATGCGGACGCAGGCCCATGCCCACAGGCGCACCCTCGATATGCGGATTGAGGAACTTGTCAAACACGCTGTTCGCCACAGAGGCGTACACCAGCTTTGAAAACGCGAAACCAAACAGCAGATAGTACGCCACTGCACCCAGCACCGCCGCACCGCTGCCCATGTATATCCCCATAAACAGAACGGCGACGGGCACAACGGTGATCAGCCGAGCCATCAAAAGCTGTGGGAAACGCGCAGCAGCCATCAGCGCCGCATTCTTGAGCAGCGCACCAAACGTCAGTTCATAGCCAATCATCATCGGATAGAGCAGCGGCAGCATCAGAATCCACATCAGCGTCGCGGAGAGGACGAGAATCAGCGGCAGGAGCATCAGCAGATTGTCCGCTGCCATCGTGCCGTAATAGGCGACCGCCGTATACGCCAGCACAGGAACAAATGCTGTCATCACCGATACCGCCAGCGCCTGCTTCCAATTGCTTTTGAATGCGTCCTTGTAATCCGAAAACAGGAAGGCGTGCTGATCCCGCGCCCAGTTCCGCATGACGTATGCAGCGCCCGCCGAAGACGGTCCCGTAATCGCAATGCAGGGAATCAAGCCCAGAAGCCAGATCATCCCATAGCCACCCACCATGCCGAGGAAGTCCTGCACCCCGCTCGCCGTATCCAGCATGGCTGTTGCACCGGTATGCTGAATAATCATGACGTTCATGTACGTCCAAATGATGAAGGGAAGCCAGAAGAGGATTTGCAGTCCATTGACCTTGATGAGATCAAAGAAGTGATCCTTCAGCACCAGAAAGAACAGCGACAACCTGTTTTTCGGCATATCCATCTCGCTGTAATCCCGCTTGCCCGCCTTGCCATAATAATATCTGTCAAAAAATCCCATTCGTATCTCCTCCGCAATCTGCTCGCCGCTTGACAAGTCCTGCAAACAGGGCCAGCCCCGGAAGCAGCGCCTCCTCGTCAAAATCAAATGTCGATGCATGGAGCGTCGCCGTATGCTGCTCATCCATGCAGCCGCAGAATACAAACACGCCCGGCACGCTGAGCTGATAGTATGAAAAGTCCTCCGCAATCATGCGGGGCTTTGCCGGCACAAAGCGCTCGCCCAGCACCGCCTTGACCCGCTCAAACTCCGCCGCGTCATTCTCCACGCACGGATAGAACACGCGCTTGATGAACTCCGTCCTGACGCCGAAAGCCGCCTCAAGACCCCTGAGGTCATCAAGGATGTGCGCCTCAAGCCCCGCGTAGACCTGATTGGAAAACGTGCGGGCGATGCCCTGCATCTCTGCGCGGTCCGCAAGGATATTCCGCTGGTCACCCGCGCGAACCCTTCCAATGGTCAGCAGCGCCTCTCTGCACGGATCGACGCTGCGGGCGACGGTCGTCTGGAACAGCGTGAGCAGATGCCCCATGGCTGCAATCGCATCCACACCCAGATGCGGCGTCGCGCCGTGTGCGCTCTTTCCGTGAATCACAAAGTCCATTTCGCACGTCTGCGCCATAAGCGGGCCGGCACACGTCGCGATTTTTCCTTTAGGCACGTCCGGCATCATGTGCATACCGTAAATGGCATCCACGTGCGGATTTTCCAGCGCACCCTCGTCCACCATTCGCTTAGCACCGCCCACGGTTTCCTCCGCCGGCTGAAACAGCAGCACGACATCATCCTGAAGCTCATGCCGGTGATCGCTGAGCCATTGGGCAAACGTAAGCAGGTTGGCCATATGCCCATCATGCCCACAGGCGTGCATCACACCCGAATGCTCGGAAGCATACGCACAGCCCGTTTCCTCGCAGATGGGAAGCGCGTCCATGTCTGCACGAAACGCCAGCACTCGCCCTTCCCCGTTTCCCCGGAATACGGCACGAACTCCCGTATCCGCAAAAACGCGAAGGTCATCCGGCGCAAGCGGACGCAAATGTGTCAAGATGTACGCCTGCGTCTGATGCTCAGCCTCGCCAATTTCCGGAATCCGATGCAGCGCACGCCGGTGCTTGCGCAGCAAATCGAGATATCCCCGCACGTCCAGCTCATTTCCGTCCAATACCTTCGCTCCATTTCTTTGATTTCGCGTCCAACCGGATGTTTCACCCTGCAAGGGCGCTGCTCCGTCCGCGGCTCAATTTCTTTTTATTTTACCACAACAGCGCAAAAATGAAAAGTCGAGCCGCACATTTCATCCCAAGCGAGCGTATTTTTTATCAGGCGGGTCAACGCACTTGACAATCCGAATGGGCAATGCTATGATGAACGCAATATCGTCTGCTTTATCACAATAAAGCAGGCTTCTGAAAGGATGGGTGTACATGGAGCGCAAATGGCGCGTGGCAATCGTTGGCGCAACCGGCATGGTTGGCCAACGCTTTGTCTCACTTCTTTCCGATCATCCGTGGTTTGAAATTGCGGTTGTCGCCGCCTCCGCTCGCAGTGCGGGCAAAACATACGAAGAGGCTGTTTCGGGACGATGGGCTTTTTCTTGGCCGATCCCCGATGCTGTCCGACCCATGACCGTGGTGGATGCCTCTCAAATCGAGCGCGTCACGGAGCAGGTTGATTTTGTTTTCTGCGCTGTCGATATGAAGAAGGAGGACATCCGTGCGCTGGAGGACGCTTACGCCAAGACCGAAACGCCGGTTGTCTCCAACAATTCCGCGCACCGCGGCACGCCCGATGTGCCCATGATCGTCCCGGAGCTGAATCCCGAGCACGCCGACGTCATCGAGTATCAGCGCCGCCGTCTGGGTACCAAGACAGGCTTCGTCACCGTCAAGCCGAATTGCTCCATTCAGTCCTATGTCCCGGCTCTGACCGCGCTGCGCGATCTGAACCCGACGCGCATCGTCGTCTCCACCTATCAGGCCATTTCCGGTGCGGGCAAAACCTTCGCACGCTGGCCGGAGATGGTGGACAACGTGATCCCCTACATCGGCGGCGAGGAAGAGAAGAGCGAGCAGGAGCCGCTTAAAATCTGGGGCAAGGTGGAGGGCGGCGTAATCGTCCCGGCAAAGGCTCCCATCATTAGTGCGCACTGCATCCGCGTAGCGGTAGCGGACGGCCACATGGCCGCCTGCTGGGCAAGCTTTGAAAAGCCCGCCTCCAAGGAGGAAATCATCGGGCGCTGGCGCAGCTTCGAGGGCCTGCCGCAAAAGTTGAATCTCCCCAGCGCACCGCACCCCTTCATCCAGTATTGTGACGAGGAGAACCGCCCGCAGACCCGGCTGGACCGCGACTTTGAGCGCGGCATGGGTGTCTCCATGGGCCGCCTGCGCGGCGATTCCCTGTTTGACTGGCGCTTCGTCGGTCTGTCGCACAACACGCTGCGCGGCGCAGCCGGCGGCGCGGTGCTGATTGCCGAGCAGCTCTGCGCACAGGGCTACATTCCCAAGAAATAATCCATCCGAAACCATCATTCCCCTACATATTTGCAGCCGCAGAACGGAAACACTTGAGCAAGCTGTTTCGTTCTGCGGTTTTTATAATGCGCCGCTTTTGTCACACATCCCCTGCCGACCCTGTTGAGGAGGTCATCCCATGGTTTCTCTTGCCAACCCGATCTTTACCGGATGCGCCACGGCGCTCGTTACGCCTTTTTTACCCAGCGGTGCGCTGGATGAAGCAGGCCTTCGCCGCCTGATCGCCCGTCAGATCGAGGCACAAATGGATGCGTTAGTGTTACTGGGTACAACAGGCGAACCCTGCACGCTCACCATGCAGGAGCGCGAGCGCATCATTGACATTGCCATGCAGGCGGCCGGCGGCAAGCTGCCTGTGCTGGTTGGAACCGGCTCCAACGATACGCGGCAAGCGATAGAGTATGCCCGTCAGGCACGTCGCCTCGGCGTACAAGGGCAGCTCTGCGTCACGCCCTATTACAACAAGACCACGCAGACCGGTCTGCTCCGGCATTACGAAGCCATCCTCGATAGCTGCGAACTACCCATGATCATCTATCATGTTCCGGGGCGCACCGGCATGAGCATGACGACGGATACGCTCGCTAAGCTGGCCATCCATCCCCGCGTCGTCGGCATCAAGGAGGCCAGCGGCAACCTCTCCCTCGCGTCCGAACTTCTGGCCTCTGTCCATCTGCCACTCTATTCCGGCAATGACGACATGACCGTTGCGCTGATGGCGATGGGCGCGAGTGGCGTCATCAGCGTATGCAGCAACGTTGCCCCACAGCCCATGCGCGAACTCACCCACGCCTGTTTGAGCGGAGAATTTGATCAGGCGGCGGCGCAGCAACGTGCGCTTCTTCCGCTGATGCACGCCCTGTTCTCGCAGGTCAATCCCATCCCTGCCAAAGCAGCGCTTTCGATGATGGGCGAAATCTCCGATGTACTGCGCCTGCCGCTTGTCCCGATGGATGAGCCGCACAGGGGACGTCTGGCGAGTATCCTGCGCGAGATGGGGCTGCTGCCTACGAACGCAGCTCCATCCCAGCCGCCAATGCCGTTTACTGTCTAATACTGTTTCTGGATTGAAAAGCCAAGTGCTACCCCTCGTCAGGTAACGCTTCGCTCCCTGACGGTTTGGCTTGAATGGCTTCGCCATAGGGGAACCGTTAGGGCTGCCGTCCTAAAACCTGCTTGGGGTTTTCATCCCCCAACCCCCTTCTCCGCTTCGCGCTTATAGCGCGTTTTAATCAGAAAACAGTCCGAGCATCACAAAAACTGCGGCCCATCAAATGGACCGCAGTTTTTCCAATGTGCTTTCAAACGCTTCCGGCAGCGGTGCGCACAGCGTCATGCGCTCACCCGTCGTAGGATGCGTAAACGCCAAGCTGTATGCGTGCAGCATCAGCCGGGGAACGCGCACAGAAAGCCGAAGATTCGGCGCATAAATACGATCCCCCAGAAGCGGATGCCCCACAGACTGCATATGAACGCGAATCTGATGGGTTCTGCCCGTGAGCAGATGCACATCCAGATCGCTTGCGCTCTTCACCTGCTCGATGACGCGCCACTCCGTCTGCGAGGGCTTTCCATCCGGCACAACCGCCATTTTCTTGCGGTCGGCGGGATGACGGGCAATGGGCGCATCAATTAGCCCGCATGGCTCTGCAAAATGCCCAAACGCCACGGCGCGATAGTGCTTTTCCATGGTGCGCTCCTTGAATTGCTCGCTGAGCGCTGTATGCGCACGGTCATTCTTGGCAATCAGAATCAACCCCGAGGTGTCCTTATCCAACCGATGAACGATACCCGGTCGCATTTCCCCGCCAATGCCCGAAAGATCCTTCACATGGTACAGTAGTGCATTGACCAGCGTGCCATCCTCATTGCCCGCGGCGGGATGCACCACCATGCCGCACGGCTTGTTGACGACCACCACATCCGCATCCTGATAGAGAATATCCAGCGGAATATCCTGCGGCTTCACATCGACAGGGCGCACCTGCGGCACGATCAGCGTTATGCGCTGACCGCCCGTCACCTTGAAGGACGGCTTTGACTGCACCTGACCCTCGACGGACACCGCGCCTTCCAGCATCAGCGTGGACACGCGGGAACGCGACAGCTCCGTATTTGCGCGCAGATATGCGTCAATGCGCATACCATCGTCCGCCTGTGCCACTGTCAGCTCAATCATTTCATCCATGGCCTTCTCCCCTGTATTTCTCCAGTTTTCCTGTCAACAGCAGTCCGATCAGCACAGCGACCGACGCGGTGATGGCGACGTCCGCGAGATTGAAGATCGGAAAATTGAACAGCAGCAAGCGAATGTAATCCGTCACACCGCCATAGAATGCCCGATCCAGCAGATTGCCTACCCCGCCGCCGATCAGAACATACAGCGCCATGTCCGCCGCACGCGTCAAATGCAGCACCCGGCGGACATAGGTGCAGAGCAGCACCAGCAGCACAGCGGAAAATACGGCCAGCGCAGCCGTGTGACCAGAAAGCAGGCTGAAAGCCGCACCCGTGTTTCTGCTGGGCACGATTTCCAAAACGCCGGGTAGGGTACACAGCGCAGCACCCAACGGCTGAGCACGCACCCATGTTTTGACAAGCTGATCGAGCACGGCCACAGGCAACGAAATGCACAGCAGTTTTTTCATCATACTCAAAGGTTATTCTCCACGATCCGAACCAGATCGGCCAAAAAGCGGCCGATGACCGGCAGATTGCTCAACGCGATGTTCCGCAGGATGTACAACAGCAGCGCACCCAGCACAGAAAAACCAATCGAAAACCCCACGCCCCGCGCAATGCCGCTGAGAAAATCGTAAAACAGGCGCTTTTTCCAGTCATGCGCATAGCGAAGATAGGCATCCAGATGCAGGAACTCCATCCGCTGCGCCAAATGCTCCAGCCTGCGCAGAATAAAATCAAAATCGAAAGGATGCATCGCCGTCCCTCCCCCCATCTATCATGGATGGCAGGCGGTAGAAATATCCTTCTGACGCTGTTTCTATTCTAAACCTCTTCTTCGCCTCCAGAAATGAAAGCGTCTCAAAGAAAAAGGCAGGGACTTCGCCCTGCCAAGCCTTTTACAGCAGCTTCTTGATCTGATCCATGGATGCATTCTGTGCATCCATCGCCCGCTTGACCGAAGCATAGTAGTCCGCCGTCTGCTTGCGCAGCGACGCGAGCTTCGCCGTCAGATCGGCAATCTGATTTTCCGCATCGGTGCGGATGGATGCAGCATCCTGATTCGCCTTGCTGACGATCTCCTCTGCGCGCACGTCAGCCGCCGCAACGATCTCCTCGTACGCACCCTTCGCCTTAGAGAGCACCAGTTCAAAGCTCTCAGAATGGCGTTCAGGCGCAGCAGCCTGCGCCACAGGCGCCGCCTGCACCGCCGGACGGGCAGCAAGCTGAGCCTTCGCCTGCTCCAGCTCGGCCTTGAGCGTTTCAACCTGCTCCTTCAGCTTCTCGGTCTCTGCCTCACGGTTCTCCATTTCCTCCAGAATTTCATCGAGGAATGCCTCAACCTCGTTGTTGTCATAACCGTTTTTGACAACCTTAAACACCTTGTTTACAATCGTATCCAGCGTGATCGCCATGAGTAGGGCTCCTTTCAAAGCAAATGTTCAAACAATGATTACTCATACCGGAAAAACGTGATTCCGATACGCTGTTTCCTCGTTGTACCGTCGATGGACGCCAGGCGAACACGACCCTTACCGCGCAGCGAAAGCATCGCGCCCTCGCGCACGGCCGCGTCCACCCGCTCACAGGGTATGTGATCGAGCTTGACCAGCCCTTCGCGGATGCGATCCGCCGCTTCGCTGCGCGAAAGCTTGTATGCCGCAGCCACAATGCCATCCAGCCTGAGCGAACTGACCACAGCACCAAAGCGCGTACCCGCCGGCTCCGGCATCTCCGGCACCTCATCCATCACATGAAAATCAAGCGGCGTTTTTCCGGCACTTTTCATCGACTGGGCAATAAAATCTGCCGTCTGCGTATGCGCAAACAGGTAGATATGCTCCCCAGTCAAAATGATATCTCCTGCGCAGGATCTTGTCAAGCCCAAAGCCATAAACGCACCCAGAAGATCCCGGTGAGACACCGAGCAAAACCGGGACGCGTACCGGCTGTGGAGGCAAACTATCGGATATTCCCCAGATCCCTCGTCCTCTGGCGAAAAGCAGCCAACGACACGCTCCGCGTGCGGATATCCGCCCCAAACGCTAAAGCGGACGCCATAGCGCCGCGCCGCCTGCTTCCCCCATTCAGCCTCCGCCGGATCAAGAAAGCGTGTATAGAGCGTGAGCCCTTTATCGCTCGCGGTTCTCGCCGCATTTTCCAGCGTTTTCTGTATATCTTCCATCAGAGCTTACCGATATCGTGCGCGATTAGCCGCGTAAATATCCTCTTCAATGATCTCCACGTTCTCCGGCGCAAGCAGATAGGACAGGTGCGCCACCTTAATCATCCGCCCCTGAAGGGCAAACGCTGCGCCGCTGAGCAGATCCACCACGCGCCCGCAGTCCTTAGGATCGATGTTTTCCAGATTGAGCAAAATGCTCTCGCCGCGCAGCAGATACTTGATGATCTCCCGGCTCTCCTCAATCTGGCGAACGTTTACAATGCGCTCGCAATGGGTGTACTGCGGCTCCTGCACCGCACGCGGGTCCATTCGCGCATCATGAATCACATTGCCACGCCGGGACGATGTGCGCGCGTAACTCGCATTCTCCTGACGGCTGCGCGGCGGCGGGGCAGGCTCCTCCTCTTCGTCCTCATAGACGGCCTGCTGCCGATTGCGCATGGCATTGCCAAAGGGAAACCGGAACGAAAACCCTGCGCTTTCCTCTTCTTCCTCGTCCTCTTCATCCTCAAGCTCGTTTTCTTCGAGCTCCTCGTCGCGTTCGTCCTCATCTCCGCCGGTAAAGCCGAGCTTTCTGGAAAGCGAACTCAAAAAATTCATGAAAGCTTATCCCCCTTGAGCGTGGTCTCCATCTGATTGTCCGCAGCCGCGGCCCGAGAGCCGAAAATGGCGGAACCAATCCGAATATGCGTCGCACCCTCCTGCGCCGCCAGCAAATAGTCACCGGACATCCCCATGGAAAGCTCCTCCACATGGGTGCCGGCAATATTCTCCTCTTTGAGTGCATCAAACAGGCTGCGCATCCGTCTGAAATAGGGGCGCAGCTCATCCTCATCCTCCAGATGGGGCATCACGGCCATCAGGCCGCGGATTTCAAGACCCGGAAGCCCGGCAGCCTGCCGCGCGAAATCCAGCGTCTGTTCAGCGGCTACGCCGCCCTTTTGCGGCTCATCCCCAATGTTGACCTGAATGAGCACCGGCATACGCAGATGATGCTGCTGCGCCCGCCGATCAATTTCCTGCGCGAGGCTCATGCGGTCCAGCGACTGGATCATGCCGACTTTATCTATTATATATTTAACCTTGTTATTTTGCAACCGTCCAATGAGATCAATTTGAAAAGAAGCATCCAAATACGGCAGTTTTTCCATGATTTCCTGCACGCGATTTTCGCCAATCCGCGTAATGCCTGCGCATCTCACCGCATTGACCCGCTGTGCTTCCACGGTTTTGCTCACCGCAATGATCTCCGGCATGCGCCCCCAGCGAGGAAGCGCCGCCGATTCCAATTGCCTGCGGATCTCTTCCACCCGCATCCGTATGTCCTGTTGTTCCATGATGACCCTTTCCTGCTTAAAAGAGCATGACGGTCTTTCCCTCCTGAAGCGGAGAACCCTGAAGCGTCGGTCGGACAAAGGCCGTATTCTCGTCTGTATACGAAATGACCGTCACCGGGACGAAGATCTGTGCGCCGCCTTCCAGCACCACCGCACCAATCATATTATCCATGGAGTGCAGTGCGTTGATGGGCACATACACGCCGGAGACAAAATCACCGACCGTCGCGCCGCAGGTGCGGATATTCAGCACCGGCTCCACGCTGGAATTGACGCGCATACGCAGCAGCAGGTCTCCGCCAATGCGGGTGAAGGACTCCACCTGCGCCGAAAGCACATAGTTATCAAATCCCGTCAGCTGCATCTGATAGGCTTCACCGACAACGGGATTCCACTCCCTATCGGTGCAAAGGAACAGCGCATACCACTCGTCCTCGATCACCGTGCGGAAAATTGCATCGCTGCCGCGCTCTGCCGCCGTCGCGCCCTGCGGCGCAATGCCGCGGATCACGGAGCGGACATCGCTTGGGGTCAGCGTATCAAAGGTTCTGGCGTTGACCATGTTCTCATAGCCATCCGTATAGAAGCTGACAATGCAGTCCTCCGCCGCCGTATAGGTGGTCGTCCAGCTCTCGATCTTCTTGAGCTGATCGTTTTCCACCTTGTAAAGCTCAGACAGCGTCTGATCGTCCGGATACTTCTGGCGCAGGTAATTCTTACGCGCCGTCAGCGCGCTTTGAAGCTGCATTTCCAAATTGCTCAGGCTGCCCACGCCGCGCCCCTGCACGAGGGTGCGCACCTGCTGCGCCAGAGAGTCAATCTCATCGTTCTCCGCATCAAGCGCCGCATCCACATAGGTGCTCAGCACCTGATTGACATGGTAATTCTGAATCTCTTCACGCTGCGTCTGAAGGCGATTGATCTCCGTCTGATTGTAGCCGGAGGAATATACCTTACAGATGACGCTGGAGCGAGAAACCTTGCTGCCCTCGCTGGCCACGAAATCGACGCTGGTTTTATTCTCCGTTTCGTACAGCATCTCGTTGCGCGCGATGACCAGCGTACCCTGGTACTCATTGCCCAGCACGCCGCCGCGCGCAATCGCTGTTGTGGAATGGCCGCCGATCAGACCGCTGATCTGCCATGCCGCCACGCCCACCAAGGCCAGCGCCAGCACGAGAATCATCATCCGCCCGGCCAGCGGCATACCTCTTCTCTTCTTTTTTCTTTTCTTTTTCGCGCTCATTGATTCATCATGCCTTCTTCAGCATCCATATTCTTGCCCGTCATCATCCAAATGGCGCTCTTCTGTCCGCTGAGCATAAGGTCATACCGCGCCAGCATCTGCACGCCCTGCGTCTTGCGCAGCGTGCTCTGCGCATGGTCAAGCGATGCAATCACAATCAAGCGGCCATCTTCCGCCAGAATGCGCCGCGCTTCAAACAGCATACTGCGCAGATCCGATTCCAAGCGCTCGGTTTTCTCCGCCTTGACCGGAAGATGCAGCACCACCGCCTGCTGGCTGGCATCCGCAAGATCGGTGTATCCGCCGGAGCCCTCGCACACGCGGACGCCGCGCAGCTTGCTCTCCACCATCTTGGCACAGGCACGATCCGGGCAGACGCAGGTCAGCGCACGTGCGCCGCCATCCTTGAGCGCTGCCGGAAGGGAAACATTCGTGCAGCCCAGCACAGCCGCGTTCTTTCCGCCGCACCGGGAGAGGAAGGAGACCACCGCACACACATCCGTGCGAAGCTGTCCCTCCTGACGGGTGGCAGACTGCTTGCCCATGCGCCACAGGAAATACGCCGCTTCCGGACGGCACAGCACCCAAAGCTCCACATCCGGCCGCTCGCGATAGACGCGCATACCCGTGTTGTCACAGACGGCCTTTTCAAGCATATCCACATAGCGCATATTGGCCGCCACCAGCTTGTCGCCCACAGCCGTCACGATGCGGAAGCGCTTGCCCTGCGTCTCCTCATACGGGAAACGATCCAGCCAGCTTCCATCGGACATCAGGCGGCGAATCGCATCCTCGACGCTGGACACAGGCTTCATCTGAAAGAGCACGCTGAAGGTCTGATGCACGAACGGCATCGCAGGCTGACGAACGCTGCGATACAGCGCCGCGCCCTGAACGACGCGCTCCACGGCAACGCCGCCTTCCTTGCGCAGCATAGCCTCCACCGGCTTCTCAAGTCCCTGAACAAACGTGGAAAAATAAAGCTTTTTCATAATTCTATCATCCTCGATCGGGTTCGTTTTCTATGCGTTTTCAAGCTTGCTTGGCGCGCAGCAGCATTCTGAAATATGCGTCGCCATAATTGTAAAACTGATTATCGGACACCATGCGCATGAGCGTCTCCGCGCTGCACCAGCGCACAGCGCTGACCTCCTCTTTTTGGAGGGTAAAATCCGCCGCCGGTACGTCCAGCCGAATCATAAAGACGTGGCAAAACGAATTGGTGCGCCGCATACAGGCAATCTGCCTGAGTTCATCCGCCTTGGCCTCTATCCCCAGCTCCTCACGCAGTTCGCGATGCGCTGCCGTCAGCGCATCCTCGCCCGCAACTGCCGAACCGCCGGTGACCGCCCACAGCCCCGGCTTCCATTGTACTGTCATCGCGCGTTTCTGTGCAAGAAACTCTCCTCTGGCGTTGACGGGCCAGATATGAACGCCCAGATGGTAAAACCCGGCGGGAACCTCCGCGCCGCGTACCATCGTGCGTCCCGTTTTTCGCCCATCCGCGTCATACAGATCCCAGATTTCAGCCGCCATAGGCCGCTCCATTCATCGCCTCGATGCGCCGGGCCAGCGCATCAACTGTCTGCTCAATTTCCAGTGATGAAGCATCCAGCACAATATCCGCCTCACGCTCATACAGCGCAATACGCTCGTCGTACAGATCGCGCAGCGTCTGACCGGGGCGCAGCGTCACGCCGCGCGTCGCCAGATTGGAGAGCCTGCGTTCGATTTCCGCATAGGGCAGGCGGATATAGATCACCGTGCCACCCGCATGAAGGTGTGCCATGGCACGCCGGCCATACACCACGCTTCCGCCTGTAGCCACCACCGTATCCTTGCACCGAAGATCCAGAATTGCCTCTTCCTCACGCGCAAGGAACGCATCAACCCCGATTTCCTCGATGATCTGCTGGAGCTTCCGCCCTTCCTTGGCCTGAAAAACCACGTCCGTATCGACGAACGCCATCCCCAGCGCCTTGGCCAGCAGCACGCCAACTGTGCTCTTTCCGCATCCCGGCATACCGATCAAAACGACATTCTTCAATTCCGAACCTTCTCTCTACAAAAAATCCCTGTATATTTTATCCTGAAAGCGTCTGCTTTTCAAGACTTTTTAAACCAAATCTAACATTTTCATCAAAAAGAGCAGATTACAAAAGTTCCATCATCCATTCTGACGATAGGTTCTCCTCAGACGGGGCGTTCCATTCTCCCGCCGCGCCCATACTCCCCCACTCTCTTTTCTCTTATGTATATCCACGCGACGCGCCGCCGCCCTTGTTTTCATCCGGTCAATTGTCCGTATGCCCATGCTGTGCTATAATTGTGTTATCATGAAATCAAAAAGTTGGAGAGTGAAACTTCATGTCCAGTCGCCGAAACAGCAGCCGCCGACAGAGCAGCATGATTGCGTTCTGCGGCCTTATGGTTGCCTTATCCGTCGCGCTCATGCTCGCAGGCGGCATTGTGCCGATCGCCACATACTGCGTGCCCATGGCCAGCGCCATCCTGCTGCTGCCTATCTTTTTGGAGTACGGCAGAAAAGCCGCATGGACAGCCTATATTGCCGTCTCACTCATCGTCCTGATGCTGGGCATCGACAAGGAAGCGGCATTTTTCTACGTCTTTCTGGGCTACTATCCCATCCTCAAATGGGAGATTGAGCGGATTAAAAACAAGCGGCTTCACCTGCCGTGCAAGCTGCTGGTCTTTAACAGCGCCATCGTGCTGATGTATCTGACGCTCGGCTTGCTGACCAACATGACCGCCGTGCTGGGCGAATTCACCGAGATGGGCATCGTGCTGCTGATCGTCTTTCTGCTCATGCTCAACGCCTGCCTTCTGCTGTACGACCGGCTGATGCTGCCGCTGGTGTATCTGTACGTCAACCGCATTAAGCCGCGCCTCAAGTTTATCCGGTAATCCAATAATAAACGCGAAGCGAAAAGAAGGGGCTTGGGGATTTCATCCTCCAAGTCCCTTCTTTCACTTCGCACGGAATAAAGCCTTTAGCGTATAAACACCATCAGCAAAAGCAAAATTACGGAAGTTCAGGATACAACGGCTTCTGCGCGGGATCAATTTGCTCAGAATGTCCCACGCCGATGATCTCCGTCGTTCCACGCGCGCTGGTCTTTCCGCCATTGTACTTGCCGATTCTGGAAATCTGATTGCCCATGAACGTCATGACAGCCGTCTGTCCGCCGTCGAGGTTCAGCGCCTCAACGCAGCCCGCATCGAGCATATGCTGCGCCAGAAACGGCACGCTGATGCCGACACTCACATTGCGGATACGGCCCTCCGCCAGCATCGCATAGTAGTGTCCCGGCTCAATCATGCCGATTGCGCAGCGCGGCTGGTCGGTTTTGCCATTGCGCATCTCCTCGATAAACGGGTTGATCTTGCCATCGCGCACCAGATATGGACCAAAGGAGAATACATCCACCGCGCCAAGGCGCAGGTACTCCTCTGCCGTCAGTTCATCGGAGTGATACACCTTCCAGCTTCCGTCCTCACACATAGCAAGCGTGTCCAAGTTCGGGAACTGACCGCGGTTGGCCTCCGGCACGCGGTCAAAAAAGACGTTCTTTTGGCGGATCACCATACCCGTGATGGTCTTTCTGCCCAGACGGTAGGTGTAGTAATCGGTATTCATCCCCCAAACCACCTGATTCTCCCGGGCAATCTCTGCCGCCTGAACGTGTTTGCTCTGCGGCTTTTCGGGGTTATGCAGAATGGCACCGACACGCTCCTGTACCGGGTCGCAGAAGATCTGCGCCTCGTACCACGTCAGCACGCGCTCGCTGTCAAAACAGCAGTCTACACGCACCACCAGCGTGGGCGATGCGTAAAACCAAACACCTGCTTCCGCATCCTCATACACATATTCGCCGGACAGCAGATAGCCCTTTTCATCCTTCTGCTGCCCCTCCTGCGGCCACTTTACATCCGCCACGGGCTTCTCGTAGATCGGATGCGGCGTGGGCTCCGGGGTAGGCGTCGGGCTGGGGGTGGGCGTTGCGGTCGGCTCAGCCGTCGGTGTTGGGCTGGGCGTGGGTTCCGGCGTCGGCGTAGGACTGGGTGTCGGCGTCGGCGCACGGGTCGGCGTAGGTTCCGGGGTTGTGCCATCCGGGCGCGGCGTGGCTGTCCACGCCAGATTTTCAAAAAAATCCCCGCCCAGCACGTCATCTCCAACGGTTGAATACGCCAGTCCGAACCGTGCGCAGCTCGTCTCCCCCTCATCGGTTACGATGAAGTTCGTCGTCTGCTGCGTCACGTGCATCTGATAGGCTTCCTGCGCAAGCTCCAAGCCGGTCTTGCCGCCCATGGCGTGCAGCGGTACGCGCCAGTCCATCGTCATGCTCCGCTCGCCGTACAGGTGCAGGTACAGCTTCTTCACATCCCATACGCCGTACTGCTCAGCAAGCTCGGGCATAACGGACGGATCGCCCGCCTTGGGCACACAGTACTGCATGACATCGGCGCACAGCCGGTGCGCACCGTGACCATATTCGCCGTTCACATCGTGCGTCACCACCACCTCAGGCCGATATCGACGCAGCAGCATCATGGCAAATTCGCGCACATCACGCTTGTGCCAGCGCTCATATGCATCCTCCAATTTGCTGGTGTAGGTGTCATAGAAGCCGCCAATCACCGGATACTGCCGCACGCCCATCGACCACAGGCCGTTGAGCAATTCACTGCGGCGTGTGGTATTGGCATACGTCATGTACGCCACGACGACATCCATGCCGCGCTCCACAGCGTAGGTGGGAATGGTTCCGCCAAAGAAGATCAGCTCATCATCAGGATGCGCCGAAAGCACGAGCATATCTGCCTTTTCCGGCGTAGGCTGCCAGCGCTGCACCCAGTCAGGGAGATCGCCCTCGGAAAAGATATACAGCTCGTTGATTTTGAGCTTGGTGCTTTTTCCCGTCGTATCAATGAGGCGGAAATGCGTTTGGCTGTCCAGATCCAGCAGCACATGATGGTAGTCCCGCGGCCCTTCCATCAGCGTGCGCCATTCACCATCCACCTCTTCTTCAATCGCCCATGCCTTCGGCATATCGCCAAAGCAAATATACAGATACCGCGCATTCTCGCCTTCCGGCACGGTAAACTCCACATACGGGCCGCGCTGCTCCCCGCTGCTGAAAAAGCTGGTGTACTTTCCATCGTGCAGGCTCCCTGTCTGCCTCCCCGGAGAGCTCGGCTGACAGGCCAGCGTGATATCTCGCGCCTCCTGAGCCTGTGCGCCGGTCAGACACGCACACCACGCCGCAATCATCAGCACCGCTGCGGCTATTTTGTTTTTCATCATGTATTCACCTGATAAACGTATAAGGATTATTTCATCGCTTCCCGTCGGCGAAGTCTGTCTGCCCACAGGAAAACCTCAGGGTCTCCGCCCTTCCGGTTCATTTTATTATGCGCGGCGAATCCGCTGCTCCACCTGATCGCAAAGCGCACAGAGCTGCTCAATGGAGAGCGATTCTGCGCGGCACTGCGCATCAAGCCCCGCCGCCTCGATCGCCTCCGCCGCCTGAGATCGCTCAAGCGCGAAGCAGGCAGTCAGGTTATTGACCAGCGTTTTGCGGCGCATGGCAAATGCGCCCTTCACCAGCCGCATCAGCAGGGCTTCATCCCGAACGGCAAAGCGCGGCTCAGCCCGGCGTTCCAGCACCATAAAGCTGGAATCCACCTTCGGCGGCGGCGTAAAGCAGGCCGCCGGCACATCCAGCGCACGCCGCACATCGCAGAAATACTGGCACAAAATAGCCAGAGGCCCATAGCCATCCTCGCCCGGGCCGCTGAGCAGCTTGTCCCCGACCTCTTTTTGAATCATGACAGCGATGGACTTGGCCTGCGGCAGCGTCAAAAGCAGCTTGTTCAGCACGTCGGTGGTGATGTAATACGGCAGATTGGCCGCCACGCGGAGCGAGCAGCCCTCGCCAAACGATTCGCTGACCAGCGCCTGCAAGTCGGTTTTCATCACGTCCCCGTGTACCACGTGCGCATTGGCAAAGCGTTCCAGCGTCACATTCAGGATGGGCAGCAGCGTTTGGTCAATCTCAAGGGAGACAATGGCCTTGGCCCGTTGCGCCAGAGGCCGCGTCAGCGCACCGAACCCCGGCCCGATCTCCAACACACAGTCCTCCTGCGTCACCAGAGAGAGCGCCGCGAGCTGATCCAGCAGCGCCTCATCCTCAATAAAATTCTGTCCCAGGCTGCGCTTGTGATGAAATTCGCCGCCATGGCTTCTCTTTGTATGCTTCAAGCTCAAGCTCCTTCCGCTGTTATTTTACCGAACCCGCTCAGCGGATTGATCGTTGGTTTCCGCAATGATGTAGTGCGGGCGACGCTTCACTTCCAGATATGTTTTGGCCAGATACTGCCCCATGATGCCCATGCACAGGAGCTGCAAACCGCCCATGAACAAAATGATGCATACCGTAGAGGCCCAGCCTGCGACGGGATCGCCAAAGATCAGCCTGCGCACGACGACAAACAGCGTCGCGCAGAAGGATACGATCGTCAGCAGCAGACCCACGAGCGAAGCCACGGAGAGCGGAGCCTGGGAAAAATTGACGATGCCCTCGATGGAGTACTTAAACAGGCTCCAGAAGTTCCACTTCGTCTCGCCCGCCACGCGCTCCACATTCTGATACGGCAGCCACTTTGTCCGAAAGCCGATCCAGCCGAAAATGCCCTTGGAAAAACGGTTGTACTCGCACATGGAGACGATGGCATCCACCATCTCGCGCTTCATCAGCCGGAAATCCCGTGCGCCGTCCACGATATCCGCATCGGAAATCTTGTTGATGAGCCGATAAAACATCCGCGCAAAGAACGAGCGGATCGGTGGTTCGCCATCGCGGTTGACCCTGCGCGTGGCTACGCTGTCATACTCCTGCGTCTCCAGAATCTCCAGCATCTGCGGCAGCAGGGATGGCGGGTCCTGCATATCTGCATCCATAACGGCGACATAGTCGCTCTTGGCATTGCAGAATCCGGCGTACATCGCCGCCTCTTTGCCAAAGTTGCGGGAAAACGAGATGTATCGCACGCGGCTGTCCTTGGCAGCCAAATCGCGCATGATGGAGAGCGTTCCATCCCGCGAGCCGTCGTTGACGAGCAGAAGCGTCACCTCGCAGTTTTCCATCGATTCAACCGTCCTGCAAACCGCCTCATAAAAAATAGGGAGAGACGCTTCCTCGTTGTAGCAAGGCACAATCAGCGTCATGCTTTTCTTCATCTGCCGCTCCTCCTTACGGTCTTTTGCAAATCCCAACGTCTCATTGTTTCACATTGGAACACAAATGTCAAGAATGCCTAGCAGGTGCAAGAAAACGCCCGGACGTGGTCCCGGCGTTTTGAAATGGAATTCGATCAGTCGTCCTCTTCCTCGTCTTCCGGCAGCTCGCCGTTGTGGTAGACGTCCTGCACATCGTCCAGATCATCCAGCATTTCCAGCATCTTCTGGATCTTGGTCAGGGTTTCAGGATCGGTGATTTCGTTGGTGTTCTGCGGAATCATCGTCAGCTCCGCGCTCAGGAAGCTGTATCCGGCGTTCTCCAGATTCTCACGAACCGCAGAGAAATCCGAAACCGTCGTGGTGACCTCGAAGCTGTCCTCCAGCGCCTGAATATCGGAAGCGCCCGCATCCAGCGCCGCCATCATGACCTCATCCTCATCCATGCCCGGCTTGCGCTCGATAACGATCAGGCCCACGTTGTCAAACATATAGGACACGCAGCCATTGGTGCCCAAGCTGCCGCCGTTCTTATCAAAGATATGGCGGATATCAGACGCGGTGCGGTTGCGGTTGTCCGTCACGGTGGAGACGATCACCGCCATGCCGCCCGGCGCATAGCCCTCGTACTGGATCTCCTCGTAGTTCACGCTGCCGAGCTCGCCAGCAGCCTTGGCAATCGAGCGCTTGATATTGTCATTGGGCATATTGTTGGCCCTCGCCTTGGCGATCACATCGCGCAGCTTGCCATTGGACGCCGGGTCGCTGCCGCCGTCGCGCACCGCGATGGCAATCTCACGGCCGATCTTGGTGAAGATCTTGCCGCGCGCCGCGTCCGCCTTGCCCTTTTTGTGTTTGATATTTGCCCACTTGGAATGGCCTGACATACTTGAAAACCTCCCGGTTGATTTTGCTACATCTGCCATTATAGCACGCCATTTGCTCTGTGCGCAACCGAACTTCTCTGTTTTTCTGCTATTTTTACAAAAAAGTTTCCCCTCATGTCCGTTTCGCGGGCAAATGTTCGGCGGGCTATGCATACAACTCCTGTAAATGCCATTCCATCGGAGGTCATCATGCGCGTCGTTCTGGATTTGATTGTGCTGCTTGCGCTGATTTTCTTTCCGCAGACCACGTCTGCAGCCGCCGTTCAGGCGCTGCGCATATGGGGGCTGGACGTGGTGCCCAGCCTGTTCCCCTATATGATCTTCTGCCGCCTGCTGGCCAGCCACCTGCGCCAAACGCGTGCCCCGGCATGGCTCGCATCCGCGCTGCTGGGGCTGACCGGCGGCTCGCCCTCCGGTGCGGCGGTAATCGCCGCCTATGCAGACCGCCTTCCCCTGCGCACGCTGCTCACGCTGTGCGCCTTGACTGGCACGGTCAGCCCGATGTTCATGCTCGGCTCTGTGCGCGTATGGACACGCAGCAGCAGCCTAAGTTCGCTGCTTTTGACTGGTCACCTGATGGGTGCGCTGCTTTCCGGTCTGATCGTCTGGATGACGTATCCCCACTGGGCGCACAGTTCCTCAGCGTTTCGCATCTTCTCTCCTTCGGAAAACGAAGCTGCGCCCTGCCGCGCACCATCCTCCTCTGCGCTGACACAGAGCATTGACGCCATTCTCCATGTCGGGGGATGCATCCTCTGTTACAGCGTGCTGGCCAGCCTGCTCAGCCTGATGCCGCTGTCCCGTCTATCTGCCGCGCTCCTGCACGGTCTGCTCGAAGTTTCCGGCGGGACGCATGCGCTGTGCACACTCCCTTTGCCCTTTACCGGCCGCGCCATGCTGCTTTCTCTGCTGCTCGGGTTCAGCGGGCTGTCCATCCTCTCGCAAAATCTCTCTCAGCTTCGCGATCTAGGCGTACGCATGACGCATCTGCTCGGCTTTGCGCTGCTGCGTGCCGCGCTCTGCGCCTGCACCACGCGGCTCATCCTCGTCCTTTTCATGCCATGAGGCTCTCATGCAGGCGATCCAAGGCGTGCCGCTCAATCCGGCTGATTTGTGCCTGACTCTTGTGCATCAGGCGCGCAGCCTCCGCCTGCGTCCATCCCCTGAAATACCGCAGGCTGATGAGCGTCTGCTCCTGCTTGGGCAGGCGCTGGAGCGCCATGCGCAGTGCCATGCGTTCCACATCCACGCCGCCGCAGCCCGGCAGCCGTTCTGACAGCGGCTGCTCGTCCTCGCCGCGCGGCGCATCCAGCGATACACATACGCTCTGTGCTGTGCGCAGCGCGCGCTTCATCTCCCCCAGAATCCACGGCACAGCATAGGTGGACAGCTTCACGCCCCGGTTAGCATCGTAATGCGAAATCGCCTGAAGCAACCCCAGATTGCCCGCCTGCACCAGCTCGTCCTTCAGCGCGAGCGACTCGGCCAGCATCCGCGCTGCCAGCATCCGGAGCAGCGGCTGATACCCCTCTATCAGCGCATCCAGCGCTGCGGCGTCTCCGCACTTCGCTGCTTCCATATCTGCCTGCCCTGCGCGATCAAATCGCATCCAGATCCTCTTCACGCAGCAGCTTGCTCATCTTCACCATCGTCCCTTTTCCCGGCGACGAGATCACCTGTACGCCGTCCATAAAGGAGAGCATCAGCGAAAAGCCCATGCCGCTGCGTTCCTGTTCCGGCTGCGTGGTATAAAACGGCGTCATGGCCTGTTTCACATCCGCAATGCCGCAGCCAAAGTCCTCCACCTCAATCTCTACGCGGCTATCCGTCAGCGCAGCCCGAAGATAGACCTTTCCAGAGGCGCCGTTCGCGTAAGCGTGTACCACGGCATTGGTCACCGCCTCGCTGACTGCCGTGCGCACCTCAGAAACCAAGCTGAGCGTCGGATTCATCTGCATCAAAAATGCGCTGACGACCATACGCGCAAACGCCTCATTTTCCGCAATCGGCAAAAAACTCAATTCCATATGATTGTTCATGCTTCTTCCTGCCTTCCCGTATCCTCCAGCGTCATGATCCTGTGCAGCCCCGCCATGCGAAACAGCTTTTCCACCGTTGGGTTCAGGCGGCGTGCGCTCACCGTGCCGCCGCGTGTGCGCATGGTTTTATACCGGCCGATCATCATGCCCACGCCGGAGCTGTCCATAAAGCTGACCTGTTCAAAATCGAATACCAGATGGACAATCTGCGTATCTGCGAGCAGCGATTCAATCTCCGCACGCAGCCGCTCCGATGCACAGTGATCCAATTCTCCGCTCAGATACACGATCATCCTGCGCCCGTTTCTCTTGGATTTGACCATATGTCCGCCTCCTTAGCGCATCTGTCATCCTCATGCCCTATATGTATATGTGTCATCGCGCCGCAAATGCATGATTGCCGCGCATAGTTTGGTCAATTCCGGGCATACAAAAGGTGATTTCCAAACATGAGGAGGCAGGCGCACATGAGCAAAATGAAGAAGCGGGTGCTGATCGCCCTATCGGCGTTTTTCGCCCTGATTCTGGCGTTTGCCGCGGCATTTTATGTGGTTTTTGACGTGCCGAACTGGCAGAAGCTCGATCCGGATCGCCTTCAGGCGCTGGCGCAGACCTCCTCGCTGTATACCGCAGAAGGCGAGCTGATGAGCGAGGTGCGCGGCGCGGAAAACCGCACCCTCGTCTCCCTTGACGATGTGCCGCGCCATACGCAGCTCGCTTTCATCGCCGCAGAGGATCTGCGCTTTTATCAGCATCGCGGCATTGATGTGTACCGCATCTTCGGCGCACTGCGCAGCAATCTGCGCAGCGGCACGCTGGCCGAAGGCGCAAGCACCATCACCCAGCAGCTCGCCAAGCTGACGCACCTGAGCAGCGAAAAGACCATCCGAAGAAAGCTCGAAGAGGTGTTTCTGGCACTGGAAATTGAGCGGCGGTACAGCAAGGATGAAATCCTCACGATGTACCTGAATACGGTCTACTTTGGCCGGGGTGCTTATGGAATTCAGGCAGCTGCCCGCGCGTTCTTCGGCGTGGATGCCAGTGAGCTGACGCTCGTACAGAGTGCCAGCCTCGCCGCGGCCATCAAAGCGCCGTCTGCCTATGCGCCGCATACCAACCCGGAGAACAACCGTTCACGGCGGCACTATATCCTGCAAACCATGCTCGATCACGGGATGATCTCGCAGGCAGAGTTTGACGAGGCGGATGCGCAGAGCCTCTGGGTGCTGGCTGAGCAGGAGAATACGCAGGTGTATAGCTGGTACGTCGATGAGGTGCTGCGCGAGAGCAGCGAGCTGCTGGGGCTGACAGCGGACGATGTCATTCAGGGGGGCTTTTCCATCTACACCGCGTACGATCCGCGCCTGCAAAGCATCGCGGACAATGTGTATGCCGACGGCAAGCTGTTCCCCGCCAATGCGGCGGACGGCACGCCCATCCAGAGCGCCATGGCCGTTGTGGACACACAAAGCGGCGCTGTGCGTGCCATGATCGGCGGAAGGGATTATGCCGTCAAGCGCGGCCTCAACCGCGCGACGCAGATGCGGCGGCAGCCCGGCTCCGCGCTCAAGCCGCTTTCGGTCTACGGCCCCGCGCTTGAAAAGGGATATACCACGGCCTCCGTGCTGCTGGACGAAAAAACGAGCTTCCGCGGCGGCTATGCGCCCCGGAATGCCGGTGACCGATACTATGGCCCCGTGACGCTGCGCACCGCCGTGCGCAATTCGCTCAACACCACCGCCGTGCGGCTGCTCGACGAGATCGGGCTGGACAGCGCCATCGCGTATCTGAACAAAATGGGCATTCCCACGCAGGAGAGCGACCGCAACCTCTCCCTCGCGCTCGGCTCCATGACCTATGGCGTGACCCCCGTCGAGCTGGCCTCCGCTTACGTCCCCTTCGCCAATGGAGGAACATACCACAAGCCCTACTGCGTGGAAAAAATCGTCGCCTCCAACGGCGATACCGTCTATCAGCGCGAGACGGGCGGAAAGCGCGTGATTTCGGAGCAGAACGCCTACCTGATGACCTCGCTGCTCCAGTCTGTCGTTTCCAGCGGCACAGGCACGCGTATGCTCGCCGCCAATACGCCCGTCGCCGGCAAAACAGGCACGGTATCCATGCGCGGCGGCAACCGCGATATCTGGATGGCCGCGTACAATGCCGAGCTGTCCGTCTCGGTATGGATGGGCTTCGATCAGACGGACGACCGCCACAAAATCCCCAACGGCATCACCGGCGGACGGAACACCGCATCCGTCGCCGCCGCGTTTTTCAAGGAAGCCTATGCCGATCGGGATAAACCGGCGTTCCCCGAACCGAGCGGCCTCGTCTGGCTGACGCTGGACAAGCGCGCCATCACCGCCCGCGGCTCCGTCATGCTGGCTGGCGATACGACGCCCAAGGACTACCGCTTCAGCGAAGTCTTTGCCGCCAGCAACCGCCCTTATGCCGTCTCCGACCTCTGGAACGCGCCGCCCGCGCCGTCCTCCTTTTACGTCAGCCACGATGCAGGCGGATACCCAGAGCTTCACTTCAAAGCGGCAGCCGCCGCGCGCTATCGTATTCAGCGCGATGCAGTCGGTGAATCCGTGATCCTGACGGAGCTCATGGGCATATCCGGCCAAAGCTTGACATACAGCGATTACAGCGCCGTTCCGGGTGTGCTGTACACCTACCGCGTGATTCCCATCCACGAAGAGCTGCTTCAGCAGGGCAT
Source organism: Christensenellales bacterium (assembly GCA_036297385.1). Taxonomy (GTDB): domain Bacteria; phylum Bacillota; class Clostridia; order Christensenellales; family Aristaeellaceae; genus Ventricola. The sequence goes on along the minus strand of JAXJLD010000163.1, from coordinate 13,122 downwards.
CTGGCTGGAGGGCAAGCAGGCCGTGCAGCTTGCACAGGTAGCCGATGCACCGGGCAGCGGCTTCCTCGCCGGGCTTCGCAGCCTGATTCCGGCGTTGTCCTCTCAAGCCGACTGATCCCCGATCGCCATGCAAAGCCCTTATGGTACCCTTTCTGAATTGAAAAGCCGCGTGCCAACCTCCGTCAGATCACGCTTCGCTCCCTGACAGCTTTGCTTGAAGGACTTCGCCATAGGGAAACCGTTAGGGCTGCCGCCCTAAAACCCGCTTGTGGATTTCATCCCCAAACCCCTTCTTCGCTTCGCGCTTATTGATCGTTTTGATCAGAAAACAGTATGAAAAGCCAAACGCATCGAAGGCCTATACGCCCTCGATGCGTTTGTTGATACTGTTGTTTGCTTATTTCCCGCGAATCTCCTCGCGCTTTTGGTCGATCATCTCCGGCGTCGCATAGTTGAGCGGAGAGAACAGGCCTGCGCGCGCCGTATCCAGCCGATCCCGTGCGTTCTCCAGATCGCCGTTCTCAATATCGTAAAGCGCCAAGAAGTAGTTGGTGTCGATGGCCTTCGGCTTTCTGGCAATGGCCTTGTCAAAATACGGCTTTGCCTTCTCCTTGTCGTCCGCAAGACGGTAGTAGGTCTGGGCGAGATTGTCCAGGAAAACCGGGTCCTCCTCGTCGTATTCCAGCGCCTCCTGATTGAACCGGAGCGCCTCCTGCAAATCGCCCTGCTCGATCTTGAGATAGCCGATAATGGAATAGAGCGTGCCGTTCTTCGTATGGCGGAATTCGTCCTCCAGAATCTCCATCGCGCGATCCAGATGTCCCTTCTGCCAAAGGATGATCGCGTAATTGGTGTGCAGCTCAGTCTTATCCTTGGCTGCCATGGGAAGCTGCTCCATCCGCTTGAGGATCTCCAGCGCCCTGTCAAAGCGATTCGTGCGGATCAGCAGCACACTGAAGCTGTGCAGCAGCCCGATCTTGTCCATGCCCTTGGCATAGGCATCCTCATACAGTTCCAACGCCGTCTGGTAATCCCCTTTTCTATGCGCAGCCAACGCCTTGTTGCCCGCCATATTCCCCTTCAAACTCATGGCCTTGCGTCCTCCTTCGCCAACATCTTTTTTCGCTCCTGTTTTCTGCGCAGACGCTCAATTCGCCTGCGGATGCTTTCAATCTGCACATCGTCCTCGCCCTGTATCGGCGCTAAGTTCAGCCGGCTGCGCAGTGCGCCGGCAGCATAGCGCAGCGCACGCTCGTCGTCATGGGCGATATGCTCATAGTATTTCGCCAGTTCAATATACGGCCATATGCCGCCCGCCCCCTGAGCGATCATGCTTTGGCAGGTCTGCACCGCCTCGCTCCATTGCTTTTCCTTTTTATAGCTCGAAGCCAGATACATATGTGCCTGCGGCGCGAGCGTGCTTTTGCCCAGAATGGTCATGCACCTGCGCGCCTTGTGCGTTTGCCCGCCGCGCATGAGCGTCTTGCCCACGCCCAGCAAGTCCTCCGGGTGTTCGATCCCTTCCGGGCAGCGGAAAGCCGCGCAGAGCTTTGCCGTCAGGCAGGCAAGGCTCTTCACATCGTCAAAGTTATGCCGCAGCACGTCCTCCAGCAGCGCAAACTCCCCGGTGCGCAGATAGTCAAAATAACGTTGCGGCACCTGCCCGCCCGGCAGATCGTCCCGCCTCGTTTTGCCCAGCACGGCCTCCTCAAGCGCCGCCAGATTGCAGCGCTTCAAGCGCAGCTTGTATACGCGCCGCGCCGCGTGCAGCAGATCCAGATGCGGCATCTCCGTCAGCGGCAGGCGGATGCGGTTGAGGATCATGCGCGATTCCAGAAGCGGCAAATCAAACGTCTTGCCGTTGAATGTGACCACCGTTTCGGCCCGGCGCAGCAGCGCGGCGATTTCCGCCAGCATCGCCGCCTCCTCGCCGTAGTCGCGCATGACATATTGGCGAATGACCATGCCCCGCGCCTCAATCCAGCCCACGCCGATTTCAAACGCTACCGTGCCTGCGCCGCTGCTCAGGCCCGTCGTCTCCGTATCCAGAAACAGCGCACGGTGCGCATCCCAATACTGCCCTGTAAACAGCGGATCGCACGCGCGGATATCCTCGATCGTCGTCTCTTCGATGCCGCCCAGCTCATGCAGCGGCACCACCTGCTCGCGGCAAAAAAACGGCTCGCGCCGAATCGGCTGCTGCGCCGGAGAGGCCGCCGGCTTGGAGGCCGTCACCGCCATCAGCCGCTCGCGCAGATTTCTCATAGCGCCATCAACCTCTCCGTCAGCAGCAGCGCCGTCTGCTTGCCATGCTCACCGACCTCGCTGTGCGACCCGACGCACGACGGGCAGCCCGCTTCGCATGGACACGCTTGAATCAGCGTATGCACATCGCCAAAGATCAGGCTGCGCATCCCGTACACCCGCTCGCTGAGCCCAATGCCCCCGGCGTAGTTATCAAACACCAGAATCGTCGGTCTGCGGGTAAAGGGATCGCGCACGCGGTACTGCACGCATACATCGCCCGGCGAGCACATCAGGTACAGCGGAATGATTTGCCGAAGCGCATTGGCGACGCCCAGCATACCGCCCTGAAGATCGTCCATGGAAAGCCCTTCCGTCAGCTTCTCATCCAGCGCCCACCAGCAGGCGTTTGTCGGCATCTCCAGCTCGGGCAGATCGACCGGGCCAAAGCCCAGCGTTTCCTGCGTATCGAGCTTGAACTTCTTGAACATCGTCACCAGCCATGTGACCAGCACCTCGCCGTAGGCCATGCTGCCCGCGCCCAAAGACTGCTCCTTGAGCACATCCAGCACCTTGACGCTGGTATTGAGGTCGGCATCCGTGTAATAGTCCACATCGACGCTGCGGACATACGCCTTTTTCTCGGTAAAATCGAGCTTCTCCACCTGAAACTGCTGTCCCTCATGCATATAGATGGCGTGCTCGTGCAGGAGCATCGGCACGGTGTAGCGGTCCATCTCCCCGATCACATTGTGGTGCGCCGGGTTGCTGATGTCGATGATGACAAAGTTTTCGCTGGTCACCGAGCGCAGCGACAGATCCACCGCCGGGAACTCCTCCGCCATCCAGTAATAGCGCCCGCCCGTCAGGTTCAAAATCCGCTCTTCACGCAAGTAATCAAGCAGCTCCTGCGTGGACACGCCCTCTGCATAGCGCTCTCCTGCCTCAAACGGCAGCTCATATGCGGCGCACTTGACGTGATTGAGCAGGATATACAGGTTGTCGGGGTGAACGAGCGCGTGCTCCGGCGTGCGGCCAAAGAAATATGCAGGATGCGTAACGATATACTGATCCAGTGCCGAAGAGGAGGCGACCACCACCGTCAGCGCGGTGTTCTTCCTCCGCCCCGCACGCCCGGCCTCCTGCCATGTGCTGGCGATGGTGCCGGGATAGCCGCACATCACGCACGCATCGAGCTGCCCGATGTCGATGCCCAGCTCCAGCGCATTGGTGGAGACCACCGCGCGAATCTCCCCCTTGCGCAAGCCACGCTCAATTTCACGCCGCAGCGTGGGCAGATAGCCGCCGCGATATCCGCGCACGCGCCCGGCATTTCCCAGCGGCTCGCGCACGCGCTCCTTCAGGCGGCGCGTCAGCACTTCGACGGTCAGCCGCGATTTGCCAAACACGATGGTGGGAATATCGTTGTCCACCAGCATGGAAGCGATGCGGAGCGTTTCCTGAAGGACGGACTTGCGCACGCCAAGCTGGCGATTGACCACCGGCGGATTGTAAAAGACGATATGCTTTTCACCGCTGGCCGCGCCGCTCTGGTCAATCAGCTCCACCGGTCGGCCGATCAGCGTCTGCGCCAGCTCGCCGGGGTTGGCGATGGTCGCCGAGCAGCAGATAAACTGCGGGTTGGAGCCATAGAACCGGCACAGGCGCAGCAGCCTGCGCATCACATTGGCCAGATTGGAGCCAAACACGCCGCGATAGGCGTGAATTTCGTCGATAACGATGTAGCGCAGGTTTTCAAACAGCTTGACCCACTTGGTATGGTGCGGCAGAATACCGGAGTGGAGCATATCCGGATTGGTGACGACGATGTGACCCGCCTGACGCACCTGCCGCCTCGCCGCCGCCGGCGTATCGCCGTCATAGGTGTACGTTTTGACGTCCACACCCATCGCTTCAATCAGCTCGTACAGCTCCGCCACCTGATCGGCGGAGAGCGCCTTGGTTGGAAACAGATACAGTGCGCGTGCATCCGGCTCATGAACAATGGTATTGAGCACCGGAAGGTTGTAGCACATCGTCTTGCCGGAGGCCGTCGGCGTCACCACGCAGATATCGCGGCGCTGTGCCGCCAGATCAAACGCCTGCCGCTGATGGCTGTACAGCCGGTACACGCCCCGGCTTTGCAGCACAGGCACGAGGCGCTTGTCCATGTCCGGCGGAAAATCCGCATACACCGCCTCGTGCGCCGGAAGCGTCTCCCAATGCGTCACATTCTCCATAAAGGAAGGCGTATGCCTCAGCCTGTCCAGAAGCTGCTCCAGATTCATCGTCCAATCCTCCCCTCAGCCTTCCGCGCACGAAGGGCGCTCATCCCCAGCCCGCAAAGCGAAAAATATGCAGCAATCAAAATCGGCTGCGTGACGTTAATCATGAGGACAACGCTGTACGCCAGCATCGCCGCCCAAACGCCGCACACAAGCGGATCGTCATCCGCGTGACGCAGGAACACGATCAGCACCGAAATGTAAAACAGCACGAACGCCGTCATCCCCAGCAGCCCGCAGGTCAGCAGCATTTGCAGCGGCTGACAATGCGGATCGTTAAACACGCCGCTGCGCAGCATGGACGGATCGTCAAAGTACGGCGTGAGCACGCGAAGCGTCTGCTCCATGCCCGCACCCAGCAGCTTCTCCGCCGGGCCGTAATCCGCAAATGCGCGAAGCGATCGAATCCACGCAAAGCCGCGCAGAGAGCCCCAGCTATCGTTAAACCGCAGAAAGCCCTCCGCCTTGCCCAGCGGAATCTGCGGCGCAATCGCAGAGAAATACACCATCGCGCCCAGCAGCAACAGCACCGCCAGCGCACAGAACGCCAGCAGAACCACCGCCAGCCGCTTTCTGCCCGGCGCTCTCCCGCCGCGCCGCGCACGCACCCAGCAAAGCGCCGCCAGCACCAGCAGCACCGTACCCAGCATTTCGCCCATATGCAGCTCAAACAAAAGCCCCGGCACGCCGGAAAGCTGCACGTCAAAGGCGCTGTACCGGAGCAGCACGCCCATCGCAGGCAGCGCGTATGCCGCCAGCCCCCAGAGGGCCAACGCCCGCGCCATCTGCATCAGGCTGCCGCCCGACACAGCCAGCAGACCCACGCAGCCCAAATGCAGGCCAATCAGCGCACTGTCTGTCCGGGAGGTCATCGCCCCCAGCGCCATCACCGCCGCGCAGAACAGCCCAAGCGCCCGCCGCTTCCCGTTCCGGTCATAGACGAACAGGCCGCCAGCCAATGGAAAGAGCATGATGAGATAGGTGCCGAAGAAATCAAAGTGGCCAATCGTCGAAAGATACACCGTCTCCTGCCCCTTTTGAATCCGCGCGTAAAAGCCCAGCGGATCCAGCCCCATCGCATTGACAAGGCCCAGCAGCGCCACAGCCGACGCACAGAGCACAGCCGGCACGGACAGGCGCACACCGCTTTCGCCCGCGCCGATGATAAAAAACGCCGCGCCGCAGCAGAGCATGAACACCAGCCCGCAATAGCGTCCCTCGCTGCCATCCAGCATCGAGGGCGTAAAGCCCGCCCGCACGCAGGAAAGCACGCACGCTGTCAGGAACAGCAGCATCAGCATCCGGCTGCTCCGTCCCGGCCGCTTCAGCCGATCCTTTCGCGCGGAAAAAGCCGCCGCAGCAGCCAGCACAGGCACCACAAGGCAGATCGCCTTGACCTTAAAGCGATTGATATCAAAAAAGGCATTGTGAAAGAGAAGGGGAACCACGCCCAGCATAAATGCCGCGCAGAGCGCGGACGTCCACTCCGGCAAAGCCTTTCGGATTCGTGCGATCACGCTGAACAACATCCTCCTCTTCCCTCTGTTTAAGAACACCCTCCCATTGTAAATCATCCGTGTGCGCTGTGCAAGACCCTAAAGCAAAGGCGGGCCCTGCGCCCGCCCTCGCCGTCAAACCGGAAGAAGCTCTTCGTTCGGCATTTCAATGCGAATTTCATCCTGCACCGTGCGCAGAAGCACGCGTTCACCCGTATGCGTTCCCTCCAGCAGCCAATCGCTGAGCGGATCCTCGACGCGCTCGGCCAGCACCCGGCGCAGGCGGCGTGCGCCGCTCGCGGCATCTACACCTTCCTTGGCAAGAAGCGCCGGTACCTCGTCGTCAAACTCCAGCATGACCCCCAGCCCGCCGAGCTGCTGCGCCAAGCGCTCCAGCATCAGCGCAGCGATGCGCGCGCCGTCCGCCTGCGTCAAGCTGTTCATGACGATCATTTCGTCAATTCTGCCGAGGAATTCCGGACGGAACGTCTGCTTGACCTGCGCGAGAATCGCCTTGCTCGGGTTTGGCATCTCCGCGGCGGCGGCAAAGCCCAATCGTTTCTCCATATCAAAGGAAACACCCGCATTCGAGGTCATCACCACCACGGTGTTTCTGAAATTGACCTTGCGTCCCACGCTGTCGGTGAGCTGGCCGTCATCCAGAAGCTGCAAAAGCAGGCTGAAAATTTTGGGGTGCGCCTTCTCCATCTCGTCAAACAGCACCACGCTGTACGGGCGCTTGAGCACCGCATCGGTGAGCTGTCCACCCTCGCCATGCCCCACATAGCCGGGCGGCGAGCCGATGAGCCTAGAAGCGGTCGCCTCCTCGCCGTATTCGGACATATCAATGCGGATCAGCGCCTCCTCGCTGCCAAAGAGCGCCTCGCTAAGCGCCTTGCACAGCTCCGTCTTGCCGACACCCGAAGGCCCCAGCAGCATGAACACGCCCATCGGCCTTGTCGGGTCACTCAGCCCTGCGCGCGCACGCTTGAGCGCACGCACTACCGCGTCAATCGCCTCATCCTGTCCGACAATCCTGCGGCGAAGCGCCTGCCGCAGCCCCAGAATCTCATGCCGATTGTCCGCACCTACGCGATCCACAGGCACGCCCGTCCATTGCGACACCACCTTCGCCACCGCGTGCGCATGGATTTCCGGCAGATTGTCCTCCGGGCCAGCCCATCCCTCCATCTTCACCATTGAGCAGGCTTCATCCATCAGATCAATGGCCTTGTCGGGCATAAAGCGATCCGTCACATACCGCGCGGAGAGTTCCACCGCTGCCGTCAGCGCATCGTCCGCCAGCGTCACATGGTGATAGTCCTCATAGCGTTCCCGAAGGCCGCCAAGAATTTGCAGCGTTTCCTCCCGATCCGGCTCACGCACGTCGATGCGCTGAAAGCGTCTCGCCAGCGCTGCATCCTTCTCCACGTACTTGCGGTACTCCTTGTAGGTCGTCGCGCCGATGATGCGCACCTCGCCGCGTGCCAGCGCCGGCTTGAGGAGATTCGCCGCGTCCATGCCGCCCTCGCTGGCGCTTCCTGCGCCGACAAGCGTATGCACCTCGTCGATGAACAGGATGACGCTGCCCATCTTGCGGACGCAGGCGAGTATCTTCTTCATACGTTCCTCAAACTCGCCGCGATACTTGCTTCCGGCGATCACCTGCGCCAGATCCAGCGCATAGATCTCCGTGTTTTGCAGCGACGGCGGCACGCTGCCCTGCGCAATCCGCGCAGCCAAGCCCTCCGCCAGCGCAGACTTGCCCACGCCCGGCTCACCGATGAGCAGCGGATTGTTCTTGGTCTTTTTGCCCAGCACGCGGATCATCGCGTCCACCTCGGCTTTGCGGCCGATCAGCGGCTCCAGCTCGCCCTTGGCCGCGGCACGCGTCAGGTTGCGCGCGTATTGCTCCAGAAGCTGATCGCCCGGGACATCCTCCTCGCGCTGCTTTTGCTCCGCACGCTGCATTGCTGAAGCCTCTTGTCCGGAAATCGGTGCGCTGGAGGCCGCAATGCGCTGTGCAGCCATCGGCCGCTCGATCTCGCCCGCCGCATCGACCAGCGCCGTGCGCATCCCCTCCACCGTCTTGCCGAAGCTCAGCAGCACATTCAGGCCACAGCAGCCTTCCTCGTAGAGCAGTTCATTCCAAATATGCGCCACACCCGCCAGCGTCTTTTTCTCCGGATTGGCATAGCTGAGCGCGCGCAGAAGCACGCGCTGCGCATGGGCGGTCAGGCCCGTGATGCGCGCAAAGCTCGCCTCTCCACGCCCGTAGCGCGAAAGCACCGCTCTCTCCAACTCCTGCCCCGAGAGATCGCCCACGATACACCGCGTCAGCTCGTCATTGCCCTTGCACAGCCCCACGACGATGTGACCGGTTCCCATCTTCTCCTGTCCCATGGCCGCGGCGCAGATTTGCGCCTGAACAAGCGCCTTCAGGGCGCTCTGCGTAAATCCTTTCGGCATATTCACAGCCGTTCATCCCTCCTTTCGTGCGCTTTACACGCGTCGCTTCGCCAAGGAGAGGATCATGCTGCGCAGCGTACCCGCACACAGCGCGTCCTTCATGGCCAGCGGCAGCGGCACCGCCTGCGGCGAAAGCGCAGCCAGCATCAGGTTGGCCTCGTCCGGCGTGACGATCTTCTCCATCTTGAGGTGCTCGACAATCCGCGCCGCATCCGCGCTGCTGATCGACGTGCCGATGCGCTGATACAGCGATTGGAGCAGCTCCTCCCGGCTGGTCGCCTTCAGGCGCACGATGCGGATATAGCCGCCGCCGCCGCGTCTGGACTCGATCACATAGCCGTGATCCGGCGTAAAGCGCGTGGACAGCACATAGTTGATCTGCGACGGCGCACACTGAAAGTGCTCCGCCAGCTCATTTCGCCGCAGCTCAATCTCCTGCGTCTCATCCTCCATCAGCTCTTTGATGAAATCCTCGATGGAATCGCTCAGTAACCTCATATCAAACGCCCCTTTTCTGCGTGAACGAATTTAACTTTCTTTGACTTTTCTTATTATACGCGCTTTCATTTCCGCTGGCAAGAGCAAATTTGCCTTGCGTCCTGCCTGCGGGTATCGTATAATAAGTCGATAGGTTTTGTGAATGTTGATGGATAGGAGCAGGATAACATGATCGTTTTGAGCGCGCAGAACGTCGCCAAATCCTTTGGCGTCAACGCCGTGCTGAAGGACGTATCCTTCACCATACAGCAGGGCGACCGCATCGGCCTTGTCGGCGTGAACGGCTGCGGCAAATCGACCCTGATGCGCATCATCGCCGGGCTGGACACGCCAGACGGCGGCGAAATCGCCATTGTCCGCGGCACGCGGATTGGATACCTCGCCCAGCAGGACATGGTGACCAGCGGCGCAAGCGTATGGCGCGAGCTGGAAAAGGTGTACGACCCGGTCTTTGACATGGAAAAGCGGCTGCGCCAGCTCGAAGAAGAGATGGCTCATGCGCACACCGATCCCGCACAGTTTAACCGCCTCTCGGCGGATTATGACAAGCTGATGCGGCGGTTTGAAGAATCGGACGGCTATGCATGGAAGAGCATGGTTTCCGGCGTGCTCAACGGCCTCGGCTTTTCGCCGGCGCAGTACGAGCAGAGCGTGGATTCCCTCTCCGGCGGCGAAAAGACGCGGCTGTGTCTGGCGCGGCTGCTGCTGCAAAAGCCCGATCTGCTGCTGCTGGACGAGCCGACCAACCATCTGGACATGGAGACGCTCTCGTGGCTTGAAAACTATCTGGCGGCCTACCGGGGCAGCGTGCTGGTCATCTCCCATGACCGCTATTTTCTGGATCACGTCTGCACCGGCATGGTGGAGCTGCTGATGGGCACGGCTGAGCAGTACGGCGGCAACTACACCCGCTACATCGCCCAGCGCGAGGAGCGCTTTGAAACGCGTATGCGTGCCTATGAGCTTCAGCAGAAAGAGATCGAGCGGCAGCAGGCCATCATCGCGCGCTATCGGATGTACAACCGGGAAAAGTCCATCCGTGCGGCGGAAAGCCGTGAAAAGGCGCTGGAGCGCATGGAAAGGCTGGAAAAGCCTACCGACGAACGCGCCATACGCTTTCAGTTTGAAGCGCGCAGGCGCACCGGCGAGGACGTGCTGATGATTCAGGACGTCAGCAAATCCTTTGGCGACAAGCATCTGTTTGAGCATTTCTCCCTTCACGTTCGCGCAGGCGACCGCATCGCCCTCATTGGCCCCAACGGCGTGGGCAAATCGACGCTCATCAAAATCATCACAGGCGATGTGAGCAGCGACACCGGTGATGTTCGCTACGGCGCCAACGTGGATGTGGGCTACTACGATCAGCACCAAAGCACGCTCGATTCGGAAAAGACCGTGCTCGATGAAATCTGGGATCGCTTCCCGCAGATGGAGCAGTCCGACGTGCGCGGCGCACTGGGGATGTTCCTGTTCACAGGGGACGACGTGTTTCAGCCGATTAAGACGCTTTCCGGCGGCGAGAAGGGGCGCGTTGCGCTGACGGCGCTGATGCTGCGCAAGGACAACCTGCTGCTGCTGGACGAGCCAACCAACCATCTGGACATGGATTCGCGAGAGGTGCTGGAGGACGCGCTCGCCGGATTCGGCGGCACCATCATCACCGTATCCCACGACCGATACTTTATCAATCGTGTCGCAGACCGCGTCATTGAGATGCAGCCGGACGGCGTAACGGAGTACATCGGCAACTACGACGATTATCTGGAAAAGAAAAACCGCCCCGTCGAGCAGGAATCCGTCGCCGGCAAAACCAAGACGGAGCTGGAAAAAGAAAAGCGCCGCGAGAAGATGAACCGGCAAGCACTGCGCCAGCTCAAGGCGCGTGCGCAGGAGGCTGAAAAGGCCATTGAAGCGAAGGAAACACAGCTCGCCGAGCTGGAAGAACAAATGGCCGATCCCGCGCTCTACGCCGACGCCGCACGCGCCGCCGAGGTACAAAAGACCTATCAGCAGGCACAAAGCGACCTGACCGCGCTCTATGCGGCGTGGGAAGAAGCGGAGGCTGCGCTTCAGGAAGAGGGCTGACGCGCCCCATTCCGGCACGCACAAGCGAAAAGACCCATGAAAAGGAGCGATACCGTCATGCTATTCATCGGAATCTGCGGCGCAAGCGGCAGCGGAAAATCCACGCTCGCCGAGGAACTGGCCAAGATGGTCAACAAAAGCATCCTCATCATCAATCAGGACGCCTACTACTACGATCATCCCGATATGCCGTTTGAGGAGCGCTGCAAGCTCAACTACGATGAGCCGGATATTTTTGACCACGATCTCCTGCTCTCGGATGTACGAGCCCTGCTCGCCGGGGAGCGCGTGCTGCGCAAGCAGTACGACTACGCCGCCCACCGCCGCGCCCCTCAGGCGGAGGAATACCTTGAGCCGCACGATGTCATCGTGGTCGAAGGCATCCACGCTTTCTATGACGAGCGCCTGCGCGAGATGATGGATCTCAAGCTGTTTGTTCGCGTGGATTCGGACATCTGCCTGCTGCGGCGCATTCAGCGGGACATCAACGAGCGCGGGCGCGCCATTGACAACATCTCCACGCAGTATCTGACGACGGTGAAACCGATGTTCGACCAATACATCCGCAACTATGAGCAGTATGCCGATGTCATCGTTGCCCGCGGCGGGCGCAATGCCAAGATCACCGAAATCCTCGCCGGATATGTGAACAACGATCTTCACCTGTACCGCGGCCAAAGCCGCAGGAGGACGAACGATGCTTAAGCACTATACCAAAGCCGAAAAGTCATGGATGATGTACGACTGGGCCAACTCCGCCTTCTCTGCCATCGTTGCGGCCATCATCCTGCCTGTGTTTTTCAAGACCATTGCAGAGGGCAGCGGCATCAGCGCCGTCAATGCCACGGCCTACTGGGGCTATGCCACGTCGCTGGGCACGCTGATCTGCGCCGTTCTTGCGCCTTTTCTGGGTACGCTGGGCGATTTCAAGGGGCTCAAGAAAAAGCTCTTCACCGCGTTCATGCTTCTGGGCGTGGTCAGCACGTTCCTGCTGGCGATGACCAATAGCTGGAAGGGACTGCTGCTGTTCTACATTCTGGGCACGCTGGGCTTCTCCGGCTCATGCGTCTACTATGACAGCTTTCTGCTGGATGTGACCGTTCCCGCCCGCATGGACCGTGTTTCCTCCGTGGGCTACGGACTGGGCTATATCGGCGGCTCCACGATTCCGCTGGTGATCTCCCTGCTGCTGATTCAGTTCGGCTCCGGCTTTGGGCTGCCGACGCTGCTGGCAACCAAGGTCTCCTTTATCCTGACCGCCGTGTGGTGGCTGGTGTTCTCCATTCCGATGCTGCTGCACGTCCATCAGCGGCACGCCATCGAGCCCGATCGCGATCTGCTCGGCCACACGCTGCGCAACATGAAGCGCACGCTCTCCATGATTCTCACGCGCAAGAGCGTATTCTTCTTCCTCATCGCCTACTTCTTCTACATCGACGGTGTGGGTACTATCATCCATATGGCGACGGTATTCGGCGCTTCCTGCGGGCTGGCGACCATGGATTTGATGGTGGTGCTGCTCGTCGTGCAGATCGTCGCCTTCCCGTTTGCCATCCTCTATGGCAGGCTGGCCGACCGCTTTGGCTCGCGCAAAATGATTCTCTTCGGCATCGCGACGTATATCGTCGTCTGCCTGCTGGGCTTCAATCTCCGCGAGATGAAGGACTTCCTGCTGCTCGCCGTGCTGGTCGGCACGGCGCAGGGCGGTATTCAGGCGCTGTCCCGCTCGTTCTACGGCAAGCTCGTTCCCGCTGAGCAGGCCAGCGAATACTTCGGCTTCTTCGATGTATTCGGCAAGTTTTCCGCGGTCATCGGGCCGGCGCTGTTCGGTCTCGTGGCGCAGCTCACCGGCGTGACCAATTACGGTGCGCTGGCCGTCATGCTGATGTTCATCCTCGGCGGCGCAATTTTCATTTTCCTCGTTCCGCGCGATGCCGCGCAGGATTGATCCCAGTCAAAGCCCGACAACGCAAAGACGACCGTGCATGAAACAACATGGCACGGTCGTCTTTTTATGCTGTTTATCCTTTATTCAGCGCGAAGCG
>JAXJLD010000162.1:0-8740 GCA_036297385.1 Christensenellales bacterium | reverse complement strand
GCAGCCCAACGTATCTCCGAAACCCTTTATGCAAAGCCGTCAGGGAGCGAAGCGTGACCTGACGGGGTTTAGTGCTTGGCTTTTCAATTTGGAAACAGTATAAAACACTTTAACAGCGCGTTTGAATCAGGAAGATATACGAGAATACGCATAGGATATAGAGAAAATAGACACAAAAACCCCTTGCAAACCATCGGTCTGCAAAGGGTTTTGCGCGTAATATGGCTTGCGGCACGGGAAGGCCGCGTCAGGTATGTTTTGCGCTGGTTTCTATACAGAAAACCGTACAAAGGGACGGCGATCAGAGCTGAACCTGACCGACAATCGCCGCAGCGGCGTCCGCCATCAGCGGGTTATCGACGGTTTCGATCTGACCGGCATCGCACAGCGCGGCGGCGTTCGGATCAAACGGTAGCTGCGCCAGCACAGGCAGACTCAGCTCGGCAGCCTCCTGCGCGATGCGGGATTTGCCGAAGATCTCGATCTTCTTGCCGCAGTCCGGGCAGACAGCATAGGACATATTCTCCACCAGACCCAGCACCGGGATGTTCATGGTGGAAGCCATGTTGACGGCTTTGCGCACGATCATGCTGACCAGATCCTGCGGGGTGGAGACGACGACCACACCGCTGAGCGGGATGCTCTGGAAAACGGTCAGCGGCACATCGCCGGTTCCCGGAGGCATATCGATGACCATGACATCCAGCTCGCCCCAAGCGACCTCTTCCCAGAACTGCTTGACCGCACCGGCGATGACCGGGCCGCGCCAGATGACGGGGGTATCGTCATTTTCCAGCAGCAGGTTGATGCTCATGATTTTGACGCCCTTTTCGGTCTCGGCGGGGTAGATGAACTCGCCATCGCCCATGGCCTTGTCCGTGATGCCAAACATCTTGGGAATGGACGGGCCGGTGATATCGGCATCCAGCACGCCAACGCGGTAGCCCATGCGGGAGAGCATGACCGCCAGCTCGCCGGCGACCAGCGACTTGCCGACGCCGCCCTTGCCGCTGACCACGCCGATGACCTTGCGCACCTTCGGCTGGGGCTTAGGCGTTTCTTCCGTATGTGCGCCGTTTTTGTTATGGCTACATCCGGCGCAGGCGGCCTTGGTGCCGCATTCGCTGGGGGCGCAGCCCTCTTTCAGTTCCTCAGACACGGAAAATACTCCTTTCGATTGGAGCGAAACTCTGGTATAATACGGGAGATGAGTTTCGCTCGAGAGATACATAGAATATGATATCACGTTTTTAAAAAAATGCAAGGGTGCTTGAACGATGAAAAAGAAAAGGATAAGGATAGCGAGCGTGTGTACGCTGGCGGCGTTGGTGATGGTGCTGTGGTGCGCACAGGCGCTGGCGGAGGACGCGGAGCAGGCGCAGCGCTGGATGGTGCAGTTTGCGCAGGCCTTGGAGCAGCTAGCGCCGCGCAATGATGCGGAGCAGACGGGAGATCCCGCGCGCGCTGGGCAGTACTTGATCGAATATGAATTTGGAACGGTGCTTTCGGCTGTGCCGGAGACGCCTATTGCGCAGGAGATCATGGAGATCGACGTGCGCACCGAGCAGGTGACGGACTGGCGCGGCGTGCGCGTGGGCATGGGGATGGAGGCAGCGCTGGGCCAACGAAGGGTTGGCGCAGGCAGTCCGGCACTGGTTGTGCTGGAGACGCAGGAGAATGGCCCGGCGTGGAGCTGGGCCTATGTGGGGCCGGAAGGCGTATATGGTGTGGAATACATCGCCTATGCAGCAGACGCGGCAGGGCTGACGGAATATACACTCACTTACGTCATGGACGGTGGCGTAATCTCGGCCATCCGCATCAAAACAGCTTCCGCAACGGAAGCGCAGGCGCAGGAAGGGCTGAGCACGGCGCGGGAAATTGCGGAAAAGCAGAGCCGAACGCGCATTGCCCGGCGCAGCGAAGCGCCGGTGTTCGAGGCCGGAGATTTGCAGGTGCAGGGCGGCAGGGCACTGGGCGTGCAGGTCGCGGAGTTGATTGCTCACATGGGCGAGCCGCAGGACGTTCAGGTGCTGCCGGAGGCGCAGGGGCGGCTGCTGCTTTACGATGGGGCAGTGGTGCGGCTGGCATTTCAGGTGGAAACAGGCGAGGAGCTGGTGCGCGGCGTCAGCGTGCGCAGTGCAGCCATTGAAGGGCCACGAGGGATGAGAACCGGTATGCCGGTGGAAGAGGCGGCGGCGCGCTTTGCTTGCGAGGCCGATGTGAGCGAGCGCGGCGGCGTGCTGTATCTGGCGGGTGAAGCGGCAGGAGAGCCGCCCTATGGCGAGGTGGTTGCATCTGCATCGGGCGTGGTGCTGCGCTATGCCTGCCAGACAGAGACCGGCGAGACGGCGTGGCTGGAGGCTGGTGTTGCGGATGGCGTGATTGAGTACTGGGCGCTGCAATATGCAGACGATGCGCAGGGAGGTATGTGAGATGATGGAGACGGAACGCTTTGTTCTGCGCAATGCGCGGCACCTTGCGGCGGACTATATGGCCCGTGCCATACGTCCGGGTGATACGGTGGTGGATGCCACGATGGGCAATGGCAAGGATACGCTGTTCCTATGTGAATTGGTGGGCGAGTGCGGACGCGTCTACGCGTTTGATGTGCAGCCGGAGGCCGTGGAGCGCACGCGCGAGCGCGTGGAGGAAGCAGGCTTTGCCGACAGGACGACCCTGCTGCTGGCGGGGCATGAAACGATGGCGGAGAAGATCAGCGAGCCTGTGCAGGCTGTGATGTTCAACTTGGGCTGGCTGCCGGGGGCGGCGCACGCTGTGACCACGCGCACGGAAACGACGTTGGCAGCGGTGCGTGCGGCAACGGAGCTTTTGTCTCCGGGCGGTGTGGTGACGGTCTGCGTGTATCCGGGGCACGAGGAGGGGACGCGGGAGCTGGAGGCGCTGCGCACATTTGTTTCGCAGATGGATGTGCGGAAGTTCAACACGCTGCATCACGTCTTTGTCAATGCCTCCAATCAGACCCCGCAGCTCTTCCTGATACAGAGAAATGGATTGTGCTAAAAAGATCTTGTTAAGATTTTCACTTTTTTTACGTTTTTCTAAAAAATAAGAAGGAATAGGGAGAATTCTGTTGAAATAAGGAAACGGGAAAAATTGTTATCTGACTTCAACGGCGCAAGCCTGAGAAGCTGGACCCATATGATTACGGAGGCGATAGTGGAATGAGCACCCTTCAGGATCTCAATCAGGTGCTCTCGCGCAAGCAGGACATTCTGGAGAATGCTGCGGGCGTCGAGAAGATCAGGAAGAGCGGCAAGCTCACGGCGCGCGAGCGTGTGAATCTGCTGCTTGACGAAGGCAGTTTCATGGAGCAGGCGATGCTTCTGAATGACGCTGGCGTGGTGACGGGTTCCGGTACGGTGGATGGCCGCCCGGTGTATGTGGCTGCGCAGGACTTTGCCGTGATGGATGGCGCCGTGGGCGCGAAGCAGGCTGCAAAGATCGTCAAGGTTCTTGAGCTGGCTCGCAAGACCGGCACGCCGGTTGTCCTCATGTGCGACAGCAATGGCGCACGCGTGGGCGAAGGCGCGGCTGCGCTGGAGGCCTATGCCGATATCTTTGCGCACATGGCTCGCCTGTCCGGCGTGGTGCCGATGATCACGATGGTTCTGGGCCCGTGTGTCGGCGCGGCGGCGATGATGGCGGAGCTGTCCGATCTGGTGATCGTAGCCAAGGAGGGCGCACTGCTGTGCGCTGGCCCGCAGGTGCTTTCTGCCACCATGGGCAAGAACGTGATGAAGGCGACCGAGCTGGGCGGCGCGAAGATCGCCGTGGAAAACGGCGCGGCTCACTTTGCCTGCGAGACCGAGGAAGAGGCTGCGGCGACGGCGAAGAAGCTGCTGTCCATGCTCCCGGCGAATAACCTTGAGGATGCGCCGTTCTCCGTGGAGGAGGACATGAACCGCACGCTTCCGGGCCTGAGCGCTGGCGCGGATGGCATGGACGTGATTGCGGCGATGGCCGACAAGGGCTCTGTGCTGGAGGCCGGAAAGGGCTACACCGGCGCGGTGACAGCGTTTGGCAGAATGGCTGGACGCACGGTTGCGTTTGTGTACACCGGCAAGGGCGATACCTGCGATAAGCGCATGGAGAAGATTGCCCGCTTTGTCCGCTTTGCGGATTGCTACAACATTCCGGTTGTTTCGCTGATTGACTCCACTGGTCTGGAGCTGTTCAAGACGGCGGATCGCCAGATGAACGTGGTCAAGGCTGCGTCCAAGCTGATCTATGCGTACAGCGAGGCGACGACGGTGAAGGTTTCCGTGGTCATCGGCAACGCGATCGGCGCGGCTTATGTGGCCATGGGCGGAAGCGCCAACGCCGATGCCACCTATGCGTGGCCGGGCGTGTGCATCAGCCCGCTGACCGGCGAGGCCGCGATTGCGATCTGGGGCAAGGACGACATCAACAACAGCAAGGGCGATGCGGTTGCCGCGCGCAAGGAGCTGGCTGCCAAGTATGAGGCTGAGGTTGCCGACGGCGTGAACGCCGCCGCAGAGGGCCTGGTCGACGACGTCATTGATCCGGCCGACACCCGCAAGATGGTGATTGCGGCGCTGGAGCTGATGAGCAGCAAGCGCGATTCCAATCCGCCCAAGAAGCACGGCAATATGCCGCTGTAAGCAGGGGAGGATAAAGCTATGTTTTCGATTCTGACGTATGGTCTGTCCGTTACCGTTGTTGGCATGGCGACCGTTTTCTGTGGCCTGATTATTCTGATCGGCTTCATCAAGGGCATGGAGCGTGTGCTGCCGAAGATTCAGGCGGGCGATTTCAGCCTGAAGAATATGGCTGCGCCGAAGGCCGCTGCGCCTTCCATCGTGATTGAAACCGCGAACGTCGGCGACGACGCGGTGGTGGCGGCGATTGCTGCGGCGATCACCACCATCCTTGAGGAAGAAGTCAAGGCTGATCCGGCGAAGGCGAAGAACACCTTCGTTGTGCGCTCTATCCGCCGTGTGGGCGTTCCGGCATGGAACCGCGCCGGCCGTGAGGAGCAGGTGTACTCTCATCTGTAAGGCATATCGACACAGTATACAAATAAAATCATCAAACTGACCAACATACGATTTATGATTGAGGAGGATTTTCATTATGCGTCATTTTGTCATTACCGTGAACGGTGCTCAGTATCAGGTTGCTGTTGAAGAAGTTGCTCCGGGCGCTGCCCCGGTCGTCGCTCCTGCCCCGGTTGCCGCTCCGGCGCCTGCTCCCGCCACGGCCCCGGCTCCTGCGCCCGCTCCGGCGGCTGCCCCCGCTCCTGCCCCGGCTCCCGCTGCGCCGAAGGCTGCCGCGCCTGTTGCTGGCGGTCAGAAGGTGAATGCGCCGATGCCGGGCAACATCCTGGATGTGAAGGTGGCTGCGGGCCAGACGGTCAAGCAGGGCGATTGCCTCGTCATTCTGGAGGCCATGAAGATGGAGAACGAAATCCCGGCTCCGTGCGCGGGCAAGATTGCGCAGGTCGTCGTGGCTAAGGGCGCGACGGTCAATACCGGCGACGTGCTGGTCGTGATCGAGTAAACAACCGGCTGAAGCAAAGGGGTTATACGCTGTGAAAAAGATTCTGAGTGTCCTCGCGCTCATGCTGTGCTGCATGATGATCGTGCTGCCGGTTTGTGCCGAGGAGAATGCGGCTGCCGAGCCGGCCGCTGAAGTCGGAGAGATTGGCGCATATGCGACGCTGGTCTCCGATGCGAACGAACTGATCCCGGTGTACGTCGATGAAGAAGCGGAGGGCTCGATTGGCTCTCTGGAGCAGGCGATGGGCGATTTCACCATCGGCGGCACCCTCGGCGGCATCGTCAAGGATTCCGGCCTCTATTCGCTGTTCACCGGCAACTGGAAGAACGGCGTGATGCTGCTGATCTCTTTCGTGCTGCTGTATCTGGCGATTGTCAAGCAGTTTGAGCCGCTGCTGCTCATGCCTATTGCATTTGGTATGCTGATGACCAACCTGCCGCTGGCAGGCGTGATGGATGAGCCGATCTATGAGATCATCTCCAATCCGGTGTACCACGGCAAGGCCGGCGTGCCGATCTACAATGGCGATATGCTGGTGGGCTACCAGTACGTCAAGCAGAACGGCGGCCTGCTGTACTACCTGTATCAGGGCGTCAAGCTGGGCATCTTCCCGCCGCTCATCTTCATGGGCGTCGGCGCGATGACCGACTTCTCTCCGCTGATCGCCAACCCGATTTCCCTGCTGCTGGGCGCTGCTGCGCAGCTGGGCATCTTTGCGGCGTTCATCGTGGCGCTGCTGCTGGGCTTCTCTCCGGCTGAGGCGGGTGCAATCGGCATCATCGGCGGCGCGGACGGCCCGACGGCCATCTACGTCACCACCAAGCTCGCCCCGGGTCTGCTTGGCCCGATTGCCATTGCGGCATACTCCTACATGGCGCTTGTGCCGGTCATTCAGCCGCCGATCATGCGTGCGCTGACCAAGCCGGAGGATCGCAAGATCGTCATGGGCCAGCTCCGTCCGGTTTCCAAGACCGAGAAGATCATCTTCCCGATCGCCGTGACCGTCATCGTCTCCCTGATGCTGCCCAGTGCTGCGCCGCTGATCGGCGCGCTGATGCTGGGCAACCTGTTCAAGGAGTCCGGCGTGGCGGATCGTCTGTGCAAGACCGCGCAGAACGAGCTGATGAACATTGTCACCATCTTCCTGGGCTTCACCGTCGGCGCGACGGCGAAGGCGGATACCTTCCTGCAGATGGAGACCATCAAGATCATCATCCTGGGTGTTGCGGCCTTTGGCGGCGGCACTGCGGGCGGCGTGCTGCTGGGCAACCTGCTGTGCAAGCTGACCCATGGCAAGATCAACCCGCTGATCGGCTCTGCTGGCGTGTCCGCCGTTCCGATGGCGGCCCGCGTCTCCCAGAAGGTTGGCCAGCAGGAGAATCCGGCTAACTTCCTGCTCATGCACGCAATGGGCCCGAACGTTGCCGGCGTAATCGGCTCCGCTGTGGCGGCTGGCGTGTTCATCTCCATGTTCGGCTAAGATCATGCTTTGCGCTTTCCCTGCCGGGATGGCCCGGCGGGGGAGGCGATCCCGCCGTAGCGGCGGAGTGAATGAAGGAGGAAATGAGACATGGGCAAGGTGCTTATCACCGATACCATTCTGCGCGACGCGCACCAGTCTCAGGCGGCAACCCGTATGCGCCTGGACGAGATGCTGCCCGTCGCTGACAAGCTCGACAAGGTCGGCTACTATTCTCTGGAGTGCTGGGGCGGCGCGACGTTTGATAGCTGCCTGCGCTTCCTGAACGAAGATCCTTGGGAGCGTCTGCGTGCGCTCAAGCGCGCGATGCCCAATACGAAGCTGCAGATGCTCTTCCGCGGCCAGAACATTCTGGGCTACAAGCACTATGCGGACGACGTGGTGGATGCTTTCGTGCAGAAGGCCATCGAAAATGGCATCGACATCATCCGTATCTTTGACGCACTCAACGATATGCGTAACCTCGAGCAGGCGGTGAAGTCCACCAAGAAGTACGGCGGCATCTGCGAGATCGCCATCAGCTACACGATCAGCCCGGTGCATACCGAGGAGTACTTTGTGAAGCTGGCGAAGGAAATCGAGCAGATGGGCGCGGACTCCATCTGCATCAAGGACATGGCGAACCTGCTGCTGCCGTATGACGCATACAGCCTCGTCAAGCGCCTGAAGGCCAACACCAAGCTCCCGATCCATCTGCATACCCACAATACCGCCGGCACCGGCGCGATGACCATTCTCAAGGCCATCGAAGCGGGCTGCGACATGGTGGATACCGCGCTCTCTCCGCTGGCAGAGGGTACCTCTCAGCCGGCGACCGAGTCCCTGTGCGCGACGCTCAAGGGTACCGAGTATGATCCGGGTCTGGACATGGATCTGATGAGCGAGTGCGCCGTGCATTTCCGCAAGGTGGCCGACCGCCTGAGCAAGGACGGCTGGCGCGACACCGCGAAGGTGCTGAGCGTGGACGCGAACACCCTGAAGTATCAGGTGCCGGGCGGCATGCTCTCCAACATGATCGGCCAGCTCAAGCAGTTCAACGCCATGGACAAGTACTACGACGTGCTGGCGGAAATCCCGCGCGTCCGCAAGGACTTCGGCTATCCGCCGCTGGTCACGCCGACTTCTCAGATCGTCGGCACGCAGGCGGTTATGAACGTGCTGTTTGGCCGCTACAAGACCTTCCCGAACGAGTCCAAGGGTCTGCTGCGCGGCGAGTATGGCCGTCTGCCGGCTGAGGTGAACGAGGAAGTCCGCAAGATGGCGATTGGCAACGACGAGGTGATCACCTGCCGTCCGGCTGACCGCCTCAAGCCGGAGATGGACAAGTACCGTGAGGAGATCCGCGAGTACTACACGCAGGAGGAGGACGTGCTCTCCTACGCGCTGTTCCCGAAGGTTGCGCCGAAGTTCTTCCAGTATCGTCAGGCACAGCAGCTCAAGATCGACAACACGATGCTCAACGCCGAAAACAAGACCATGCCGGTGTAATGCCGGATAGCAAAAGGGACCGCCGTATGGCGGCCCCTTTTTTGATGGGGAGTGAGAGATAGGAGCGAAGAAGGGGTGAAATCCCCAAGCGGGTTTGAAGGAATGAAGCCTGCCGATACCAGCGGCGTAAACGGGCAGGCGGAAATAGCAAGGAACGCTTTGCGCGACGATGCGAGTTTCCCAGAATCGCAGTCCCAACGCAGACCTAATCCGTCATCCCTTCGGGAT
>JAXJLD010000161.1:0-2095 GCA_036297385.1 Christensenellales bacterium | reverse complement strand
GGCGAATTTCCGTCACTACTCCGCTACCAACGCCCTGTTGATTCTGGCGACGAAACCCGACGCCCGCAGGCTGGGCGATAAGGATTTTTGGCGCGATCAGGGCGTGTATATCAAACGGCAGGAATTTGGCCGCCCTATCAAGATCGTGGAATCAAACGGCGAGTATACCCGTGACGACGGCAGTATCGGCGTGTCGTATAACATCAAGCGTGTGTATGATATTTCGCAGACCACTTCCCGCATGAGGGCGCAGCCGCCTGTTTCCCACGACGCAAGGGCTTTGCTCGGCGCTCTCATTTACAAAAAGCCTGTGCCAATTCAGTCTGTCGATGAACTGCCCGACGGGTTGGGCGCGCTATACGACCACGAACAGGAAGCAATTTTCGTCTGCCGCGGAATGGAGGCAAACGATCTGTTCTGCGAGGTATCAAAGGCGCTGGCGCAAGCGGAGCTTGCACAGACAAGCGAGGAATACGACCCGCAAAATGCCGGCTTCAAAGCGCATTGTGTTTCGTATATCCTCGGCAAAGAGTTCGGCGCTGATGTGAGCGATTACAGTTTTGAGAATCCCGCCGATTTTCTCCGTACCGACGACCCGCAGGGAATCCGCGCCGAGCTTTCCGAAATCCGAGATACCGCCTATGACATTTCTGCAAGAATGGCAAGGGCGCTGGAAAAGAGCAAAGCGCCCCGCAATGCGGAACAGGAGCGCTGACTATGGAGAAAGCAGAAAAACGGGTATTGACCCTTGACCGTTACGAACACGGCGTTGTTATCAATGCCTTAAATGAAATGCGAAACGACCTGCTGGAAGAAGAACGCCCCACCGATATTGTTGACGAGGTTCTTTTGAAAGCAATCGACGCTCCCACGAAAAAAGTAAGGTGCAGGAACGATGAAGCGAGGGAATAATCCGCTTGTCCTCTGCCTGTTCGGGATTCTCCCCGTTGTGTGGCTGGGGCTTTTAATCGCTCCCGCCGCCGGCGGAGGACTGCCCGAAATCCTTGCCCGGTTTCCTGCGTCAATGAACGACCCGTTTCATATAGAGCTTTGCGGGGACAGCGTAAAAACTGTCCTCGTTTTGTTTTGTGTGTACGGTCTTTCTATCGGCGTATTCCTATCTTCCCGCCGCAACTACCGCAGGGGTGAAGAACACGGCTCGGCGAAATGGGGCAACGCAAGAGCCGTCAACAAAAAATATCGGGCGACAAAGCCGGAGGACAACAAAATTTTTACGCAGAATGTCCGTGTAGGTCTGGACGGTCGAAAGCACCGCCGCAATCTCAATACGGTTGTCGTGGGAGGCAGCGGTGCGGGAAAAACAAGGTTCTATGCAAAACCGAATCTCTGTCAGGCAAATACGAGCTTCGTTGTGCTGGACCCGAAAGGCGAGCTTTTGCGGGACACAGGGTATTTGCTGAAACAAAAAGGCTATGATGTGCGGGTGCTCGATCTTCTGAATATGGAAAAAAGCCATTGCTACAATCCGTTTGTGTATCTCCGTGACGACAACGATGTGCAGAGGCTTGTAACAAACCTGTTCAAAAGCACCACGCCCAAAGGTTCGCAGAGCAACGACCCGTTCTGGGACACGGCGGCAAGTATGCTGCTCTTGGCGCTCGTTTTCTATTTGAAGTATGAGGCGCCGCCCGATGAGCAGAATTTTCCGATGGTTATGGAAATGCTGCGTGCCGCTGATGTCAGGGAGGATATGGACGAATACACCTCGCCGCTGGATGAACTCTTTGAACGGCTGGAAATGCGCGACCCCGATCATATAGCGGTCAAATATTACAAGGACTATCATTCGGGAAGTGCGAAAACGCTCAAATCTATTCAAATCACTTTGGCGGCAAGGCTTGAAAAATTCAATCTGTCCTCTCTGGCGGCGCTGACCGCTACGGACGAATTGGATTTGCCGTCGCTTGGCGAAAAGAAAGTTGCGTTGTTTGCGCTGATCCCCGATAATGACACCTCGTTCAATTTCCTTGTCAGCATTTTATACACGCAGCTTTTTCAGCAGTTGTTTTATCTTGCCGACCACAAGTACGGCGGCAGTCTGCCCGTCCCCGTCCACTTCCTGATGGACGAGTTC
>JAXJLD010000160.1:0-1828 GCA_036297385.1 Christensenellales bacterium | reverse complement strand
CCCTCATCATGGCGTAGTAATCGGGCGGCGGTGCGTCCTGCGGCTCAAGCCCATTTACCAAGTGCCGCAAATACGCCTCACGGGAAAGACCGCTGCGCTTTACTTTCTTTTGAAACGCCTCGGATTCCTTTTTATCGAGCCAGAATTGAATGTGAACATTGCGTTTTCTCATATTTCTATCGCCTCCTTATTCAGTTCGTTTTGAATTTCAACAATACGCTTGCCGACTGCGTACACAACGGGAATCGTCACGCCGTTGCCTGCCTGCTTGTAAAGCTGGGCGTCGGAATTGACGGCGGCCGCTTTATCAAATAGTTCATCGGAAAAGCCTTGCAGCCGCCAGCACTCACGGGGCGTCAGCTTGCGGATTCGTCCGCAGCCAAGCGGAATTTCAGTTTTGTTTTCGGATTTGTTTTTATCAAAATCTTTCGCCTGTTTGACGGGCAATGCGTGTTCGCAGGAATCGCAGGCGCAGAGGTAAACGCCGTGTTTGTCCTGCGTGTTCAGGCAAAAGGCGGGTTCGCCGCACTCCTTGAAGCGACGGCCGTTCTGCCTCTTGTTTTCACGGTCGGGGGTCAGCACAGCGCGGCAGCCATAAAAAACGCCGGAGCTTTCGCCCCGGTTGCTTACCCCGATTTTGTTGTAGCCTGCAATCAGGCATTTGGTGTAATCCTGTTCTCTAATTTTCGGGTCGCTCCGTTTTAGCTGAATCAGCGCCGTTTCCTCGGTACGGTCGGGACAGTCTGCGCCCATACAAAGCACGCCCGAATTATCTGCGCTGCGGTTGCCGATCCCGCTGTCGTACCTTGCTTTGATACAGCGGGCGTTTTCCGTCAGCTTGGGATTGCCTTTGCACAGGTCGATAAAATACATTCCCGTCCTGCCGCCAAAGCCGCCGCCCTCGCTCATCAGCGTACAACTGACACCTGCGGGATCGTAAACACGCTTGCCCTGTGTGCCGCCGATTAACTGTATAAGAGCTTTGCCGTCGCCGGCATCGACAGGAAATATTTTTCGTCCACCGTCAGCTCTAAAATGTCGATAAGCGACAAGGTAGATTCGCTCCCTGTTTTGTGGAACGCCGTGGAAGCGTGAATTAAGCAGTCCGTATTCGATATGATAGCCGATTTCGGCCAGCGAATAGAGAACGGTCGCAAAGTCCCATCCTCGATTAACGGAGAGCAGATTTTTAACATTTTCAAGGACAAGCCATTCGGGTCGATCTTCGGCTGGCGTGCCTTTGAGCAATCTAACAATTTCAAAAAAGAGAGAGCTTCGTTCTCCGGCAAGCCCTCTTTGCCGGCCAGATACAGAAATGTCCTGACACGGGAATCCGCCTGCCCAGAGATTGACCCTCGGCAGGTCGGCGGGTTCGGTTTTGGTAATATCTTCTCCATACCATTCGTCCTCCTGTATATCGTGTATAGCGCGGTAGCTGCGGTCTGCGAATTTGTCTATCTCGCAATGGCCGCGACAAGTCATGCCGCAAAGCTCAAAGCCCTTGCGGAAACCGCCCACGCCGCTGAAAAAATCTAAAAAGGTTAAAGGTTCGGTCATTTGTCGTCGTCCTTTCCGCGCAGGCGGTTAATTTGAAACAGGCACATTGTCACAATGCCGATACAACCGCCGAGCATAGTTCCGATAATAAAAAAGAGCAGTTCGCTCATACATACGCCTCCTTTCAGCGCATAAAAATATCGCCCTCCGTGTAAAACGGGGACGAGCAGATTAAGGGTTTCAGGGATTTTCCCTGACAAGTGCCTTTGTGGTATCACAAAGGCGATGCTTGCTGGTATATCGCATAGCGTTCGTCCCATAGGCCGAACAT
>JAXJLD010000159.1:0-6894 GCA_036297385.1 Christensenellales bacterium | reverse complement strand
TTCCGCCTGCCTGTTTCCGCCACTGGCGGCGGCAGGCTCCAGTCCCTTCTTCGCTTCGCGCTGAATAAAGGTTTTAGAATGTAAACAGTATTCCTTATTGGGCAAAGGCAAAATCGCCGTCAGTCGGTAATCATCATCGCATCGCCAAAGCTGAAGAAGCGATAGCGCTCCTGCACGGCGATTTCATAGGTGTGCAGCGCGTTTTCCCGGCCCATCAGCGCGGAAATAAGCATCAGCAGCGTGCTCTGCGGCAGATGGAAATTGGTAATCAGCGCATCGACCGCTTTGATCTTCACGCCGGGGGTGATGAAGATCTGCGTAAAGCCGCTGCCCGGATGCACCACGCCATCCTCCGTCGCCACGGTTTCCAGCGTCCGCACGCTGGTCGTGCCCACGCAGACCACGCGGCCACCACGTGCGCGGGCGGCATTGATCTTCTCCGCCTGCTCAGGCGTGACCTCGTAGTACTCGCTGTGCATATGGTGGTCGGCCACGTCCTCTTCCTTGACGGGGCGGAACGTTCCCAAGCCCACATGAAGCAGCACCGGCACAATCTCCACGCCCTTGGCACGCACGCGCTCCAGCAGTTCGGGCGTAAAGTGCAGCCCTGCCGTCGGCGCGGCGGCACTGCCGTCCACCTTGGCATACACCGTCTGATAGCGTGTCTTGTCCTCCAGCTTCTCGTGGATGTACGGCGGCAGGGGCATCTGTCCCAGCCTGTCGAGCACGTCCTCAAACACGCCCTCGTACTCAAAGCGAACGGTGCGTCCGCCATCCTCCGAAACCGACAGCACCTGCGCACGCAGCTCGCCATCACCGAACACAAAGCGTGCGCCCGGCTTGGCCTTGCGTCCCGGCTTGAGGATCACCTCCCAGTCCGTGAGGTTCAGCCTGCGCAGCAGCAGGAACTCAATCGCGCCGCCCGTTCCCTCCTTCGCGCCATACAGCCGCGCCGGGATGACGCGCGTCTGGTTCAGAACCAGCACGTCGCCGGGGTTCAGGTAGTCAATCACGTCATGAAAGATGCGGTGTTCAATCTGCCCGCTCTCCCGGTGATACACCAGCAGGCGGCTGGAATCGCGCGGATAAACCGGCGTCTGCGCAATCAGCTCTTCCGGCAGGTCATATTGAAAATCAGATGTCTTCATACTCTTCCTTCTCTGTCTGGCTCTGTCTTATCGGTCCATTCAGTCAAGCAGGCTGGTCTGGCCGTCGCTTCTTCCCTGCGTGCGCGGCTCCTGCGGCATGGGCACGCCCATGTGGTCATAGGCCGCCTGCGTGCAGATGCGCCCGCGCGGCGTGCGCATGATGAAGCCGAGCTGCATCAGGTACGGCTCAATCACGTCCTCGATGGTCACCGCGTCCTCGCCGGTCGTCGCCGCCAGCGTATCCAGCCCCACCGGCCTGCCGCCAAACTTGACCATCATCGTGTGCAGCATCGTACGGTCGGTGCGATCCAGCCCCAGCTCGTCCACATCGAGCATACGCAGCGCCTCGCGTGCGATCTCCCGCGTGATCACGCCATCGCCGCGCACCTGCGCATAGTCGCGCACGCGCTTGAGCCAGCGGTTGACGATACGCGGCGTGCCGCGGCTTCGGCGCGCAATCTCGCGCACGCCCGCCTCGTCCGCCTGCACATTCAGCACGCCCGCCGAGTGATGCACAATCTGCATCAGCTCCTCCGTGGTGTACATTTGCAGCCGGAAGATGATGCCGAAACGGTCGCGCAGCGGCGCGGAAAGCGAACCCGCGCGGGTTGTCGCGCCGATGAGCGTGAACTTGGGGAGCTGGATGCGGATGCTGTTGGCCATCGCGCCCTTGCCGGTCACGATATCCAGCGCGTAATCCTCCATCGCCGGATACAGCACCTCCTCCACCGCGTGGGACAGGCGGTGGATCTCGTCGATAAACAGCACATCCCCCTGCGAGAGATTGGACACCAGCGCCACCAGATCGCCCGGACGCTCGATGGCCGGGCCGCTGGTGACGCGGATGTTCGCGCCCATCTCCGCCGCCACAATGTTGGCCAGCGTCGTCTTGCCCAAGCCCGGCGGGCCGTACAGCAGGATATGATCCAGCGGCTCACGCCGCTGCCGCGCCGCCTGAATGTAGATGTTCAGGCTGTCCTTCACCGCCTGCTGGCCCACGTATTCGCACAGCGTTTTCGGGCGCAGGCTGCTCTCCTGATCGTCGTCCTCCTCGCGGAAGCCGCTCATGACAAGGCGTTCTTCATCCATCTTCTCTCTCCACGCTCACACAAACTGATTTCTTTCCTTCGAATAATGGTAGCCGATCTGCGCCAGCCGTTCGGCAATCTCCGCCTCGCTCGCGTCCAGATCATCGCACAGCGCCTCAAGGGATGCATACCGGTCGCGCAGCTTGGTATTCACCACACTCAGCAGCATCACGGGATCATTGGGCAGCATCGCCAACGCCTCCTTGTCCAGTCGTTTTGTTGGGTTACAGCGTGCTCATCTGGCGAAGCGCCAGCAGCACGACCTGATCGACCGTATCCGCCTGTCCGCGGACAAGGCCAACCGCGCGTGCCGCCTCCGCCGCCGTATAGCCCAGCGCCTGAAGCGCCGCCTGCGCCTCGCGCTCCATGCCGCCCGCAGCCGGTGCGGCAGGTACAGCCACGCCCGGCGCTGCGGCGGATACCTCCGCCTGCTCCACCTTGTCGCGCAGCTCCAGCACAATGCGCTGCGCCGTCTTTTTGCCGATGCCCGGTGCGCGGGAAAGCGCCGCCACATCGCCCGTCACGATGGCAATGGACAGATCGCGCATCGGCAGCGCGGACAGGATGCCCAGCGCCGTCTTAGCGCCCACCCCCGTGACCGTGCAGAGCTTTTTGAACATCTCGCGCTCCGTCTTGGTGGCAAAGCCGAACAGCTCCATCGCGTCCTCGCGCACGTTCATCACCGTATAGCAGCGAAACGGCTTATCCTTCTCCGGTGCGGCGGCAATCGTCGCATTGGAACACAGCAGCGAAAAGCCCACGCCGCCGGCGCTGAGCACCAGCTCGCCGTGGTTCTTCTCCGCCACCTTTCCCTCGATAAATGCAATCATGGCTTCCTCTTTATCCGATTCATTCGTTCACTTGATTTTGAACTGCGCGCGCATCACGCCCGCGTGCGCATGGGTGATGGCGCAGGCCACCGCGTCCGCCGCATCGTCCGGGCGGGGAATCTCCGTCAGCCCCAGCCTCAGCCGCACCATCTGCTGCATCTGCTTCTTCTCCGCATTGCCGTAGCCGGTGATGGCCTGCTTGATCTGCATCGGCGTATACTCAAAGAGCTTGTCCGTATAGCTCTGGCACGCCGCCAGCGCCACGCCGCGCGCACCCGCCACCTGAATACCCGTGGTGATATTCTTGGAAAAAAACAGCTCCTCAAACGCAATCTCTTCCGGCTTAAAGGTCTCCAGCAGCCCCTTCACGCCTGTGTACAGGCTGCCCAGCCGCGTGGGAAACGTATCCCGCGGATAGGTTTCCAGCGCACCAAACTGAATCAGGCGATCCCGATAACCGTCCGATTCAATCACCCCCCAGCCCATCGTGGCCAAGCCGGGGTCAATGCCCAATATCCTCAACAGCTTTCTTCCTCTTCATCCATCAAAATAACCGTAAGTCATCAACCTATTTAGTTTATCCTATTTTCCATTGCCTGTCAATGTGCGCGTTGTGCTTCGATTCTGCCGCGCTCCTTTTCCTGTGCTTTATCCGGTTGAAGGATCGCGGCAAAAAGCGTATAATGGACACATCAATCCGGTTTGGGGAGGGAACCATGATGCACCGCCGCGTTTCTGTCCAGCGCTCCACGCTGATGACCGAAGGCCCCATTGCCCGCCAGCTCATCGCCTTTGCGATACCGCTGCTGCTGGGCAACCTGTTTCAGCAGCTTTACAATACGGCTGACTCGCTGATCGTCGGCAACTTTCTGGGCAGCGACGCATTGGCCGCTGTCAGCTCCTCCAGCAACCTGATTCAGCTCCTCATCGGCTTTTTTAACGGCTTGGCAATGGGCGCAGGCGTGGTCATCGGGCGCTACTACGGTGCTCGCGATACGCAGCGCGTGCAAAAGACCATCCATACCCTGCTGGCAGGCGGCTTGGTCGTCGGCGTGTTTCTCACCTTTGCAGGTGCGGCGCTCTCTCCAATCCTGCTTCGCCTGATGGGTACACCCGCCAGTGTGCTGCCGCAATCCATCCGCTATTTCCGCACATATTTCTACGGCTCTCTGGCATTCATCCTCTACAACGTGTGCATGGGCATCCTTCAGGCCGTGGGCGACAGCCGCCATCCGCTGATCTACCTGATGATCTCCTCATTCGTCAACGTAGGGCTGGATCTGCTGTTCGTCGGCGTGCTGGGCATGGGCGTGGCTTCTGCCGCTGCGGCGACCGCCATCTCTCAGGTGGTGTCCATGCTGCTGTGCCTCTATCGCCTGATGCACAGCGACCGCGACTACCGCGTGGATCTGCGCAAAATCGGCTTTGACCGTGCCGCGCTGCGCGCCATCCTCACCAACGGCATCCCCTCCGGTCTTTCCAATTGCATCATCTCCTTTGCCAACGTCGTCGTGCAGACGAACATCAACGCCTTTGGCGCGGCGGCCATGGCCGGATGCGGCGCACATTCGCGCATCGAGGGCTTTGCCTTTCTCCCTGTGACCTGCTTCAACATGGCGCTGACCACGTTCGTCAGCCAGAATCTGGGCGCGAACCGCCCAGATCGCGTCAAAAAGGGGATGCGCATCGGCATTCTCTGCTCAGCAGGCATCGCAGAGCTCATTGCGGTGTTCATCTTCATCTTCTCGCCGCAGCTCATCGGGCTGTTTGATTCCAACCCCGATGTGATCGCCTACGGCGTGATGCATGAGCGAACGACCGCACCCTTCTTCTTTCTGGCTGCCTACACCCATGCCATCGCCGCCTCACTGCGCGGCGCAGGCAAATCCGGCATCGCCATGCTGGGCATGGCAGTCTGCTGGTGCGTCATCCGCGTCCCCTATGTCACCATCGCCACCAGCCTGCGCCCGCTGCTCACCACCGTCTCTTGGGCGTATCCCATCACATGGCTGCTGAGCTGCATCTTTTTTACGGTCTATGCCCGCCGTGTGGACTGGATGGGCGGCAAAGCGACGCGCAGGCTTTGACAAACGCGCTGAGATTTGTTATGATATAATCATACAAAAGCGTTCCCGGCTGTCAGGAATCGGCGGCTTCGCGGAATAGACGGATGACGGCTTTTCCCCTTTTTCCGTTGACAGGAGGTATTTCCGATGCGCTTTTTGAACATCCTGCTATTGCTGCTTTGCCTGCTGCTCCCTGCTTCTGCCTTCAGCGAGCAGGAGGGCATGGATCTGCTCACGCCCGTAGAAATGGCTGCTTCTGAGGACGCCCAAACGCTTGACCTGTACTGCGGCCCGACGCAGGGGTTCTACCGCCACGAAGAACAGACGCTCGACCTTGGGCAGCCCTACGTCTTTTTCGGTCAGTATGACTGCTGGGCGATGGTGGCGCAGGGAACAGCCGAGCAATTTGGCCCGGTGGGCTGGGTCGAGGCCGGTTCCCTCGCGGACGTTCCCTATGAACCGCAGCTCGGCTTTGAAAACGGCTTTGCCGCCACGGTAGAGGAAACCGCCGCGCTGACGGACAACCCACTGGCAGATGACCCCTTCGGTGGATGGACGTTCTCGCTCGCGCCGGGCGCACCCATCACCGTGCTGGCACAGTACGGCGATTGGCTCTATGTGCAGGCGACCATCGAGGACACGCCTGTGCGCGCGTTCATCGCCGCTAAGACCGTCCTGTAAGATCCATCCAGTCAGCGCCCTTTGGCGCTGGCTTTTTTGCACCATGATTCCCTCAACCCTGAAAGGAGGATGCCCATGCCGCAGGCGAGTGATTTCATCGCCGTATTTGATTCCGGCGTAGGCGGCGTGAGCGTGCTTCGAGAGCTCATCAAGCTCATGCCCAACGAGCGATACCTGTACTACGGCGACTGTGCCAACGCCCCCTACGGCACGCGTTCCACCGACGAGGTGCGCGCGCTGACCCTCGCCGCCGCTGACCGCCTGATGGCGCGCGGCTGCAAGGCGCTGGTTGTCGCCTGCAACACCGCCACCGCCGCCGCCATCGCTGATCTGCGTGCGCTATATCCGCATAGCATCATCATCGGCATCGAGCCTGCGCTCAAGGTCGCTGCCGACCACTTCCCCGGCGGCGAAATCGGCGTGATGGCCACGCCGCTGACGCTCCGGGAAGAAAAGTTTGATGCGCTGCTGCACCGCTTCTCAAGCACCTGTTCTGTTCACAAGCTGCCCGCGCCGGGCTTAGTGGAATTGGTAGAGTGTGGGATGGCCGTCAGCAGCAAATCCGAAGCGCTGCTGCGTCCGCTGCTCTCCCCGTATCACAATCGGCTTGACGCGGTGGTGCTGGGCTGCACACACTATCCCTTTGCCGCGCCGGTCATTACCAAGCTGCTGGGCGAGAATACCGCCCTTCTGGATGGCGGGCCCGGCACAGCCAGACAGACGCGCCGCCGCCTTGAAGCCGAAGGGCTGCTTTTTGAAGGCCCCGGCGAGCTGCTCATTGAAAACAGCGCCGGGAGCGAGGAAACCGCCGCGCTCTGCCGCCGGCTTCTGCGATCATGCCGCCCTGCAATGCTTCACAGTATATGAAGTATTTTCAAACAATCCTATGATATTATGATAAGCCCAGTCAGGGAACGCCTCGTTCCCTGACTGTTTTGCATCTAAAAATCTTCTGCTCAAATTAAACCCGTTTCAATCGTAGACCGCGCTGCGGTCTGCTCTGAAACGACGTATTTTCAAGCCTTCCCCTTTGGGGAAGGTGACATCCCGAAGGGATGACGGATGAGGTCTACGTTGGGAC
>JAXJLD010000158.1:0-9576 GCA_036297385.1 Christensenellales bacterium | reverse complement strand
GATTTCATCCCCAAACCTCTTCTTCGCTTCGCGCTGAACAAGAAGTTTCAAATACAAACAGCATAAGAACCCTATTCGAAAGCAAAAGGGAGCTGCCGCTGTCATCCGGCAGCTCCCTGACCTTTTACGCCTTGAGCATTTCCTGATATGCCTTGATTTCCTTGTCGTTGCCGTAGATCATATGCCCCTCTTCGATCTCCACCCAGCGCGGCTTATCCACGCTGTAATCGTGCTGAGAAGGATCGTAGATTTCCAGCTTCTTGTGCTTCTCCCGTGCCGGGTCGGGCAGCGGAATCGCAGAGAGGAGTGCGCGGGTATACGGATGCAGCGGATGGGCAAAGAGCTTCTCCGTCTCCGCCAGCTCCACCAGCACGCCCTTATGGATGACCGCAATCCGATCGCAGATGAAGCGCATCACGGACAGGTCATGCGAGATGAACAGGTACGTCAGTCCGCGCTCCTTCTGCAGCTTGCTGAGCAGGTTCAGCACCTGCGCACGGATGGATACATCCAGCGCGGAAATCGGCTCGTCCGCGATGATGAAATCCGGCTGCATGATGAGCGCACGCGCCACGCCGATGCGCTGGCGCTGTCCACCCGAGAACTCGTGCGGAAAGCGGCTGGCAAATTCCGGCAGCAAGCCCACCTCTGCGAGCGCCTTCTCCACGCGCGCCTGCCGCTCGGCCTCCGGCATCTTCTCCCCGCTGAGCAGACCCTCGGAGACGATGTAATCGACCTTCGCACGCTCATTCAGGGACGCCATCGGGTCTTGAAAGATCATCTGAATCTCGCGCGTCACGCGGCGATCCAGCTCCTTGCTGATCTTGCCGTTGATCTTCTCGCCCTTGAAGATGACGTCGCCGGACGTCGTCGGGTTGATGCGGATGATTGCCCGGCCAATGGTCGTCTTGCCCGAACCGGACTCGCCGACCAGACCGAACGTCTCGCCCTTGTAAATGTCAAAGCTCACGCTGTCTACCGCTTTGAACAGGTGCTTGCCCTTGCCAAAGCAGATGGACATATCCTTCACCGAGAGAAGGACTTCTCTGTTTTCAGGCATAGCCCTTCACTCCTTCCGTAGCCAGCTTGCGCACCGCCTCCGGCGGCTCGATCTTCGGCGCGCGCGGGTCAAGCAGCCAAGTGCGCGCCTTGTGTGTCGGAGAGACCTCGAAGTACGGCGGGCGCTTGACAAAGTCGATCTTCAGCGCCTGCGGATTGCGCGGGGCAAACGCATCGCCCTTCACCTCATTGAAGAGGTTGGGCGGCGTGCCGTGGATGGAGTACAGCGGCTCGCCCTTCACGCCAAGCTGCGGCAGCGAGCTGAGCAGCGCCCATGTATACGGGTGCTTGGGCTGATAAAAGACCTCTTCGCACAAACCGATCTCCACGATATCGCCCGCGTACATGACGGCGATGCGGTCTGCCACGTTCGCCACCACGCCCAAATCGTGCGTGATATACACGGTCGTCAGGTCATACTTCTCCTTCAGGGTGCGGATCAGGCTGAGAATCTGCGCCTGAATGGTCACATCCAGCGCGGTCGTCGGCTCATCGCAGATGAGAATCCTCGGACGGCACGCCACCGCGATGGCAATGACCACGCGCTGGCGCATACCGCCGGAAAACTCGTGCGGATACTGCTTGGCGCGGCGCTCCGGCTCGGTGATGCCCACATCCGTCAGCACGGAGAGCATCTCCTTGCGCGCCGCCTCTCCATGCAGGTTCTGGTGCAGCTCAATGGCCTCCATGATCTGCGCACCGATGGTCTTGAGCGGGTTGAGGCTGGTCATCGGGTCCTGAAGCACCATGGCAATCTGCTTGCCGCGCACCCCCAGCCACTGCTTTTCGGTGGTATAGCTCGTCAGATCCTCGTCACCATAGAGAATCTGACCGCCGTCCACCCAGCCGTTGGCATCCAAAAGACCCATGAAGCTCTTTACAAAGACCGACTTGCCCGATCCGGACTCGCCCACGATGGCGAGGCTTTCGCCCTTGTACAGATCCAGCGAAACGCCGCGGATGGCGTGCAGCGTGCGCCCGCGCAGGCTGAACTTGATGTTCAGATCGCGAACGGAGAGCACAATCTCCCTATCTTCCATGTCGCTACCGCCTCCTTAGGATTTGTACATATGGTTCTTGGGATCGGCCGCGTCTGCAAATGCATTGCCGATGATGTAAAACGAGATCGTCACCACGGACAGCACAATCGCCGGGAAGATGAGCTGATAGCGCAGCGTTTCAGAGGTGACCAGCTTGCGCCCCTCATTGATGAGGTTGCCCAGCGAGGGCATATCCACCGGCAGGCCCAGACCGATGTAGGTGATGAACACCTCGTTGCCGATCGCGCTGGGGATAGACAGCGCCAGACGCAGCATGATGACCGAGACCAGATACGGCAGCAGGTTGCGCACGATGATGCGCACCGTGCCCGTGCCCAAGCAGCGGGAAGCGAGGTTGTAATCGCGGTCGCGGATGATGACGATCTGGTTGCGGATAAAGCGCGCCATGCCCAGCCAGCAGGTCAGGCTCATGGCGAACACCAGCGTGCTGAAGCCCGGACGCATGATGTAGGAAATCAGAATCAGAATGATCGTGTTGGGGATGTTGTCCACCACGTTGTAGATCTCCGTCAGGATGCGGTCAAGCCGGCGCACATAGCCCCACAGCACGCCAACCGTGATGCCTACAACGGCTTCCACCAGCGCCACGATGAAGCCAATCAGCAGGCTGGTGCGGGTGCCGCTCCACACACGCGCCCACAGATCCTGTCCAATGTTGTTGGTTCCGAACCAGAACGCGTGCTCGCTGGGCAGCACGCGCAGCTCCGCATCTGCGCGGGTAGTCGCTGTGCCGTCATCCAAAAGCTCCAGCTCGCCCTCCTGAACGTAGAGTGCGGTGCCGTTGTTGGTGTAGTCCTGCGGCTGCATATACAGCTCCAGCTTGAAGTTGGAGCGGCTCTCATACGGCGTGGCCGCGGGATCATCCGGCAGCTTCAGCTTCGTCTGGAAATTGTTCTTGACATAGCCGGTCATGTCCTTGTACTCGACCCTGCACCATTCCTCCCCGTATTCCACGAGGGTGAATTTCGTGCGCGCCTTGAGGGTATCCAGCACATTGTCCACCGCATACCAGCCCTCTGCATCCTTCACCGGCTCGGCATTGAGCAGCGTACCCTGCGGCGCGGTGGTCAGCACGGTCGTCATGCTCGGTGAGAGGTTGGAAAGCTGCTTGCCGGTCTGCGGGTTATTGTTGATCTGGTTGGCCGGGTACTGTCCCGGCAGATACGGCTGCACAAACGTGAACAGCAGCAGCGCCGCCAGCACGAACAGCAGGAACACCGCCACCTTGTTTTTGAAGAATACCTGCAGCGTGGAGCGCCAGTAGGAGTAATTGGAATAACCTGTCTTTTCACTCGCCGTCTCGTCATACGTTGCCAGAACGAAGAGATCCTCCTCGTTGACCGTCTCCAGATCCTTGGCGAGCCGTTCCTCCAGCGCGCCCTCCAGCTTCTTGCTCTTGCCTTCTTTGATGCTCAGCATATCAGCGCGCGCCCTCCTTCTTTTCAAAGCTGATGCGCGGATCGATCATGCCCATGAGCAAATCGCCCAGCAGCAGGCCCACGATGCCGATACAGCTATAAATGATGACGATGGCCTGAACCATCGGATTGTCCTGACGGCCGATGACGTCCACCAGCAGGCCGCCCATGCCCGGAATGGAGTAGAGCGACTCAATGTAGATAGAGCCGCAGATCGTGTAGAGCAGCGATGTGGGAATGTACTGAATCATCGGCACAAAGGCGTTGCGCAGCACGTGCTTCATCATGATATCCTTGCCCGATACGCCTTTGGCACGCGCCAGGCGGACATAATCCTTATTCAGCTCATCCACCATGTATCGGCGCAGCCACATGGCATAGTACGCCGTGTTGCCCAGCGACATGGAGAATACCGGCAGAATCCATGTGATGGGGTTCGCCTCGTCAAAGAGCATGGGGATGCCCAAAAAGCTGGTGCCATACAGCTGAATAAAGATGTGATACACCGCCGCCGGAACCGCATTGATGAATACGATGTACACCGTTCCAAATTTATCCCAGAATCGCCCCTTGCCCTTGGCCATCGCCGCGCCCAGCGGGATACCCATCAGCAGCGAAAGCGCCATGGAAATCACGCCCAGCTTGATGGACAGCGGCGCTTTCTTGGCGATGATGTCCGCAATCGGCGCACCCACGCTGTACCGGGCGGAGGCGCCCAGATCACCATGAAGCAGATCGTCAAAGAAATGGACGAGCTGCACGGGGATCGGATCGTTCAGCCCAAGCTGATTGAGCTTGGCCTGAATCATGGCCGGGTCCGCCTTTTCAAAGTTATCAAAATAGCCCTCAATCGGCATCTGGCGCAGCAGCACAAAGACCACCGAAATGATAATCAGCAGCGTCAGAAATGCAGAAGAGAGCCTTTTCAGGGTGTATTTCAGCATACGTTTTTCACAACCTTTACATCAAACGCAGTTCCTGCGCGGAATCGATTTTTCTTCAGCCCTGCACGCTGAAGCCGACTTAACTGGAGAAAAATCCATTCCGCCCTTTTGCAAGGTTCGCCCGGACGGCGCCCATGCGCCGTCCGGGCGAATGCAATTTAATCAGGAACGGAGAGGATTACTGCCCTGCCAGCGCGGCACGCTCTTCCTCCCACTGGTCATAGGCTTCAAAGTACTCGTCGGTATTCATCGGCTTCTCCATCACGCTCTGCCCCTTGTAGCGGTCTCTGGAAATGCCGAACGGCGCAAACTGAGACTCGAAGGGGTTCAGGCGGGAAGCGGTATAGCCGCCAGTGCCGTGACCGAACGGAATGATGAACGCCTTATTGATGAGGAACGCCTCTGCCTCGGCAAACGCCTCATAGCGGGCGGTCAGGTCATCGGTGATGGCGCGGGCTGCATCCACCAGATTGTAATAGATGCTGCGGCCGTTTTCATCGTTGTACTCGGTCGCCAGCTCCGGCCAGTTGTAGCTGCCCTCGTAGAACGGATCGGTATAGGTGTTCGGATCGGCATAGTCCGGACCCCAGTTGCACTTGAGGATCGAGTACTTGCCGCTGCGGCGCACCTCGCCCAGGAAGCCAGAGGACGGACCCGCTTCCACGATGATATCAATGTAGTCCGTGCCCAGCAGGCCCTCAAGCTGCTGTTCCAGCACCACGCACTCCTCGGCCCAGCCTGTCGTGGACGGGTTGTAGCACATGAGCACCTTCACCGGGAAGGTCGCACCTGCGGCGGTCAGCTCTTCCACAGCCTTGGCCTTGTACTCCAGCGCCAGCGCCTCATCGAAGGTATCCTCGCCCTTCTCGGTGATCTCTGCCAGTGCGCCCATCTCGGTGTAGTCCAGACCGTTGATGGAGACAAACTCCGGCGGGGTCACGGTGTTAAACAGCAGCGCATCGGGGTTGTCCGGGTCGGTGATGAGCATTGCCTTCATGCGATCCATGCCCGCAGCAATGGAGAGACGGAAGTTCTCGTTATTGACCGCCAGCTTCCAGTTTTCCGGCTCGTACACCGCATCGAAATGCGGATCGAAGTTGAACGCATAGAAGTAGGAATAGAAGCCGCTCTGGCGAAGCGGATGAATCAGATCAGCCGTCGTCTCGTCCGCCAGCCACTCGGAAGCAATAGTGGAATCAATATCCGCCTGATCGATGTCGCCGCGCTTGTACAGCTCCGGCGAAATGGTGGTCGCTTCCTTGTTGTAGGTCTGCTCAATGGTCTCAATCAGAACGTTCTCCGCATCCCAGTTGGCAGCATTCTTGGTATACACGCGCTTCTGCTGCGGCTCAAAGGTGGAGAGCACATACGCGCCGTTGTACAGAATGTTGTCGTTGCTGGTCGCCACGCCGAACTCTGCGCCCTTTTCCTCGAGGAACTGCGCGTTCACCGGCATGAAGCAGACGTAGGTGGTCATGGACAGGAAGTACGGCACCGGCTCCACCAGCGTGTACTGCAAGGTGTAGTCGTCCAGCGCCTTCACGCCCACGGTTTCAAAGTCCATCACCGGATAGGGCTCCTTGCCCGCCTCAGGGGTGGTGGTGCCCAGATAGTACGCTTCCGCACCCTCGATGACAGAATAGAAGATATTCGCCGTCGAAGATGCATGGGCAGCGTCCAGAATATACTTGGCAGAGGTCACAAAGTCGTGCGCCGTTACCTTGGCGTACTCGCTGCCGTCCGCACGCACCCAAGTGGCGTCCTCACGCAGCTTGAAGGTGTAGGTCAGGCTTTCCTCGTCATACGTCCAGCTCTCGGCCAGCGATGGCTGTACCTGTCCGTACTTGTCGTACTCCACCAGCGTGTCGATGACATTCGCCGCCATCGCGAATTCCGTGGTCGTCGCGGTGGTCAGGTAGTTGAGCGACGTAAACTCGCCCGAATACAGCGTGCGATATGCGGTGCTTTCCGCAGATGCCGGCATGATGGCCATGCTCAGCATGACTGCGATGCACAGAATCAGCGCCGTCCATTTCTTCATGTGAGTTCCCCCTTTTCAAGATGCTCCAGGCTTTTCGGCCGGTTTATTCTGTAACGATACCATACTTGGGAGAAAATTGCAATCTTTCACCCATCACAATTTAATTTTTTACAAGGTGATACTGCATCTTCAGACAATATACCGTCTTTTTCATAAGCCATCTGCACGTTTAGCCTCTTCATCCGTCTTTTTCATCATTCCCCTGCACCCGATTGGCTGGGAACACACTCATCATATCGCCTTCTGCCTCAAGATTCCATCAAGGCTTTCCATGCGGTATAAAGACCGCCTAAACCCGCTTGTTTTAAACAGGCTCACAGCTCAGCAGTTCCGCGTCACAGTCCAGCTCCCGCATGGTAAAGGGCAGCGCCGCGCCCATGCGTTCCACTTCGCCGGACTGGTTGTCAAACGGATCGGTGCGCATCTGCGTCTTTTCCGGAACCAGCTCTGCCTGATACACCCGGTTGGCCGCCATGCGCATGGGATCGAGGTTACCAAAATAGAAGCGGTGGCGCTTCTCGCTGCCCGCCCGGTACGCGCTCCCGCCAAAGCTCGGATCAGCAAACAGCCAGCCCCAGCCCTCAAGATAGAACTGCGCCCAGTCGTGGCTGCCAACATACGCCTCGGCGATGTACATACCGCTCTGCCAGCGCGCGGGAATGCCGCTGATGCGGCACAGAATGATGAACAGCAGCGCCTGCAAGCCGCAGTCGCCCTTGAGGTTCACCGCACAATACTCGCCGTGATGGTCAAACTGGAAGTAATCGCGCACAAAAGAATAGGTCACCTTTGTCGTCACAAATTCATAGATGCGCCATGCCTTCATCACGTCGCTATCTGCCCCCGCCGTCACATCCGCCGCCAGTTGGCGCAGATAGGGCGTAAAGCGCAGGTACGCGCCTCGCTCAGCCAAATCCTCCTCGCAGGGCGGTTCGCAGGCAGGATACAGCGGTGCATCCGGCGCAGGCCGCCCCAGCGGATCGGCATAGCGAATGTGGCTCACATAGCTGTATGCCGCCTCAAACGGTTCCCATGCCTCCAGCGTCCGCCGCCAGTACGCCGAGCGCCCGGGCGCGTGCGCATCACCCAGACCATCGGGATCACCCGAGAGCAGTTTAACCTCGCTCTGCTGTGCATCCTCGATGGGGAACGGCAGGTGCGCCAGATATTCGCCCGGAACAAACGCCGCCTGATCCACATACAATTTTGCGCGGATGGCGATGCGGCGCTTCATCTCCCCCGTTTTTTCGATTTCATCAATCATCGGATCGAGATAGTCGTTCTCCGGGCGGGGCTTCACGCCCGTGAGATGCGCAATCGCGCCGTTCTTCTCCATGCTCCGATGGAAGCGAACGAAATAGCGCTTCTCGCCGTTCAGGTAGATGAAATCCACCCAGCCTGCCAGCTCCAGACGATCAAACTCCGCTTCGCTGACCTCAGCGCCCACCAGCTCGCTCAGCTTTTCCAGTGCCTGCGCTCTGTCATAGGGGTACTGCGTAGGCAGACGGCGGATGCGCTCCTTTTCGCACAGCAGGCGCTCGCGCAGCAGCTCCGGCAGTTCGCCCGCCAGCCGCATATCAATCGCCTGCACCGCGCCTTCCAAATCGCCCGCCCATTTGCGCTTCATGATATCCTCAGGCAGCGGCATATTCAGGGTATTCACCCTCTGTTCCAGCTTCATCCAATCGCCTCCACATACTTGTATTGTATTTTTGCATCATTATAGCATATTTTACCGGCACAGAATACCCCGTTCTCCCGTTTACACTGTGCTTATACTGTTTTCATACTATTTATATTGCTTTGTATTTTGCAGCCTGCTCTGAAACTACGTTTTTTCAAGTATGCGTTAGGGCTACATTCCGGGGAATTCGCATCGTCGCGCTTGCCGCGCCGTATGATTCCAAATGCTTCACACGGCGCAAGATACAGCACAGGCGCTGTTTCACGCAGCCAAACTGCCGCATGAAACAACGCCTGTTGAATCGTCTATCCTCTTTTTTGCAGCCGCGCCTCTTTCCACCGTCCATATCGGTTGCCCGCCAGCCGTGCCGCACAGTCAAGCGCAAACCGCGCCATCTCGATCAACTGCCCGTGCTGCAGCAGCTCGCACATCACGCTTTTAGCCAGCGCCATGCCTTCCCCCATCTCCTGCACATGAGAAAAGCGTTCCTCATAGCGCTTCATCGTTCTGCCGACGATGTCGTTGCGCCGGAACTGCTGGCGAAGCGTCAGGTTATGGGAGTGCAGCACGCAGGCGTCTCCCGCATAAGCAATACGCCAGCCCGCATCGAGCAGCTTCTGCACCATGAGCATATCCTCATTGGTCATGATCGGGTGATCGAAGCCGCCCACCGCCTCATACGCCGTGCGCCTGTACGCCGCAAATACATCGGAGATCATGAACGCGCGCACACCGCGCGTCTCAATCGCTTCCCTGCCCCACACGCGGCTCTCCGCAGGGTAATTGTGCCTGCGCACCAGCCGCTCGTAAGCGCGCGCATCGGCC
This sequence comes from Christensenellales bacterium, assembly GCA_036297385.1. Classification (GTDB taxonomy): domain Bacteria; phylum Bacillota; class Clostridia; order Christensenellales; family Aristaeellaceae; genus Ventricola. The sequence goes on along the minus strand of JAXJLD010000158.1, from coordinate 544 downwards.
TTGGGCTTCTGCCGCCCGCCAACCGCCGCAACGTGCGCATCAGCCAGCGGCGCAATCAGCCGTTCGACAGCCCGTTCATCAGCGGGCATTGCATCCTGCGTCATGAAGATCACCACATCGCCCGTGCTATGCGTCAACGCCATATGCCGCGTGCCGCCGTGGTCAAACGCCTTGCGCTCAATCGGGAGAACGAGCGCACCCGCCGCCTCGGCAATCGCCCGCGTTTTATCCTCCGACCCGGAGTCCACCACGATCACCTCGTCGGGCGGAACGGTCTGTGTGCGCAGTGCCGCAAGCAGCGCCCCCAGCTCCCCCTCTGCATTCAGCGTCGGAATAATCAGCGAAATCCTCATGCCTTTCCCCCTGTGCGATTTGATGCTATTTCCATCCTGTTTGTATTCTAACATCGTGTTGCGTCTAACCTTCTGCTCAAATTGAACCTGTTTCAATCGTAGACCGCTTTGCGGTCTGCTCTGAAACTACGTCTTTTCAAGCCTTCCCCTTTGGGGAAGGTGTCATCCCGAAGGGATGACGGATGAGGTCT
>JAXJLD010000157.1:0-4413 GCA_036297385.1 Christensenellales bacterium | reverse complement strand
TCCTTTTTTGAAAGTTCAAGGGAATCGAACACAATTCTTCTTTGTGCTCGATTCCCTTGCTGATTTTTGTTGCCTTAACAATAACTTAATGACATTGGGCCGAAGCCTGTCCTCCCCTTTTTTATTCACATCACTCGATGTAGTTCACGGTCACGCTCGCGTCGGTCGTCGGCGCAACGTCAATCGCGTTGGAGATGGTCACAGCGCCGGACTTGATGTCCTCCAGCAGCTTGTTGTACTCCTCCACCGTGAAGTTCTTGAAGCACCAAGAAGTCTCCGCGGTCGGCAGGCCGATGAACTCGCCCGCGCTCAGATCGAGGGTCTCGATCTTGCCGCCGATGGTCTCCCACTGGCCGTCATAGAACTTCGCCAGCGCAACCTCAGTCGCGTTCTGGAGCTGCTTCATCGCAGAGCTCACGAACGGGTTGTAGCCATAGTCCGCCACGTACGTTTCGCCCAGGTAGTGCTGGTCAACGTCCACGCCGATGACGTAGCCCTTGTGCGCCAGCGCCGCCTCCACAGCGGAGGTCCAGATGCCGCCGCCGCAGGCAAAGACCAGCTCGGTGCCGGCCGTGTACCAGCCGTCCATCTTCGCGGTGATGTTCGCATCGCCGTAGAACTGGCCGCCGTAGGTGTAGTTGATCTCAATCGGGGTGCCCATCGCAACCGCCGCGTCATTCGCGCCCTGCACGAAGCCGTAGCCGTAGCGCTGCACAGCCGGAACCGCCATGCCGCCCAAGAAGCCCAGCTTGGTGAAGCCGTCCTTCACAGCCGCATAGCCAGCCAGATAGCCCGCCTGCTCCTCGCCGAACACGGCGCAGTACAGGTTCTCCATCGGCTCGGTGCCCAGGTCGCCCGCAGACACGTCGATGGCCACGAACTTCACCTCGGGATACAGCTCCTGCGCCTGCGCAACAGTCGCGCCGAACAGGTAGCCCGGCAGCACGACGATCTTCGCGCCGTCAGCCACAGCCTGATCGATGGAGCCAAGGCGCTCGTCATCCGAGTCCGCCGCCGGCTGATAATAGCGGTAGCTGATGTTGTTCGCCGTGGCATAGGCCTCAACACCCTGCCAGCAAGCCTGATTGAAGGATTCGTCGTCGATGGTGCCCACGTCGGTGACCAGCGCAATCTCAGCCGCATTAGCCGGGACGGTGAAGATCGCCAGCATAGCGACCAGCACGAGCATCATGGAAAGGATCTTTTTCATGGTACATTCCTCCTGTCAAAATTTCTCTGCCCTAAGGACAGACCTTAGTATTATTATAGCATTGCCCTATGCGTTTTGCAAATGATATCTGCCGCGTTCCCATTTTTTTGTTCATTCCCCGCTCATGCCGTCAAAGCCCTCGCCCAGCGCCTCGTTGACGTTGCATACCGTCACAAACGCCTGCGGGTCGATCTCGGCCACCAGCTTCTTGAGGCGCGGCGCCTCCGTCCGGGAAACCACGCATACCAGCGTGCCCACCGGCTGGCGCGAATACGTGCCCTCCGCCATCAGTCGTGTGCAGCCGCGGTCAAGCTCCGTGTGTACCCTGCGCACAATCTCCTCGGAATCCTTGGAGATAATCAGGAATTGCAGCGCCGTGTTGAATCCCTTGATGACCGCGTCCATGGCCTGCGTGGAAGCAAACAGCGAGATCAGCGCCCACAGCGCCGCCTTCAGGCCGAACACCGCGCCCGCCACCACAATCACAAGGCCGTCAATGGCAAACAGGATCGTCGCAATCGGCAAAAAGCCGATGTGATTGTGAATCATCTTCGCCGCCATGTCCGTGCCGCCGGTCGTCGCGCCGCCGCGCACCACCAGCCCCAGCCCCACGCCCAGCAGCACGCCGCCGAACACAGAAGCCAGCATCACGTCGCCCGATACGTCCCGAATCGGGATGATGTCGATAAACAGCGACATCAGCGACATCGCGATGAACGATCGAATTGCAAACCGTATTCCGACCGTCCGCCAGCCCGTCAGGAACAGCGGCACGTTGAGGATAAAGCTGAACGCGCCCACCGAAATCGGCATCACGCTCGCCAGCACCGTGGAGATGCCCGAAACCCCGCCCGGCGCAATGTCATAGGGCAGGAAAAACAGCGGCAGGGACAAGCCAGCCGTAAATGTGCCCAGCAGAATCAGCAGATAATCCTTCATGATCTGCCGGCCCTCCTTGGCCCAATCAATCTTCTTCCATTTCTGCATCGTGAACCCCTTCTTCCTTCGCGTCAAAAGAAGCAGGGATGCCTCCCCGCTCCTATGCGTTGCTCTTACGAATCGGGAATCTCCAGCGCCGCCATCAGCGCACGGTTTACCCGTGCCAGCGACAGCCCGCCAATACGGCCTGCCCACGCCCGCAGCCTGCGCTTTTCCAGCGTTCTGATCTGTTCACACAGCACCAGCGAGTCGCGCTTGAGCCCGCTCTCCTGTGCTGCAATCCAGACGTGCGTCGGCAGGTCGTTCTTGAGCAGGCGCGACGTCATTGCCGCGCAGATCACCGTTGGCGAAAACCGGTTCCCGCGATTGTTCTGCACAATCAGCACCGGCCGCACGCCGCCCTGTTCGCTGCCCACGACGGGATCCAGATCCGCTATGAAGATATCGCCGCGTATAACCTCCATGATCTCACAACCTATCGCTTCATCATGGAGCCTTTCCCCCGCGCTTTCATTCTATGCAAAGCGCGTCGCATACGTCCCATGCCGTCGCTGCGCGGCTTCCGCGGCGCTTAGCCGCCGCCTCGCCCGCCAGCCCGTGATAGTACGCGCCCACACGCGCCGCGTCCATGGGCGGCATTCCCTGCGCCATCAGCGCCGCAATCACGCCCGTCAGCACATCGCCGCAGCCGCCCGTGGCCATCGCCTCGCGGCCCGTCACGTTCATCGCCGCGTCCTCGCCGCGCGCGATCACCGTCGTCGCGCCCTTGAGCAGCACGCAGCAATCCTTGTCCTGCGCAAGCTGCTGCGCGTATTCCACCGGCGATGCCGCGATCTCCTGCACGCTCACGTCCAGCAGCCGCGCCATCTCGCCCGGATGCGGGGTCATCACCGTGTTTGCGCCCACCTTGCCGCCGCAGCGTGCCAGCAGGTTCAGCGCGTCCGCGTCCAGTACCTTGGGGATGTCGCTGGCGACAAGCTGCGCAATCGCACGCCATGTGCCGTCCTCCTGACCCAGTCCCGGGCCGATCGCCAGCGCCTGCTTGCCCTGCGCCAGCTCATAGAGCGCCATGGACGCGCTCGCGTCCAGCGCTGCGCCGCCACAGACCACCTTCGTCATCGCGCACGGTACAAGCGTCTGCATCGGAATCCGTACCGGCGCACAGCACGCCGCCGTCACCAGCCCCGCGCCGCTGCGCAGTGCGGCCTGCGCCGTCAGGCAGGCCGCGCCGGTCATGGCCTCGCTGCCCGCCGCCAGCATCACATGGCCAAAGGTTCCCTTGTGACCGTCCTGCGTGCGCACGGGCAGCAGGGCGGCAGCATCCGCCGCCTCCAGCACGTCAATGCCCTGTGCGCCGTCCCATTCCGGCAGAATACCGATGTCCGCAATCGTCAGCCTGCCCGCCAGCGCCCGCCCGGGAAAGAGCAAACAGCCGTGCTTGACGCGGTGAAACGTCACCGTCTCCGATGCGCGCACCGCCTCGCCCAGCAGCTGCCCCGTCGCGCCATCCACGCCGGAGGGGATGTCCACCGCGATCACCGGCAAGCCGCTCTCGTTGATCCGCCGCACCGCCGACAGCGCCGCGCCCTCCACCGCACGGGATAAGCCCGTGCCGTACAGTGCATCCACCACCGCCGCGCAGTCCTCCGGGATCTCCGGCGCTTCACCGTAGAGGATCGTCATGTTCGCCCCGCAGACGTTGAGCAGGCAGGCGTTCACGCCCGCATCCCCCTTCATTTTGGATGGGCTGGTCATCAGCCATACATCTGCCCGACCGCCGCGCTGTATCCAAATGCGCGCCGCTGCGCATCCATCGCCGCCGTTGTTTCCGCTTCCGCAGACAAACAGCACCCGGCTTCCTCGCCCAGCATGGCGCTCCGCCGCATCGGCTACCGCCTGCGCCGCGTGTTCCATCAGCAGCATGGACGGATAGCCCGTGCCGTCAAGAAACGCCCGTTCCATCTCCTGCATATCCTGCGGTGCAATCGTGTGCAGCATACATCCTCCTTTGCGGGGCTGTTCCCCGGCATATTCCATCGGCCTGCCGCTTGTCATCCTGTTTCTCAACGAAAACAGTCCTATGTCAAGCCCCTTCTTCGCTTCGCGCTTACAACTCGTTTTATACTGTTTAGCATCTAAAACTTTTCATTCAAATGGAACCCGTTTCAATCGTAGACCGCTTTGCGGTCTGCTCTGAAACTTCGTTTTTTCAAGCCTTCCCCTTTGGGGAAGGTGGCATCCCGAAGGGATGACGGATGAGGTCT
>JAXJLD010000156.1:0-2322 GCA_036297385.1 Christensenellales bacterium | reverse complement strand
GCCGTTTCCACCGTGCGTTCCATATAGGCCTCGTCCTCCACCGGCAGATTACCGAGAGACAGACTCGCCAGATTGCAGACCACAAACTCACCTGGGCGTGTGGCCGTCACCACAATTGTGTCGCCGTTCTCCGTGTGCACCTCAGTGCTGATGTGCTCGATGGGTGCCATGTTCTGCGCGATCTCCGTACAGAGATTGGAGCAATAGATCATTCCCGTGTGGCCGTTTGGGTTCATATGATTTACACTGTCGCGATTGAAAGCGAAGGGTGTGCCGGTCTCCACTGCCGAGCGAAGCACCAGCCGCACGATGTCCTTGACGGTGACGCTGCGCTTTTCGATGCGCGGGTCATTGACGCAGTCCAGATACCGCTTCTCCCATTCTGTACCCCAGTAATCCTCCAGTGCGTAGCCCTTGACCGTGAGGATCTCATGCGGACACATGAGATGCCACGGCGCGTCTATGTTCTCCTCCGCCAGTCGCCAGAAGAGATCCGGATAGCACACGGCGGGAAACACATCATGTGCCTTCATGCGGTCGTCGCCGTTGTTGGTGCGCAGTTGAAGGAATTCCGGCAGATCCCGGTGCCATGCGTCTAAGTAAACCGCCACAGCGCCCTGCCGCATCCCCAACTGATCCACCGCCACGGCGGTGTCGTTGACCAGCCGAATCCAGCGGATAACACCACCCGCCGCCCCTTGAAAGCCGCGGATGGTGCTGCCTGCAGCGCGCACCTTACCGAAGTACATCCCCATTCCACCGCCGAATTTAGAGACCTTTGCGAAGTTGTCCAGCGAGCGGTAGATGCCGTCCAGACTGTCCGGCACAGTGTCCACAAAGCAGCTTGAAAGCTGATGGTAGGGCTTTCGTGCGTTGGACATGGTAGGTGTCGCCATCGTGACCTCCATACGGCTGAGCATATCGTAAAAGCGCTTTACCCACCCCATGCGGTCAGAGCCTTCGTTCATAGCAAGATGCAGCGCGATACCCAAAAACATCTCCTGCGGTGTTTCCAGCGGCACGCGGCTGCGTGACTGGATCACATAGCGTTTGAGCAGAAGGTCAAGGCCGGAGTAGGTGAACAGCTCGTCCCGTTCCGGGCAGAGAAAGTCCTCCGCCATGGCAATCTCCTCGTGGGTATAGTGGGCAAGGATATAGTCACCGTAGAGTCCCTTATCCGTCAGATAGCGAAGCCTGCCATAGAGGTCGCCGACGCCGCGCCCCTCCCATTCCTGTGCGTTGCGACAGCGAAAGGAGTGGTTCAGAAGCCGCGCCGCGATGAACTCCCACTTGGGTGCCTCTGCCGTAGTCAGCTCTACCGCCGCCTTGGTCAGTGCCTCAGCCCGCTCATCCTCCGTCATACCCAGACGACAGAAACTCTCAAACTTCATTTGAAGCGCCGCGAGGGAGTAGACTTCCTCGGTAAAATCCATCTGGATGCGGCGCAGCACCTCGTCAAGCGAGTCATCCCCCACCGTCCGCGCGATGGTATGCCGGACACGGCGCAGCGCAGACCGCTTTTCGCGGTAGAGGATGTACGCCTTGGCCACCTCATAGTGTCCGCGCTCCATGAGCGTTCGCTCCACCTCGTCCTGCACACGTTCTACGGTGAGCGGCACTGTGACGGAGAGATTGTTGAGAACGGTGGCGAGGATCTCATCCATCTCTCTGCTCCCGATCTCCTTGCCCTGTCCGTCAAACGCCTTTTTCATGGCGTTGAAAATTTTCTCCTGTTGAAAGGGAACAGACTCCCCGTTTCGTTTTCTGATCTCCATTTCGATCCTCTCATCTTCTCCGGTCACTTCTCATGTCCTTTTGGGCAAAGAGCGGGCAAGCGCAGTATCACGCTTGCCCGCTCTGTTTTTGAAAGCCGGTTTTTCTGCAGCCGACGCGGTGGGGCTGTTTGTTGTCTGTTGTCTTGGTTTTGGCTTTCCTGCCAGTTACTTCATAGATTCCAGAATGGCGTCCGCCAGTGCTTCCAGCTCAGTGCGCTTGTCCGTGCCCATGGACGAGGCGAGGCTGAGCCGCTCGTTGAGCACCGTCATGTTCTTAAGCTCATTGTTGACGAATTTCTGCATGAGGTCACCGGACTTCACCGCCCATGAGCCGTTTTCAATGATGGCAAAGGTGCGGTTTTGCAGATTCAGTGCCTTCATATCCATGAGGAAGTCATGCATGGCAGGGTAGATGCCGAGGTTATAGGTCACAGAGGCCAGGACAATGTGACTGTACTTAAACGCCTCGGAGATCAGCTGGGAGACATGAGTGGAGGACACATCGTACATCGCCACCTTGCTCATGCCCTTATCGCAGAGCGACGTC
>JAXJLD010000155.1:0-13641 GCA_036297385.1 Christensenellales bacterium | reverse complement strand
GCCTGCTTCCGCCACTGGCGGCGGCAGGCTCCAGTCCCCTTCTTCGCTTCGCGCTGAATAAAGCAATTTAGAATGCAAAACGGTATAAAACGCCGCTGCACGGAACAGGGAACACTTGGTCAGAGGCCATCTGTTGCAAATTGCGCGTCATTCAGGTATAATAAACAGCATCGGCCCGATTGCTTACGAATCCCGGGCTGAATGCAAGGAGGAACAAACGTTGGCCAAGCCGAAAAAGAAACGCACGCAGCCGGTAACCCTGCCGATGCTGCCGCTTCGCGGGCTGATGGTCTTTCCGCATATGGTGCTCCACTTCGATGTGGGCAGAAAGAAGTCCATCGCCGCGCTCGAACGCGCCATGATGGAGGATCAGCGGATCTTCCTCGTCGCGCAGCGGGACATCGACGTGGATGATCCCGGCATTGACGACATTTACCATGTGGGCACGATTGCCGCCATCAAGCAGGTCATCAAGCTCCCGGGCGACAACATCCGCCTGCTGGTGGAGGGCAGGAGCCGCGCCAGCCTGCGTGCCGTCACGCAGGAGGAACCGTATTTTGAGGGCGCGCTGGACGAGCTGCTGCCGCAGGAGACGCCTGCCTCCGTGGAGACGGATGCGCTGCTGCGCACGGCGCACAATTACTTTGAGGACTACTGCAAGATGAGTGGCCGCATCTCCACGGAGACCATGCAGGCCGTCATGGAGATTGAGGCCCCCGGCCAGCTTGCGGATATGATTGCGGCGAATGTGCTGCAAAAGGTGGATGATCGCCAGCAGCTTCTGGAGGAATTTGACGATCTGACGCGGCTGGAAAGCGTCTGCGCGGTGCTTGTGCGCGAGACGGAGCTGGCGGGCGTGGAGAAGAAGGTTCAGGCGCGTGTGCGCAAGCAGATTGAGCAGAACCAGAAGGACTACTTCCTGCGCGAGCAGATCAAGGCGATCCAGACGGAGCTGGGCGACAAGGACGCGACCGATGTAGAAGATCTGCGCGAGCGCCTTGAAAAGACGCCGATGAACGACGAGGCGCGGGATAAGACTCAGCGCGAGCTGGAGCGCCTTTCCCGCATGGCGCCGGGCAGCCCGGAGATCGGCGTGAGCCGCACCTATGTGGAGTGGATGCTCGATCTGCCGTGGGGCAAGACCACGCCGGACAATCTCGATCTCAAGCGTGCGCGGCGCGTGCTGGCAGAGGATCACTACGGCCTGGACGAGGTCAAGGAGCGCGTGATCGAATATCTGGCGGTCTGCCGCATCAAGAACAACATGAAGGGGCCGGTGCTGTGCTTTGTCGGCCCGCCCGGCGTGGGCAAGACGTCCATCGCCAAATCCATTGCCCGTGCGCTGGGGCGCAAGTTTGTGCAGATGTCGCTGGGCGGCGTGCGCGATGAGGCGGAAATTCGCGGCCACCGGCGCACCTACATCGGCGCGATTCCGGGCCGGATCATCACGTCGATCAAGCAGGCGGGCACGCTCAATCCCGTGTTCCTGTTTGACGAGATTGACAAGATGGCCTCCGACGTGCGCGGCGATCCGGCGAGCGCGATGCTCGAAGTGCTGGACGGTGCGCAGAACAACGCCTTCCGCGATCACTATCTGGAGTGTCCGTTCGACCTGTCCGGCGTAATGTTCATCACCACGGCGAACTCCGTGGATACCATCCCGCGCCCGCTGCTGGATCGCATGGAGATGATCGAGGTCAGCGGCTACACGGAGGATGAAAAGCTGAACATCGCCAAGCGCCATCTGCTGCCCAAGCAGATTGAGGAGCATGGCCTTGCGCCCAAGAGCGTGAAGATGAACGACCGCGTGCTGCGCAGCCTGATTCAGGGCTACACCCGCGAGGCCGGCGTGCGCCGCTTGCAGCGGACGATCGGCAAGGTGGTGCGCAAGAGCGCCGTGCAGATGATCGACGAGGGGCTGGAGACGGTGAACGTCACGGCGGAGAAGCTGACGGAGTTCCTCGGTGCGCCGCGCTATCATTACGAAAAGGCGGGCAAAAAGCCGGAAGTCGGCGTGGTCAATGGTCTGGCCTACACCGTCGTGGGCGGCGATACCCTGCAAATCGAGACGACCACCATGCCCGGAACGGGTCAGCTTGAGCTAACCGGCAGTCTGGGCGATGTGATGAAGGAGAGCGCACGGGCGGCGAAATCCTATGTGCGCGCGCACGCCAAGGCGCTGGGCATCCCGGATGACTTCTACAAGACGCTGGATATCCACATCCATGTGCCGGAGGGCGCCGTACCCAAGGACGGGCCGAGCGCGGGCGTGACGATGACCACGGCGCTGGTCTCCGCGCTGACGGGCATTGCCGTGCGCCAGAATGTCGCCATGACCGGCGAAATCACGCTGCGTGGCCGCGTGCTGCCCATCGGCGGCCTGAAGGAAAAGCTGCTGGCGGCACACCGCGCGGGCATCGACACGGTGCTGATCCCCAAGGAGAACCTCAAGGATCTGGAGGAAGTGCCGGAAAACGTGCGCGAGGCGATCACGATCATTCCGGCGGAGACGGTGGATACGGTGCTGGAGACGGCGCTGTGTGAAAAGCCGCATCCCGCAGATGCGACAACGAAAGAGCGTATGCCCATGCCTGCGGGGGATAGCCAGCAGGCGGTCGGGCTGCACGCATAAGGCAAGGAGAAGAACATGCAAGTCAAACGCGCGGATTTCATCACCTCGATGAAGGAATACGGCGAATTTGCGACGAAGGGCTGCCCGGAGGTGGCCTTCGCCGGGAAGAGCAACGTCGGCAAATCCTCCATGATTAACAAGCTGACCAACAGAACCAAGCTGGCGCGTACCAGCGCCACGCCCGGCAAGACGCGGCTTATCAATGTCTTTCAGATCAATCAGGAGATCAACTTCATTGATTTGCCCGGATACGGCTTTGCCAAGGTGAGCAAGTCGGAGAAGGAATCGTGGGGCAGGATGATGCAGAATTACTTCGCCACCACGGAGGATTTGTGCCATGTGTTCCATCTGGTGGATATCCGCCATGAGCCGACGAGCGAGGACAAGGAGATGAACCTGTTCCTGCGCCAGACCGGCATCCCCTTCACGGTGATTGCCACGAAGGCGGATAAGATCAGCCGCGGCGCACGGATGAAGCACCTTGCACCGATCTGCCGCGCACTGGCGGTACAGCCGTGGCAGGTGATCCCGTTCTCCAGCGAGGACGGCGCAGGAAAAGAGGAGCTTTTGGCCAAGATCGAGGAGGTTTGCTACGCCGAGGTCGAGGTGGAAGAGGAATAATACGGTTTTCTGATGGAAACGCGACATGAGCGCGAAGCAGAGAAGGGGTTTGGGGATTTCATCCCCAAACCCCTTCTTCGCTTCGCGCTGAATAAGGTTTTTTAAAACGCAAACAGGATTACTTGAGAACGACGTTGCGATGCCCCAGCATATCGGTCAGCTCATCCAGCAGGCGCTTTGTGGGCTTGACATACAGCTCTCGGGGCGCACGCAGTTTGACGCCGGTGTTCTCAATGTACAGCACCACGCCGACCTTGCCGCGATAGCGGGCCAGTACGGGGCGAATGACCTGAATGGCGCTGTCGCTGGGCAGGCGCAGGTAGAGCGTATCGCCCGGCAGCGTCTGCTGATCTGCGGCGGCCTGTGGGGAGAGCAGTCCGGATTGCACGGACGCCGCGTATTCCACGTTGGTCATCAGGGGCTCCACCGTGTCCAGCAGCAGCTTCACGTCGTCATCCTCGCGGATGGACAGGCGGCCGGAGAGGATGACGGCTGTATCAGGCGTGAGATCCGGGCTGATGCGCTCCAGCACCTTGGGAAAGACCAGCGCTTCGATGGCGCCGGTCATGTCCTCCAGCGTCACAAAGCCCATCAGACTGCCCGAACGGGTGGACTTTTGACGGAACTCCGTGAGCATACCGCCCATGCGTACCCGTGCGCCGTCGCGGGACAGGCCATGATCCGGCTCCTCCAGCAGGGCGGAGAGCTGGGCGGTGTTCATATCCATCTGGGTCAGCGCCTCGGTATAGTCGCTCAGGGGATGACCGGTGATGTACAGACCGGTCATCTCCTTCTCAAAATTCAGCCGTGTACGGAGGTTGAAATCCGGGATATTGGGCAGGGGCGGCGTGACCTCCTCCAGCATCCCATCGCCAAAGAGGGACATCTGACCGACGATGTTGCTCTTGCGGGTGCGGTTCGCGCCGTCGAGTGCCGCCTCATAGACCGCCATGAGCTGTGCGCGCGAGGCGCCGGTGCAGTCAAACGCGCCGGAGAGGATCAGCGATTCGACCACCCGCTTGTTGACCAGATCGCTGGACATCCGCTTGCAGAAGTCAAAGATGTCCTTGAACGCGCCGGAAGAGCGGCGCACGGCGATGATGGAGTCGATGGCCTTTTCGCCGCAGGAGCGGATGGCGCCCAAGCCAAAGCGGATGCCCGGCACGCCTTCGGCATTGCGGCCCACGGAGAACTTGCGGCCGGACTGATTGATGTCCGGGGGGAGCAGGGGAATGCCGTGCTTGCGGCAATACTGGGCGTACTCGGCGACCTTGCCGCTGTTGTCGGAAACGGAATTGAGCAGCGCGGCGAAGAACTGTACCGGATAATGGCGCTTGAGCCAGCCGGTGCGCACGGCAACCACGCCATATGCCGCAGCGTGGGATTTATTGAACGCATAGGATGCAAACGCGGTCATCTCGTCGAAGAGCTGGCTGGCCACGTCGGCGGGGATGCCCCGGCGCACGCAGCCCGGCACGGTGACCTCGCCGTTTTCCACCAGACCGTTGATGAAGATTTCGCGTTCCTTGGCCATGACATCGTGCTTCTTTTTCGCCATGGCACGGCGCACAAGGTCGCTGCGGCCATAGGAGTAGCCCGCCAGATCGCGCACGATCTGCATGACCTGCTCCTGATAGACCATGCAGCCGTAGGTGACGTCCAGAATGGGCTTGAGCTTGGGGTGCAGGTAGGTGATGGAATCGGGATTGTGCTTGCCCTCGATGTAGCGGGGGATGGAATCCATCGGGCCGGGGCGATAGAGGGAGATGGCGGCGATGATATCCTCAAAGCTCTGCGGGCGCATATTGGTGAGGAAGGAGCGCATACCGCCCGATTCAAGCTGGAACACGCCGTCCGTTTCGCCCTCGGAGATCATGTCGTACACGGCGTGATCGTCCAGCGGGATATCCTCCGCCTTCATGTCTACGCCAGCCTCGCGCATCAGGTCGAGCGCATCGCGGATGACGGTGAGCGTGCGCAGCCCCAGAAAGTCCATCTTCAGCAGGCCGAGCCGCTCGATGGTGCCCATCGGGAACTGGGTGGTGATGACCTCGTCATTGCGCTGAAGGGGGACGTATTCGGTCACAGGCTTGTCGGTGATGAGCACGCCCGCCGCGTGTGTGGAGGCGTGGCGCGGCATCCCCTCCAGCCGCAGGCTCATGTCGATGAGCCGATGGACGCGCTCGTTTTCCGCGTAGTTTTTTTTCAGCTCCGGGGAGAGGGTCAGCGCGCGCTCGAGTGTCATGTTCAGCTCAAAGGGGATGGACTTGGAGACCGCATCCACCTCCTGATACGGATAGCCCAGAACGCGGCCGACGTCGCGCACGACGGCGCGCGCGGACATGGTGCCGAAGGTGATGATCTGGCTGACGTGATCCGCGCCGTATTTGCGCGCCACATAGTCGATGACCTCCTGACGGCGCTCGTAGCAGAAGTCCACGTCGATATCGGGCATGGACACGCGCTCGGGGTTGAGGAATCGCTCGAACAGCAGGCTGTATTTGAGCGGATCGAGCTGCGTGATGTGCAGGCAGTAGGCGACGATGGATCCTGCGCCGGAGCCGCGTCCCGGGCCGACCACGATGCCCTGACTGCGGGCATAGTGGATGAAATCCCAGACGATGAGGAAGTAATCGACGTAGCCCATCTTGCTGATGATGCCGATCTCGTACTCCAGCCGCTCGCGTGCTTCCGGCGTGACGGGAACATAGCGCTCGGCCAGCCCGGTCTCGCAGAGCCTGCGCAGCATCTGCTCGCTGGTTTCGCCGTTTTCGGTGGGGAAGCGCGGCAGCTTTGTCTCGCCAAAGACAAAATCCACCTGACAGCGCTTCGCGATCTCCTCCGTGCGGGCAAGGGCGTCCGGCCACGCGGCAAAGAGCGAACGCATTTCGTCCTCGCTCTTGACGTACAGCTCCCGCGTCTCCATGCGCATACGGTTTTCGTCGTCGAGCGTCTTGCCGGTCTGGATGCACATGAGGATCTCCTGCGCTTCCGCATCCTCGCGGCGCAGATAGTGGCAGTCGTTGGTGGCGATGAGGGGAATCCCCGTTTCCTCGCTGACGCGCACCAGCTCCGGCAGCACGCGCTTTTCCTCATCAAGACCGTGATCCATCAGCTCAATGAAGTAATTGCCCTTGCCAAAAAGCGCTTCCATTTCGCACGCGTGCTGGCAGGCTGCCTCAAAGCGGCCGTCCATCAGCAGCTTGTTCAGCTTGCCGGAGAGGCAGGCGCTGGAGGCGATCAGGCCTTTGGCGTATCGCTTCAGGCACGCCATATCGACGCGCGGACGATAGTAGTAGCCGCGCGTCCACGCCTCGCTGACCAAGTGCATCAGGTTGCGGTAGCCCTCCTGCGTCTCGCACAGCAGGATGAGGTGGCTGTTGCCGCGCATACCGAGGTTGTGGTCATCCATGTTGTCGCAGACATAGACCTCGCAGCCGATGACGGGGTGAATACCGCGCTTCTTGGCTTCGGTGTAAAAGTCGATCACGCCGTACATCACGCCGTGGTCGGTGATGGCGCAGGCGTCCATGCCCAGCTCCTTGACGCGATCCAGAAGCGGGCCGATGCGGTTTGCGCCGTCAAGCAGGCTGTATTCGGTGTGCAGGTGCAGGTGTGCAAAGGCCATAAAAAGCTCCTTTCGCGGTCAGTTCCATGTCATGGTGGCGAGCATAGAGAGGACGGCGCTCTCGGGCATCTGGGTTTCAAATGTGATTTGAAGCTGCTCGTCCCACGTCTCGTAGGTATCCCATATCTGTGTGCCTTCCGGGGTGGCGACCGAAGCGCGATAGCAGACGAAGCGGCGGCCGGCGAGGATGCGCGTGCGCACGCTGCTTGCGCCTGCCTGCATATAATAGGAGACCACCTCTTGATCGGGGTAGTCCTCCAGCCGGTCGGCCGTCTCGTTTTCATAGCAGAAGAGGTAGAGCGCACCGTCCTTGCCGGAGGCGCTGCCCGCGTAGAGGGCATTGCCGCCCTGCTCGGCGTTGGCCTGCGTGTGATCGGCGATCACCGCATCCTCCGGCACGCGCAGGGTGAAGCCAAAGGCGGAGAGATCCCAGACCTGTCCGCCGGACAGGGGGCGGATTTCCCGGCTGTCCCATCGGCTCAGCCCCAGCGAAATGGCGCAGCCCAGCAGAAAGCAGCCCAGCAGCGCCGCGATATACAAAAGGGTGTTTTTTTTCATGATGAAAACCTCATCTTCTCAGACTCTCACCTTATTGTAAGCGCCGCACGTGCCGCTGTCAACCCGAGACGTTGCGCCCTGCGCGGGCGTTGTGCTATAATGAGATCGACTATATCAATCAGGGGGGCGAACGTTTCATGGCGTTCTGTTCGTTTGACGAGAGCGCGGCGCTGTTTGACGCCACGCCCGTGGAAAATATGTTCATCACGGAGTATATGCTGCGCGCGCCGGGGGACTTTGTGAAGGTCTATCTCTATGGGCTGATGCTCTGCTACCATGGCTCGGCGCGCATGAGCCTTGCGTCGATGGCACGCGATCTGGATGTGACGCAGGAGGATGTGGAGCGCGCATACCGCTATTGGGAGCGCGAGGGGCTGGTGCGCCAGACGGGCGATAACCCGGTGTGCTTTACCTACTACAACCTCAAGCAGATCACGCTTACCCGCGCGGAAAAGCCGAGCGAGCAGCTCTACAACCGCCGCTTCATGGAGGAGGTGCGCCGCACGCTGGACGCGCAGACCATCGGCGACAATGATTACCAGACGATCCTGGACTGGGTTCAGGTGTACGAGCTGCCGGAGGAAGTCGTCATCATGCTGCTGCGCAGCGAGAAGGAGAAGAGCCGGACAGGCCGCGTCTCCTTCAAGATTGCCAACGAGACGGCGCAGCGCTGGGCGCAGAGCGGCGTGCGCACGCTGGAGGATGCGGAGCGGATGCTGATTCTCACCGGGGAGCGGGAGAAGGGGCTGCGCCGCCTGCTGGCACGCCTTGGCCAGCGCCGCCCGGCGAGCGAAGATGAAAAGACCATGTACCTCAAGTGGATTGAGGAATGGGGCTTCACGCAGGAGGCGGTGCTGGAGGCCTGCCGGGAGACGACCAAGGGCACGCCGACGATGGCATACCTCGACGGCATTCTGCTTCGGCAGCACCAGCTTGGCAGGCACGATGTGCAGGAGCTTTTGGGCGGCATCCTGCACGAGAAGGGCGAGCGCGACTTTGTGCGCGAGGTGCTTGCCGGTCTGGGGCGGACGGGCGTTACCCCCACGGCGGACGATTTGGCGCTGGTGGAGGACTGGCGCAGAGAGGGCAACAGCGAGGCGCTCATTCTGCTGGCGGTCACGGCGGCGCATCGGCGCGCAGGCGGCGGCACGATGGACGACGTGGGCGCGTGGCTGGAAAAGTGGAAGCGGCAGGGGCTCAACTCCCCGGAGGCGGTCACCGCATACAACAACCGGCAGAAGGCGCTCAATGCGCAGCTCCGGGAGATTTACGATGCAGCGGGCGTGGAGAAAAAGACCAACCAGCCCGACCGCGACCTGCTGTGCCGCTGGATGGGCGAGATGGGCATGAGCATGGAGCTGGTGCTGCTCAGTGCGCAGTATGCCCGCGGAAGCGGCGCACCGATGATGACCATGAACCGGATTCTTTCGGACTGGAGCCGAACGGGCATCAGGACGGTGGAGGATGCGCGCCGCGAACACGAAAGCCATATGCGCGGCGGCACGCAGCAGCCCGCACCCAGACAGCCTGCGCGGACGCAGGACGTCATGCAGCGCTATACGCCGGAGGAACGCCGGCAGACGTACAGCGTCGCTGTGCTTGACTTTGACGAGGAGGATAACTGATGCTCAGTCGTGAACAGGTGATGCGCGAGGCGCTTTCTGCGCTGGAGGCCCAGCGCGCGGCCAATCTCATGGAGGAAAAACGCCGCCGGGCGGAGGCAGAGGAAAAGAGCAGCGATGTGGCTGCGCTGCTCGGCGAGCGGCAGCGCCTGTTCTTTTCCGGGATGCGCGGCGCATTTGCATCGCCGGAGCGGGCCAAGGAAATTTCCAGCGGCATGCAGCAGGAGATGGAGCGCATCAATGCCAAGCTCCGCAGTGCGCTTTCGGCGTGCGGACTGCCGGAGGACTACCTTCAGCCGGTATACCGCTGCCCGCTGTGCCGCGATACGGGTTATGTCGGTGAGCCGGTGCATGAGCCGTGCATCTGCCTCAAGCGCGCGGTGATGAACCGGCTGTATCAGGCGGAAGGATTGCAGGGGCTGGAACGGGAGAATTTCGGCGCGTTTGATGAGACGATTTTCCCGGATGAGCCGATTGAGGGGCGGAAGAATACCCAGCGCGGCTACATCAACAGGATTCGCACGCACTGCGAGGCGTATGCCGATGGCTTTGCGCTGGGCGAGGGCAAAGGACTGCTGCTGTGCGGCCGCTCCGGCTTGGGCAAAACCTTCCTGATGAACTGCGTCGCCCAGCGCGTGCTGGAGCGCGGTTTCAGCGTGGTCGTGATCTCGGCGTACAAGCTCATTGAGGCGATGCGCCGCTATCAGTTTGGCGAGGATGGGCTGGAGCAGGTGCAGGATCTGCTGTCCTGCGACCTGCTGTGCATTGACGACCTGGGCAGCGAGCCGATGCTGCGCGGCGTGACGGTCAGCGCACTGTACCACATCATCAACGAGCGGCGAAACGCCAATCGCTCCATCGTCGTGACCACCAATCTGGACAGCGACCTGCTGTATGAAAAGTACGACGACCGCATCGGCGCACGGCTGACCGATCCGAGCCGCATGGCGATCATTCCGTTTGTGGGCGTGGATGTGCGGCGGTTTGCGGCGAAGCACGGGTGACATTCTGAAAACGCGCGGCGAGAAAGGAGAAGCTATGGCAAACATCATCGACTATGTGCAGTGGCGGGGCGATATTCCGCTGGAACAGGTGCCTCTTTGCGCGGTGGATGCGCTGATCCTCAGCTATCTGTCGTATATGCCGTTTGACGGGCTGATCTCCGAGACGCTGGCGGAGGAGGGAACGACGCTGTCGCAAGTGGCGGCGCACCTGAAGGGCTTGCCGATTGCCTGCGTGATGGATTCCGGCAAGTCTGATAAAAAGCTGCTGGAGGCGCTGGAACATTCCGAGCGCTTTGGCGGCATACGGTTGACGGGGTATGTCAGCCGGTTTGACGAGGAGACGGAGGAACAGTTCTCTGCCACCACCTTTCTGCTGCCGCAGGGGCAGGCGTTTATCGCCTTCCGCGGCACGGATGCCAGCGTGGTGGGCTGGAAAGAGGATTTCAATATGTGCTTTTCCGCAGAGGTTCCCGCGCAGCGGGCGGCGCTGGATTACGCCGTGCGCGTTGCGGAGGAATTGGGCAGGCCGATGATTCTGGGCGGACATTCCAAGGGTGGCAATCTGGCGGCGTATGCGGGCATCTTTGCGCCGGACGATGTGCAGGAGCGGATCGCCTGCGTGTATAACTTTGACGGGCCGGGCTTCAATGAGACGCTGCTGAGTACGCCGGAATTCCGCAAGATGGATATGCGCATCCACACCTTTGTGCCGCAGTCCTCCATGGTGGGCATTCTGATGTGGCACGCGGAGCCGTTTATCGTGGTGGAAAGCGACAGCGTGGGCGTTTTTCAGCACAATCCGTATAGCTGGCAGGTGATGGGCGGTCAGCTCGTGATGCTGGCTGAGCGCACGCAGGAGAGCCATCTGGCAGAAAAGACGTTCAACAACTGGCTGGCCGAGCTTTCGGGAGAGGAGCGCAGGCGGTTTATCGACGGGGTGTACTCGGTACTCAGCGTATCGGATGGGCGCAATGTGGAGGATCTCTTTGAGCCGAAGAACGTCCGTGCGATTCTGCGCGCCATCGGCTCGCTGGATGAGGCAACGAAGGACGAGATCGTAGAGGGCGTTAAGCGGCTGGGCAGCTCGCTGCGGGAAAGCCTGCCGGAGTGGTTTGAGGGGACAGCCGGCCAGATCCGCGCACGCATTGCGCAGATCGGTGATCGCGAGGGGGACTGAGCTTTTCGCAGGAAAATGGGGCAGAGACACCTTTCTGGCACGGACGATAAAAGAGGACTGACAGCGGGCGAATCCATCTTCTATAATTCAGAAAATCGGAAATAGAATCGTTTGGGCGGCGGAGCGCGAAAGGAGAGGCTATGGCAAACATCATTGATTATGTACAGTGGCGGGGGGATATCCCGCTGGCGCAGGTTCCCCTTTGCGCGGTGGATGCGCTGATTCTCAGCTTTCTGTCGTATATGCCGTTCGATGGGCGGATTTCCGACTCGCTGGAGGAAAGCACACTGCTTTCCGATGCGGCGGCGTATTGCTTGGAGCAGGGCCTATCCAGCACCTGTGTGATGGACTCCTTCAAAGAGGACTGCCGCCTGCTGGAAGCGCTGAAGCATTCCGAGCGCTTCGGCGGTATACGCCTGACGGGGTATGTCAGCCGGTTTGATGAGGAGACGGAGGAGCAGTTCTCCGCCACCACCTTTCTGCTGCCGCAGGGGGAAGCATTTGTCGCCTTCCGCGGCACGGATTCCAGCATGGTGGGCTGGAAAGAGGATTTCAATATGAGCTTCTCCGTCGAGGTGCCTGCGCAGGGCGCGGCGCTGGATTACGCCGTGCGCGTCGCGGCGGAGCTGGACAGGCCGATGATTCTGGGCGGACATTCCAAGGGCGGCAATCTGGCGGCGTATGCGGGCATCTTTGCGCCGGACGATGTGCAGGAGCGGATCGCCTGCGTATATAACTTTGACGGGCCGGGCTTCAATGAGACGCTGCTGAACACGCCGGAATTCCGCAAGATGGATATGCGCATCCACACCTTTGTGCCGCAGACTTCCATGGTGGGCATCCTGATGTGGCACGCGGAGCCGTTCATGGTGGTGGAGAGCAATGGCGTGGGCGTTTTGCAGCACAATCCGTACAGCTGGCAGGTGATGGGCGGGCATTTCATCATGCTGGCTGAACGCACGCGGGAGAGCCATCTGGCGGAAAAAACGCTCAAGGGCTGGCTGGCGGATCTCTCGGCAGAGGAACGAAAACGCTTTATCGACGGGGTGTATTCGGTGCTCAGCGCATCGGATGGGCGCAATGTAGCCGACCTTTTTGAGCCGAAAAATGTCCGTGCGATTCTGCGCGCCGTCAGCTCGATGGATGAGGAGACGAAGAGCGCCATTTTCGATGTGTTCAAGCGGCTGCGCAACTCGCTGAGAGAGAGCCTGCCGGAGTGGTTTGAGGGGACAGCAGATCAGATCCGCACGCTGATCGGGCAGAGAAACGAGCGGGAGGAAGGTCATTCTGAGGCCTAACTTCCGATGCATGGCTTGACGATTCAGGCAGTACCTATTTTGCGATATAATTCAGAAACAGTATGAAGAAGGGAGTCGGGGGGATAGCGTCCCTCCGACTCCCTTCTTTGCTTTGGATCAAGTGTACAAACGGCATCAGATGACCCGGCAGGCGTCCGCGATCTGTGTCAGAGCCAGTCCGCCGGCACGATTGATTACGGCGCAGGTGGTTGTGCTGCCGGAGACAAACGGGAGGATATCTTCCAGATAGATGTAGCCATCCTGACCGGCAATGGTGATGAGGCGGTTTCCGGCAGGGATGCGGATGTAGCCGGAGGCCGTGCCGGAGCTGAGCAGGCTGACCACGCGCGTGCCATCAATGAAGATGCGGAAGGCGGGATAGCCATGTGTGGCATTGAGAAAGCGCACAGCGGCATAGCGCGACGGCACATGGATGATCGTTCCCGGAAGCGGCTGAATAGCCGGGCCGGAATCGACCGGGCCGCCCTCTCCGGGATTCGGGAGCGGGATGACCGGGGTAGCGTCGGGGATGCCGGAATCGACTGGTCCGCCCTCTCCGGGGTTGGGCAGAGGGATGACAGGAAATACGCGATTGTCCATACGCATACGGCGAAAAAGCGGAAAGGCTTTTTCACCTGCCTCCTTTCAACGGTATACTGCATCGTATTCCGGGAAAGGGCGGCGTGTGCAGATCAATCCGGCGCTTCGATAAACCAATATCGGTCGTCATTGAACAGATAGAGCTGCTTTCCCTGCACCAAGAGCGTATAGCGCACGCCCTGACCGCCCGCCTTCAAGGAGGGCGCTTCGCGAACATCCAGCACGCGATCGACACGGAGTGTCGGGCCATCCTCACTGCGCAGCATCAGTGGGCGCGTGGTGCCGTCGGGCAGGTGATCGGCACGCACCTTGACATAGATTTTCGCGGGATTTTTCCGCAGGGCAGACATGGCAGATTCCTCCTGAAAAAATAGCGAGCATTTGACCCAATGTCATTAAGTTAAGATAAACTCTCTAAAGAGCAGCATTAAAGAAAGCATATGCTGCTCTTTTTTTACGATTTTTCAGAAAAGCCTTGACATAACACAAAAAATATGTGGC
>JAXJLD010000154.1:0-5947 GCA_036297385.1 Christensenellales bacterium | reverse complement strand
GAGTCTCCTCTCGCGCCTCGACGGCGCTCGGTCAAGGCGGCTCTGAGGCCACACCGTGGCCTCATTCACGCCCGCCTCAGGTTCGCCTCCCCTATGCCATTTGGACATAAAAAGACCGACCACCCAAAGGTGATCGGCTTTTCATGGTGGAGCATAGGGGAGTCTCCTCTCGCGCCTCGACGGCGCTCGGTCAAGGCGGCTCTGAGGCCACACCGTGGCCTCATTCACGCCCGCCTCAGGTTCGCCTCCCCTATGCCATTTTAGGCATAAAAAGACCGACCACCCAAAGGTGATCGGCTTTTCATGGTGGAGCATAGGGGAGTCGAACCCCTGACCTTTTGAATGCCATTCAAACGCGCTACCAACTGCGCTAATGCCCCGAATCAACGAACAATATTATAGCACGTCATACTGTGTGCGTCAACCCTATATTGTGAATTTGTGGCGATTGCGTGAAGAAAAGCGGGGGATGGGTACAAAAAATCCCATGCGTCATGGCGTGCATGGGATTTCGGCTTGCGCTGGTAGCGCTTCTTGCTTTCGACAATGCGGGGGATGGGGGCGGTCTCCCAGAGGATGCGCTTCTTTGCATCCAGTTCGCGGCGCGCCTTTTTGCTCATCTTGGCACGCTCAATCATTTTGCCCATGGAATCAGCTCCTTTTTTCACAGATAGGCAAGGGAGGAGCGGCACAGCGCCGCCCCTCCCTGCGATTTACAAAAAGCTCTTGGCGGACTTGTAGCCGTAAATTTCATCGGTTTCCAGCACGGCTCGGTTGATTGCGCGTCCCAGCGCGTGGGCAGCGATGGTGCCGACCACGTCGGGGCTGGACTTCACCTTGCCGGTGGACAACGCGTAGATGGAATCGCCGTCCATGGATGTGTTCACCGGGCGGATGGTGCGCGCGAGGCCGTTGCTGGCCATGGCGGCGACCTTGTTCATCTCGGCCTTATCCAGAGCGGCGTTGGTGATGACTGCGCCGATGGTCGTATTGAAGGAGAACTTGCTGGCCAGCTGCATCAGGCGGATCATTTCATCCTCCGAGGAGATCATGTGTTCCCGGCGGCGATCCAGCAGCCCGGCGAGCTGGCGCGTGGAGTCCAGCTCAAACACGTCACCGATGGCGTTGACCACGACGATGGCGCCTACCTGCAAGCCGCCCATTTGCAGACAGCAGCAGCCCAGACCGGATTTCATCGCGGTGGCATCGCCCAACAGCTTGCCGACGGTGGCCCCCATGCCCGCGCCGACGTTGCCGTTGCGCTCCAGATTGCGCTCGCTGTCCACGCAGGCGGCATAGCCCATGGCCGCATCGGGGCGAACATGGCCGTCCGCACAGTTCAGGTCGAAGATGCAGGAGCCGACGACGATGGGCACAATGCTGCCACCCACCTTCACGCCGCGTCCCTTTTCCTCCAGATAGCGCATCACACCGCCTGCGGCATCCAGCCCGTAGGCGCTGCCACCGGAGAGCAGCACGGCGTGTACGCCGTCGTTGCTCATCAGGGGATTGAGAAGCTGGGTTTCGCGCGAGGCCGGGCCGCCGCCGCGCACATCCACGCCGCAGATGGCCTTCTTCTCGCAGAGGATGACGGTGCAGCCGGTTCCATGCGCTTCATCCTGCGCATGGCCGATGCGAATGCCCCGCATCTCGTGCAGGCTGATTTCTTTGAGATTCATGGCGTGCCTCCGGGAAAAAAGTGGGTTATCGCAGGGAAAAAGGCTGGGGCTGATGGACGTATTCGGGAATATCCTCGTCAAAGGTGTTCCATGCCTCGCAGTCACAGCCGATGTAGTCGGCATTGACAAAGCCGGAATTGACGACGCGCTCATCCTGATAGATACGGATGTTGGCGTAAAACCGGTTTTTGTAGGCGACGACGTTGACGAGCTGGAACTCCGTATCCGGCCCGATTTTGCCGTCCGAGCCATAGGGGTAGTATGCCACGCGGCTGTCTCCGCCGGCGGGCGTGTCCCAGAGGGTGACGCGCCTGCCGTAGCAGTGGACGTGGCCGTAGGCTTTGCAGCCCTCGTCCGCGCAGGCGGAAGGATGCACGCCATCCCAGCCGTCTGTATAGGCGTAGACGTGCGTATACAGGTGGGAAGCGGCTTTCTCGCTGCCGAGCTGCTCACAGGCAGGTGCGCGGTCTGCAAGCACCGAGGGGGAAAGCAGCGTCAGCGCGGCGGTCAAAAGCCATACGGCATGGAATTTCATGGAAACCTCCTGCGCCAATGAAGCGATGAAATGGGCTTGATTGACGAAAGCAAGATTGCAGGACGCAAGCCCATCACAGGGGCGCGTCGGCAGGGGTGAGGAAGTCGGTATAGAGCATATCCACACCGAGATCGAAGAGCTGCTGGGCCTGAAGGGGATCGTTGACGGTGTGAACGCCGACGCGGATGCCGAGCGTATCCCACAGGCGGAGCGCTTCTTCCGTGACCTGATCCTGCGGCATGGTGATGAAGCGCACGCCGCTGTTCATGCAGAAATCGAGAACGGATTCCGGCGTCCACGACACCTGATACAGCGTGTAGATGATGGACGGAAAGGGATACACGGCTTCGACCCAGGGAAGCATATCCTCATTATAAATCTGCGGGATGATCCGCGCAAGCACCTCCGGGTGCGTTTTTTGCGCCAGATAGACGAGCTGGGAAAAGGCCAGCATCACCTCTGCCTGCGTGGTATCCTTGGTATCGGTGATGATGTACGCATCGGGATGCTCGGCCAGCAGCTCGATGACCTCCTGCGCGTTGAGCGATTCGTATTGTCCGCATAGAGGCTGCTCGTCAAAGTGGCGGCTTTCATAGGGAAGTGTGCTGCCGGTCATGCGCCGCCAATCGTCCTCGCTGTGGCAGGCGATCAGAACGCCGTCGTTCGCGAGGTTGAAGTCGATTTCAAATACGCGCTGTCCGTGCGCATATTGATGCAGAAAGGCTTCGCGGGAATTGGTGTAAACCTGACCGTCGATGCCGCCGCAGGCGTGCGCGATATACGGCGGCACGGAATCCACCCAATCGGACACCGTGTTGCGGAGGGACTGTGCCTGACGGTGCAGATAGCCGATTTGCTGCGCTATGCTGTTCGCTTGGGTGGCAAGTGTGGACAGCGCTTCTGCATGGCGGGACTGCCCAACGGTCAATTCATCGGTGACGAGCGTCAGGTGATCCAGCGTATCCCAGACACCCTTGTACATGGTGTGCGCCTTGCGTGCGGCCAGCAGACCGCCTGCGGCCAGCGCGGCGAGCAGGACGCACGCGCACAGGATGGAGAAGAAGCGTTTCATCCGGTGATCCTCCTTGAGTGTGAAGCGTGCGGTTATGGATAGAGCAGCTCGATGTTGTAGAAGGTGGATTTCTTATCCAGCTCTTCAAACAGAACGCCCTCGCCGTATTTTTCGCTGAGCGTCTGCTGATCGGAGAAGAGGTTGGTACCCAGTCCGAGCCGGTCGCCCTCGATGGTGACGCCAAGGCTGGCAAGCGTGGTCGGGAAGAAATCGAGCGTGGTAAAGAGGCGGTTTTTCTCCTGAACGGGCTCGGCGGCGGGGTTGATGAATGCGTTGTAGACCAGGCGGTGGGTACTGCCGTGATGGATGTCGAGGCTCTCTCCGGTCACGCTGTCGTAGAAGTCGCCCACGATGCTGGCGTGATCGCCGGTGATGACGATGGTGGTGTTCTCATAGAAGGGCTGCGCCTTGCACCATTCGATGAAGGCGTTGAGCTGCGCCGAGCAGCAGGACAGCACCTTGGCGCAATGATCGTCGATAGAGGCCGGGCACAGGCGGCACTCGTAGAAGGGGGCGTGCGTATCCACCGTCAGCATGGCGAGATGGAACGGCTGCTCCTGCTGGGACAGCTCCGTGAGCATATCGCGGGCATAGGTGTAGAGCTTTTCATCCTCAAAGCCCCAGCCGACCATGTATTCCGGCGGGATCAGCCCCTTGGCCTTGGCGGTGAGCAGGTCAAAAATCTCGTACTCGCCGTGCTGCGTGTAATACAGCGTCCTGCCGCCGAACACAAAATCAGAACCGGCCATGAACACGTTGCGATAGCCCGCGTCTTTGAGGATGTCGCCGAGCGTCGTTGCGCCGGGGAGGAAATACTGGAACTCGTCGCTCATGTTGTCAACGCCGAGCGTGCCGCCCTCGTAGGTATAGAGCTTGAGCGGAACGCCGGCCGTCTGCGCGACCAGACCGGCTATCGTCCAGCCGCAGGCGGGCGGAACGGAAGCGCCCTGAAAGCGATCCGAGCGGGAGAAGCTGACGTTTTCGGCGGCGAGCTTCGTCATCTCAGGAATGTGGTTGACCTCGAAGATGCCGCCGTTGGCGACGTCCTGCGAGGTGGTTTCGGCGGACTCTACATAGATGCTGATGAGATTGCGCTTTTTCCCCTCAGGGAATGTGATAGCGGTGGTTTTCGGATCGGCATATTCGTCGCGGATCAATGTGGACTGCTGGATTCGGCTGGAAATAAAGGCGGATACGTCCAGATAAGCGTCGCCGCAGATGAACAGGATCAAGCCCCAGCTCAGGAGCAGAAACGCCAGTGGGATGAGCGGAAGCCGGAGCGGCACAAGGCTCATGAGGGTTTTGCCGGTGCGCTTGCTGCGCAGCAGGCGCGTTTTGCGGCGGTGTACCGGCAGCCAAACGGCCAGCTCAAGGAGCAGAAAGCACAGGACGGAGGGAAGAAGCACGAATTGCTTCACGCCCTGCGCAAAGCTGTGTACCGTGCCCTGAAGGGGCATACTCAGGTAGAACAGCAGCTCATCCAAGTTGATGTTTTGGAACTGCGGAAAGCCCCAGAGATAGGCGATGGTCAGCAGAAGGAGAACAAAGAGGATGGCGTGCAGGACGAGCCGAAGCGCGGCGTGCAGCACACGGCGGATCGTACATCGGGGGGACGCCTCACGACGGGAAACCCATTCAAGCGCATGGCTGGGCCGTCCCAGCCACAGGCCGAGCGCGAGGCTGACCGTCAGCAGCGCCAGTGGCACCATGGGCGTATAGGAGAACATGGGCAGACCATCGTGTGCGGCACGGATGGAAAGCTGTCCGAGCGGATAAAAGACGGGAATGGTCAGAGAGACGAACAGGAAGGAGGCGTAGCACCAGCTCATCATATCCGATACGCGGAGCTGAAGCCGCCTGCTGCGGATGATCTGAGCCATCAGAATCGTCAGCGTGGGGAACAGAAACAGAGCGAGAACAGCCATAGAAAACTCCTTTGATCTTGTGTGGTGTGCGGTGCGCACGGGATGGCGTGCGCTTTGCAAATGGATATATTATCTTACCATAACTGCCGGATTAAAATCAAGTTATGTACAACGACATATAGCGTTTATTGGGTGCATCCATCGGTGCGAACGATGAAGAAAGCGGGGGAAAGAAAAAATCCAGCAAGCATATTGCTTACTGGATCTGCTGTGGTGGTCGCAACAGGACGCGCCCCGTTCAAAGCCGCCTGAATCCCGCACAGCGGGCGGAGGCGTTGAACCTCCATCGGCGCGAACGATAAAGAAAGCGGGGGAAAGAAAAAATCCAGCAAGCATATTGCTTGCTGGATTGATATTAGTGGTCGTGACAGGACGCACCCCGTTCAAAGCCGCCTGAATCCCGCACAGCGGGCGGCGGCGTTGAACCTCCATCGGTGCGAACGATGAAGAAAGCGGGGAAAAGAAAAAATCCAGCAGGCGTGTTGCCTGCTGGATCTGCTGTGGTGGTCGCAACAGGACTCGAACCGTTCAAAGCCGCCTGAATCCCGCACAGCGGGCGGCGGCGTTGAACCTCCATCGATGCGAACGATGAAGAAAGCAGGGGAAAAGAAAAAATCCAGCAGGCGTGTTGGACTGTTTCCCAAGTAACAGACACGAAAATAAGAGCCTGTCATAGAATTTCATAGGATTACGCGGTCTTGCTTCGGATTTCGACTGGGGTGAGACCGTTTTTGAG
>JAXJLD010000153.1:0-1878 GCA_036297385.1 Christensenellales bacterium | reverse complement strand
CTCCGGCTCAATCATCCAGAATTCGGCGGCGTGGGTCTTGGTGTTGGAGTTTTCCGCGCGGAACGTCGGTCCGAAGGTGTAGATGCGCTTATACGCCATGGCGTAGGTCTCGCCTTCCAGCTGACCGGTCACCGCCAGTGCCGTTGCGTGGCCGAAGAAATCCTCCTCAGCCTTGTACGGCTTGCCCATCTCGCTGGTGGTCACGGTGAAGGTGTTGCCCGCGCCTTCCGCATCGTTGCCGGTAATCAGCGGGGTATGCACATAGACATAGCCGCGATCCTGGAAATAATTGTGAATCGCCTGCGCGGCAATGGAGCGCACGCGGAACACCGCCTGAAACAGCCGGGTGCGCGGGCGCAGGTAGGCAATCTCGCGCAGGAACTCAAGGCTGTGGCGCTTGGGCTGAAGCGGATAATCCTCCGAGCAGTCGCCCTCCAGCACCACCTCCTGCGCCTGCATCTCAAGCTGGCCCTTCGGGCTGAGGACGAGCCTTCCGCACGCACGAACCGCAGCGCCGTTTCGGATGGCCTGCACGGCGGCAAAGTCCGCCACCTGCTCATCATAGACGACCTGCATGGGGTTAAGCACCGTGCCATCGAAGAACTCGATAAAGCCGATGTTCTTCTGCTTGCGGTGATTGCGAACCCAGCCTTGCACGGTCACGGTCTTATCGACAAACGCCTGCTGATCCGCCGCAATCTCGCGCAGATCAACCACTTTCACTTCACTCATATTCTGCCCTCTTTCCGCACGCTGCAATGCGCACGTTCATTTGAACTCAATGTGGATATCATATCAAAAAAACGCAGGAATGGCAAGGGTCAATTGCGCGCGCCCGCGCGTCTCGCCGCCTTCATCTCGCCCCAAGTGTACATCGCAAGGCCCGCAATGACCGTCAGTCCTCCGATGAGCAGCGGCAGCGTCACCGGCTCCTTGAAGAGCAGCAGCGCCCAGATGGCCGCGCCAATGGGCTCGCCCAGCAGCGCAAAGGAAACCACGTCTGCACTGACATAGCCCAGCAGATAGGTCATCAGCGCATGACCGCCCAGCGTACAGGCCAGCGACAGCACGATGATGCCGCCCAGCGATTCCGGCGTGGCATACAGCCCGCCCGCAAACGGCGAAATCAGCAGCAGGCACGCTGCCGTCACCAGATATACGAACGTCATATACCCCAGCGCCGGCAAATTCCGGCGCGCCGCGCGCCCGCAGAGCCAATGCCCGGCGATGAACATCGCGCCCACCAGCGCCAGCGCATCGCCCAGCAGACTGCCATGTTCGCCGGTCATGGACAGCAGCGCAATCAACGCCGCGCCGATGACGGCGACAACCGCGCCGGGAATGGCCTCGCGCTTGATCGGCTCATGCAGCAGCACACCCGACAGCGCCGCCACAAACAGGGGCTGCGTACACACCAGCGCCGTGGAAACGAATGTGGAAGCAAAGCTCAGGCTGCTCATCCACGCCGTATAGTGCAGCGCCAGCAGCAGGCCCGCCGCGCACGCCAGCCCAAGCTGTCTTTTCGGCGCGCGAAGCACCTGCTGCAATTCGCCGCTTTTGAGCGCCGGAAGCAGCAGAATCAGCGCCGTGAGCAGCATCCGTCCGAAAGCGATCATCACCGGCGATGCGCCGCAGGAAAGCGACCACTTGACCATCGGGCCGGAGATACTGACCCCGGCAACAGCCAGAAATACGAGAAATGCCTTGTTCATTTTCATCTTATACCATTCTCAATCCAAAAGATACTTATACTGTTTTCTGATAGAAACGATCAAAAGGCGCATTTTAATCGGACAATCGTATTCTATGTTTCTGAATGAATACTGTTTTGCATCGAAATCCTTTTACTCAAATTGAACCCGTTTCAATCGTAGACCG
>JAXJLD010000152.1:0-11085 GCA_036297385.1 Christensenellales bacterium | reverse complement strand
GAGCGAAGCGTGACCTGACGGGGTTTAGTGCTTGGCTTTTCAATTTGGAAACAGTATTAGGCGAAACGACAAAGAGCCGCGGCATGGCGCCGCGGCTCTTTGTTCTATAAGATGAAGAAGCGAGGAGGTCAGGCTTCGCCCGGGGTCGCCTCACCGCCGCCCTCGGGCTTGGGCTCGGGCTGAGGCTCAGGCTGAGGCTCAGGCTGAGGCTCGGGCTGAGGCTCGGGCTGAGGTTCAGGCTGAGGATCGGGCTGCTCAGGCTGAGGATCGGGCTGCTCAGGCTGAGGATCGGGCTGCTCGGGCTTGGGATCAGGCTGCTCAGGCTTGGGATCGGGCTGCTCAGGCTGAGGATCGGGCTGCTCGGGCTTGGGATCAGGCTGCTCAGGCTGAGGATCGGGCTGCTCAGGCTGAGGCTGTTCAGGCTGTTCGGGCTGCGGCGTGGGGGTGGCCGTCGCCTCCGGCGCAGGCGTGCGGGTCGGCTTCGGCGTGCGCGTAGCGCGCGGCTTCTTGGGCTTGGCTGCGCCGGTGCCGATGGTCAGGCGCTGCTCCTGCGGCTCGACGCTGCCCTCGATGCGCTCATCCGCCAGCACGACGACCGGCTGACCGTTGTCCACGATCTGAATACAGGTCTTGCCGCGCAGCATGGGCAGTTCGTCGCCGTTTTCATCGAGGAAAACCATGCGGTTTTGGAGGTTCTTGGTTTCCGTGCAGTCGCGCGCCCATGTGCCGCGGATGTACTTGCCGTTTTGGAAGATCTCGCACACGCCCTGTCCATTCAGGCGGATGACCGGGCGGGAAGGGTTGCCGCTGGCCCAAGAGATATCCGTGCGGATGACAATCACGTTGGCATAGGCGCAGTGCTCGCCTGTTTCGCCGTCGATGTACGGCGTACCGTTGCGGTAGCGGTCGTACAGGCCGGTGGATTCGTCGTACTGGTAGGCGGTGACATAGGCGGGGCTGGTTTCCTTGTAGCTGATGATGAGGCCGTTCACGTCCTCGCCGCGGTCAAGCCCCTCGTCGGTGAAGCGGAACGGATGCGGATGCGCATCGGCTGTGCCGTCAGCGAGCAGCGCGTTCATGTCCAGCCGCACATTGTAGGGCGCAACGTGGTCGCCGTCGCTGGAGCGCGGGAACCAATCGCTGTTCTTGGTCATGCCATTGAGGTATTCGGGCGAGGCAAATTTGCGGCGCTCGCTGTGGCTGGCCACCCATTCCTTGACATTGTTGGTATCCCGACCGCCCTGATAGCCGTAGAAACAGTAGGTGCCGCCCCACATCTCGCGCAGGGAGGCCATCGGCACGCGGGCGGAGCGGATCGGCCCGGCGGAGGCGGGATGTTCCGTCAGGAACAGCGCCAGCGAGCGCGTGGAACCGTCTGCCTGAATGGGCAGCTCATACAGGATATCCGCCGAGGAAACGCCCCAATGCGGAAGCGCACGCGGATGCGCGTCGATGTTGGCGAGCACAAGCTGCATCTCGCCGGAGAAGGGCTCGCCGGTGAGCGGGCTCTCGCCGTCGATCAGCGGGTTTTCATCGGGCAGGGAGACGGTGACTTTTTTGGAGCCGTCGTCCTTAGCCTTGCCCAACTGCTGGGCTTCGCCGCTGACGGTCAGGCCGCTGGCAGAAAAGTCCGCCGCAAAGGCGGGCAGGGACAGCGCCAGCGCACACAGCAGCGCCAGCATCATACAGATCAGCTTCGTCATGGGGAATGATCCTCCTTTATGGATTGTGTATGCTCATCATCAGTATACTGATCTATGGAATTGGACGATGAAAACCTGACAGAAATTTCATGTTTTAATCAAATATCTGAAAAAATATAACAAAATTGTATTTTTTACAAAAACAGGTCAATTGCGGAAGATTTGTCAGGAATTGCGCGTCTAATAATATAAAAGAGATACGACGAGGATAAATCAGCCGCCGGTACAGGCAAAAGGAGGCGTACCCATGATTGCGCAGGCAGTACAGATGATTGAACGGCTCTTCAGCCGACAGCCCCAAACGGAAGCGCCGCGTAAGCGCGCATCCTGCAATACGACGACCAGCCTGCGCGCCCTGACCGATCTGGGCGAGAGCATCGCCGCAGGCGTTCATGTGATTGAAGCATCCCGGCGGCTGTATCTGTGCGTGACGATGGAGCCGAAGCCCGAAGCATTGGCCGCGCAGATGGAGGCAGACAGGCGCATGGCGGCGGGGATGTTTCAAGTGGACAGAACATGGAGCGCCGCAGAGGTCAACAAGCGCTGGGGCAAGAAGGCCGTGCTCATTGACGACGATGGGCGGGCGGTGCAGGGCGCGATGAACGGCGCGCGCGGCATGACGGATGCGGGCGCGAAGGAGGTTTTCTTCGAGTTCAACGCGCTGGATGCTTATCCCGAACGGATGTACCTGAGCGACGGCGCGACGCGTTTGCGCGTGCGGTGAGGAGTACGGACACGACAAAAACACCCGGCTCATGACAGCGTCATGGGTCGGGTGTTTTGCTCGTTTGGCAAGGGATTTATTTGCCCGGAGTAAGCAGGTAACGCGCCTCAAAGCCCTTGGAGAGGTTGCCGGAGAGACGAAGCTGACCGGTGAGGTAGAGCTTATCGGTGGTGACGAAGCCGCGCGCCATGGCGAGCAGGTTGTCAAAGCTGCACTCGATGAAGGCCTCCGCATCCATGCGCGGCTCCGGGCGGATGGACAGCTTCCCATTCTCAAATTCGACATGGAAGAAGCCGGAGCCGCGTCCCACGATCTCAATCTGGATGACGCGGTGATAGTCCTTGCGGAAGTTCTCGCCGCGGCGGTATTTGTTGATGCGGTCGTTCTCCTCGTAGCAATGGCGAAGCTGGTCGAAGGCGTCCTGGAAGGAGATGAAATCGCCCGCGCCCGTGCTGCCGCAGATATCGGCGTACATGGCTTGGTACTGCTGGGCGCTCTTTTCCCACGAGAAATCCTTCTCCATGCAGCGCTTGCGCAGCTTGTCAAACATCTCCTCGTTGCAGAAGTAGAGCTTGACCGCCTCCTGAATGGCGAGATAGAGGTCTTTCGCCTGATAATCCGCGAATGCAAAGCCTTCGCCGATGCCGTCGAAGTCCTTGTAGGCGCGCACGGAGTCCTTCAGGCCGCCCGTTTCGTGGACGATGGGGACGGTGCCGTAGCGCATGGCCATCATCTGGGACAGGCCGCACGGCTCAAAGCGGGAAGGCATGAGGTACATATCCGCGCCGGCAAAGATTTTGCTGGCCATCGGCTCGTTGTAATCGCTGGAGAAGCCAAGCTGACCCGGCCAGTTCTCCCGCGCCCAGTTGAAGTAGTCGATGTATTTCTGCTCGCCCTGTCCGAAGATGATGAGCTGAACGCCCATCTCCATGAGCTGGGGCAGGATGGCCTTAATCAGCTCAATGCCCTTTTGCTCCACCAGACGCGCTACGCTTGCCAGCAGCGGCCATTCCGGCTCTTCGGAGAGGCCGAACATCCGCTGAATCTCGCGCTTGCACAGCGCCTTGCCGGAGCGGTCGCGTGCGTCAAATTTATAGGGGATCAGCGGGTCGATGGCGGGATTGTAGTGATCCACGTCTATGCCGTTGAGGATGCCGTAGAGCTTGTGGTTGACCATATCGACCACGCCCTGAAGCCCCATGCCGTAGGTGGGATGGTGCAATTCGCGCGCATAGGTCGGGGAGACGGTGGAGACCGCATCCGCCATGAGCATCGCGCCCTTCATGAGGTTGATGTCCCGGCGCCCCTCAAACTCGTAGCTCAGGCCACCGTCGTACCAGCCCCACGGCAGGCCGAATGTGCGCGACAGCTCATCGCTGCCAAACTGCCCCTGATAGGCGATATTGTGGATGGTGTACACGCTCTTGATGGGCTTGAGCTCGTCGCGGGTGACGGCGTCATTTTTGAGATAGATGACGGAAAGCGCCGTTTCCCAGTCGTTGCAGTGCAGGATATCCGGCATGAAGCCGAGCTGGCCGATGAGATCGACCACTGCGCGGGAGAAGAACGCAAAGCGCAGCGAATCATCGCCGTAGCCGTACAGGCGCGGGCGGTGGAAGAAGTGCGCGTGATCGACGAACCAGACGGTCACGCCGTTGAGTTCGCCGCGGTAGAGCTTGTATTCAATCTGGCGGTCGGCCAGATAGCAGAAGCAGGTTTTGACGTATTGAATCTCATCTTCGTAGCGATCCCACGTCATCTTGTAATAGGGGACAATGATTTCAATATTGTCTCCGGCCTGCTTGAGCGCAGGCGGCAGAGAGAAGGCGACGTCGGCCAGACCGCCGGACTTACTGAAAGGCGCACATTCGCTGGTAACAAACAGGATGTTCATGGGGTGAAGGTCTCCTTTCGTAATGGGATATCGTCAGCCCAGGCCGCAGAACGGTCGGCGCTCCCTCGCAGCATGATGCGGGACGCACCCGTGGGCGGGAGAGCGTCCGGCGATATGCCAAAGAGAACTCCTTTGCAGAAGTTCCTGTCAATATTCTATGGGGATTCGCTGGAAAAGTCAACCATTCTGAACAAAAAGAAATGGGTGGATTGTGAAAAGTTTTGGAAAGATTCGGCATACCCGCACGGGAACGGCGACAGGCATACAAAATGCGCACAAAACCAGACATGCCCGGCGGTTTGTCTATTGCAATCGTCTGGGGTATGCAGCATAATGGAAGTGTCCCTACGCAGGCATTTTGCCCGTCGGACAGAGAGGATGCGCATATGCTCGCCCAAGTACAAAACGATATTCTGCTGTTTTTTGTCTGCGCGTTTGCAGGCTGGCTGATGGAGGTGGGCTGCAAGCTGGTGCAGTTTCGCCGGTTCATCAACCGCGGTTTTCTGATCGGCCCGTATTGCCCGATTTATGGGTTCGGCGCGGTGCTGGTGTGCCGCCTGCTGTCCCGGTTTTCCGGCGATCCGCTGGCGGTGTTTGCGCTGGCGCTGCTGGTGTGCGCCACGCTGGAATACATCACCAGCTACGCCATGGAAAAGCTGTTCCATGCCCGCTGGTGGGATTACAGCGAGAAGCCCTTCAACCTCAACGGGCGCGTCTGCGCCTCCACGCTGATTCCATTCGGCGTGATGGGGCTCATGCTGGTGTACTTCGTGCAGCCCTTCTGCTTTGGTCTGTTTGATCGTATGCCACCGACAGTGCGCACGGTGCTGTGTGTTGTGCTGTGTACGCTGCTGCTGGTTGATGTGATCGTTTCCACCACGGTGCTGGGCAAGATCCGCTCCACCGCCAACCTCAGCCATGCGGATGATACGGAGAGCATCACGCTGGCTGTGCGCGAGCATCTGCACGAGAATGGCCTGCTCATGCGCCGCACGCTGAGCGCGTTCCCGTATGCCAAGCTGTACAACCACCGGCTGCTCAGCCGCATGAAGGAGCAGCGCAGGCGGCTGCGCACGGAGCGCAAGGCGCGCCGTCAGGCGCTGCACGCGGAGATCAACGCCCGCGAGGAAAAGCTCCGTCAGGAGCTGCGCCGCAAGCGGAATCGGATGTAATCCATCATAAAAAGCGATGCGCGTGCATCGCTTTTTGTTTTGCAGGGTGTATGGCGCCCCACGCCGTTTCTCATGCCTGCCTTCCCCAAAGGGAAGGGCAATTATCCAAGCCGCTTTTGTTTCGCCAAGCCTTCCGCCTTGGCGAGGAAGGCGGCTTTGCTCTTTTCTATCACCCACGCGATGGCGAGCGAGAAGCCTATTCCAGCCAGCAGGTACAGCACATCCCATTCGCTGCGCCCGCCCGGCGCGTAATTGTAGTTGTAGGCGGTGCGGAAGCTCTTGACCGAGAAATCCGCCGCGCCGATGCCCAGCGCGTTGAGCATCAGAAACACGCTGTTGAGCGCGAAGAAGCCCATGAAGTGGTGCATCATGATGGCGAACGTGTGCCGGCTGGCGTACAGCGCAAGGCGGCTCTTCTCCATCAGCGGCGCAAGCAGCCGCGCAATGCGCAGATAGAAGGCAATCGCCAGTGCGCCGCCCGCATATACGCCAAAGGGACCACAGACGAAATAGGTGCAGGAGGAGAGCAGGTACGCCAGATTTTCATAGCGCACGCACAGCAGCGCCCGCAGGATTACGATGGCAGTCAGATACGGCACGGTGGGCAGGGTATCGTGCTGTTCAAGGCGGCGGCGGTAGAGCTGTCCGCCGGCATAGCCCGGCAGAAGGATCAGCGTCCGGCACAGGAACAGCGGCAGAATGTCCTGCCGTCCGGTGTGGCAGAGCTGCACGGCAGCGCTGCCCAGCAGCAGGCACAGCAGGAAGGTCACGCCCTCCCGGTCGCCCCAGAGCCTTGCCGCTGCGCGGCGCAGCAGGCTGTACAGCGTCTGCGTAAGAAACAGCGGGAAGATGAACCACGAGCCGAGGTTCCAGACGAAGTGCTCGCCATCCACAATCGGGGCGAGCAGCAGCGTGTAAGCATTCAGCGGCGCACCGATTTCAAACCCACCGAAGCGCCGAAGCAGCGCCGCACCCACGCCGTAGACGGCGTTCCACACATAGAGTGGGAGAAGCAGCCGCTTGGCGCGTGCGGCGAGATCGGAGAGCACGCCGCCGTGCTGCCGGAAAAAATAGCCCGCGCCGAAGGCGAAGAGCATCAGGTGGAAGGAGTAGTACCGAAATAGATTGCCCATATCGAACATATCGGCCAGCGTCGTGTGTCCATCCACCACCAGCACAATGGCGATCAGGTACAGTGCGCGCATCGTCATGTTTTCGCGGTGCGGCGAACATGGGCGGGAAATTTCCATGGCGAACCTCCTGTGGGTTGACGATATGTAATGGGTGAATCGGGAGAATACGGCATCGTCATGGGCAAAAAAGTGAGAAAATAACAAAAATCTTGTCCAGAAACAAAAATACATCATTTTTGTCCGTAGACGTTCAGAGATTTAACCGTATACTTAAAGGTAACAGGTTAAATTTAGGAAAATCCTGCAAAAGATGGTTGGGGGTGTCAACATGGTCAAGTTTGGTGAGCGTCTGAAGGCATCACGCACCGCCAAACATATGAGCCAACAAGCGCTGGCGGATATCATTGGCAAGAGCCTGAATACCGTCGGACTTTACGAGCGCGGTCTCAGACAGCCGAGTCTTGAAACCCTGTGCCTGCTGGCAGATACGCTGGAGGTCTCCTGCGATTATCTGCTGGCGAGAACAGAAACCAAGAAGACGGCCTATATATCCGAAGAAGCGGAGGAAAGCCTTGCGCTGCGCGTAACCCGGATTGAAAACCATCTGGGGCTGGACTGAGATGATAAGCTTTCAGAAAAAGCGTCTGCGTTGACGCTTTTTTTTTCTTTGTGCGCCAATCAGAAAAGGCGATGGCAGGGCTAGGCCTGCGCATCGGTTTCCTGCTTTTTGCTGACTGCGTCCTCCATGTTCAGGCGGTGGTGGCGCTTGCGCGGCGGGGTGATCTGATAGAGGCGGTAGCGCTCGCGCACATCGTCAATCTCCGCTTCGCTGGCGGCATACACGCGCTGGTGCATGATGAGCGTGCCGTTTGCCGTGCGCTTAAAGTGCATCTGGCCAAAGGCCATGCCGTGCGCCGGACAGCGCGAGAGCGCCATGTACTTTTCGCGCCCGCTGTCAAACCACGGCGTGTCAAATGCTGTGCGCCGACCGCACTTGGGGCAGGCGATATTCATCAGCCGCTGGTCTGCAAGCGCATCGGTCTGGTAGACGTAGCGCGTGGGCAAGGAATGCAGCGCACTGGAGGCGATGCGCGCTTCCTTATTCAATGTGGCGCGGAGCTGAGTCATCC
This sequence comes from Christensenellales bacterium, assembly GCA_036297385.1. Classification (GTDB taxonomy): domain Bacteria; phylum Bacillota; class Clostridia; order Christensenellales; family Aristaeellaceae; genus Ventricola. The sequence goes on along the minus strand of JAXJLD010000152.1, from coordinate 3,329 downwards.
GCTCGCTATCCAGCGCATATACCGCCTCGTCGATGGAGGAAAGCAGCGCGGCGGTACATTGTGCATCGTATACAGCGCGGTGCGCCGGTACTTCCAGCTCGATGTGCTGATGCTCCATCGCGGCGTGCAGGTTCATCTGCTGTGCGCAGGAGCCCAGACACGCGCTGCCAAAGACAAGCTGCGCGTCGATCGGCGGATCAAAGGGCATGGGGCATTGGTGAAAGGCGGCGTTGCGCCGCAGAACGGGGAAGTCGTCCCGCCCCCATGTCACGAGCTGGGCGTCCTCGCCGCACCAGTGAATAAAATCGGAAAATACATCGGCAAACGTGCCGCCGTCGGCAAGCTCTTCTTCGGTCATGCCGGTCACTTTTTTGATGTGCTTGTCCAGCCGCTTGTACAGCCTTGGCTGAATCAGGCGGGAAAAGGAATCCTCCACCCGGTAATCCCGCCCGATTCGGCAGGCGCCGATCTCGATGATCTCGTGGGGCATCCGGTGGTTGGGGTTATAGCTGCTCTGGTTCCATTCCAGATCAAAGACAATCAAATGGCGGCAATCGCCGCTGGCAAGAGAAAACATGGTTCACATCCCATTTCAAAATCCTGTACACCCTATTGTAACGCATGGACGGGCTTTTTCATAGGGGGGAAATCCTTGAATCCCGCCCCGATTTCTGCTATCATCTGTGTATCAAATGTGTATCGGTACGGCGAAAAGGGGATATGCAATGAACCTGTTTGATATTTTGGGCCCCGTGATGGTCGGCCCCAGCTCCTCGCATACGGCGGGTGCGGTGCGCATTGGACGCATGGCGCGCCGCGTGCTGGGCGAGGATACGCCGCGTGCGGCGCAGATCGCCCTTTCCGGCTCCTTTGCCGCCACGGGCCGCGGGCATGGCACAGACCGTGCGCTGGTCGCCGGGCTGCTTGGGATGCAGACGGATGACGAGCGCATCCCAGAGAGCTTTGAAATCGCCCGTGCGCAGGGGATGGACTTTGCGTTTTCGCGCGTCAACCTCAGCGGCGAGCATCCCAACACGGCGCGCCTGCACCTCACGGGGGCATCCGGCGCGACGCTGACGATGACCGCCTCCTCCCTGGGGGGCGGGCGCATCATGGTGGTGGAGATGAACGGCCTGCGCGTGAGCTTCTCCGGCGATCTGCCCACGCTCATCGTGCAGAACCGCGATCAGCCCGGCCATGTGCGCGATGTATCCGGCGTGCTGGCGGAGAACGGCGTGAACATCGCCACCCTCCACCTGTATCGCGATTACCCAGGCGGCAGCGCCGTCATGATTATTGAGACGGACAAGGATGTGCCCGTGGAGAGCCTGAACAAGCTGCGCTCCATTCGCGGGATCACGGGTGTGACGTTTGTCTCCCCGCCGAAGGAGGGCTGAGCATGGCGATTGAATCCCTCGCCTATTTGATGGAGGAAGGAAAGCGCGCGGATCTGTTTGATGTGATCATGCGCAGCGACTGTGTGGATCGCGGGACAACGCCCGGGGAATCCATCGAGAAGATGACCGCGCTCTACGGCGCGATTCGCCGCGCGGGCGAGCATTACGATGCCTCCCTGCGCTCGCGCAGCGGCATGGTCGGCGGAGACGGCGCGAAGATGCGCGCGTATGCCGCATCCGGCAGGACGGTCTGCGGGGAATACATCGGCTCCGTGCTGGCGCAGGCGCTGGAGATGGGCGAGAGCAACGCCTGTATGCGCTGCATCGTCGCCGCGCCGACGGCGGGAAGCTGCGGCGTGCTGCCGGCGGTGCTGCTGCCCTATCAGCAGCGAGAGAAGCTGGAGGATGCGGCCATGGTGCGTGCGCTGTATGTGGCGGGCGCCATCGGGCAGGTCATCGCGCAGAAGGCGTCCATTGCGGGCGCGGCGGGCGGCTGTCAGGCGGAGATCGGCACGGCGAGTGCCATGGGCGCGGCGGCGCTGTGCTACCTGTGCGGCGGCGATGCGGAGGCGGTGTGCCACGCGGCAGCCATGGCCATCAAGAGCCTGCTGGGGCTGGTGTGCGATCCCATTGCCGGGCTGGTGGAGGTGCCGTGCGTCAAGCGCAATGCCGCCGGCGCGATGATCGCCATGTCCAGCGCCGATCTGGCGCTGGCGGGCATCCGTTCCGCCGTGCCGCCGGACGAGGTGGTGGACGCAATGCGCGAGGTCGGGGACAAGATGGATGTTTCCCTGCGCGAGACGGGGCTGGGCGGCGTGGCGGCTACGCCGTTCGGGCAGGCGATGAGTGAGCGCATGAGCGGGCAGGAACGGTCATAACGGAGGGCAAGCGATGAAACTGATAGCAGATTTGCACACGCATACGCTGGCGAGCGGTCACGCTTACGGTACCATCCGGGAGAATGCACAGGCCGCAACGGAACGCGGGCTGCACATTCTGGGCGTGACGGAGCACGCGCCGGGCATCAGCGGTACGTGCGATCCGATTTATTTCCTCAATTTGCACAGCGTGCCCAAGACGCTCTATGGCGTGCGCGTGCTGCATGGAAGCGAGATCAATGTGCTGGAGGGCGGCAAGCTCTCGCTGTCGGAGCGGCATATCGCCGCGCTGGACTATGCCGCGGCGGGCATCCATATCCAGTGCTACAAGGATCAGGGGGCGGCAGCCAATACAAAGAATGTCATCGGCTGCATGAAGCAGAGCAAAAAGCTGCGCTTCATCACCCACCCGGACGACAGCCGCACGCCGCTTGATTACGAGGAGCTGTGCAGGGCGGCACGGGATTACCATGTCGCGCTGGAGGTGAATAACGCTTCGCTGATTGAACCGGCGTTCCGCGTCAATAGCCGGGCAAACGATGAAAGAATGCTTGCCTGCTGTGAAAAGTACCGCGTGCCGATCGTCGTCAATTCCGACGCACACGATCCCAGCGCGGTGGGGCGTGTGGATCTGGCGCTGGGGCTGCTGGATGCTGTTGGCTTTGATGAGCGGCTCGTGCTCAATGCCGATGAGGAACGGCTGATGGCGTTCCTGATGGCGGAGTGATGTTCATATTGCGCGAAGCGAAGAAGGGGCAGGTGTAGACCGCATCCGTCATTCCTTCGGAATGTCCCCTTCCCCAGATGGGAAGATTCAAGAAACATCGTTTACAATTCAAAAGGTCAGGCGCGTTGTGCAGCCTGACCTTTTTCAATCGGCGGGGATATGTCAATGAACAAGGATACGTTTTCTGAATCAAAAGCCATGCGTGAAGCCCCGTCAGGAAACGCTTCGCTTCCTGCAATTCCCAGCTTTCTGTCCAACCTTCGGCCAATCCCATGGGTTCAGGGCCGCAGCCCTGATCGTTTGTAGGGGGGAAGGGGAGTTCAGAGG
>JAXJLD010000151.1:0-12936 GCA_036297385.1 Christensenellales bacterium | reverse complement strand
GCAAGTTAAAAATGGTGCGCTGCGAAAAATTGGTGCGGAATTGGTGCGGAGTGTGTCCCCAAAACCCGAAAAACCATTGAAAATAAAGGAGATTTAGAATATATGAAATTAGGTATCGTCGGTCTGCCCAACGTCGGCAAATCCACCCTGTTCAACGCGATCACCAAGGCCGGTGCTGAGGCCGCCAATTACCCCTTCTGCACCATCGAGCCCAACACCGGCATGGTCGCCGTGCCGGACGAGCGGCTGGAGAAGCTCGCCGCCATGTACAGCCCGAAGAAAAAGACCCCGGCCGTCATCGAATTCGTCGATATTGCCGGTCTGGTCAAGGGCGCAAGCCACGGCGAGGGTCTGGGCAACAAGTTCCTCTCCCACATCCGCGAGTGCGAGGCCATCGTTCACGTCGTGCGCTGCTTTGAGGACCCGGACATCATCCGCCATGCGGACAGCCTCAATCCCCGCCACGACATCGAGACCATCAGCCTTGAGCTGATCGCCGCCGACCGCGATGCGGTCGCCAAGCGTGCCGAGCGTGCCGCCAAGATGGTCAAGACCGGTGAAAAGCGCTTCGCCGAGGAGGCCGAGCTGGGCGCAAAGCTGCTCGCGCATCTGGATAACCTCCAGCCCGCGCGTACCTGCCCGATGACGGACAAGGAGCGTGCCATCGCCCGCGAGTGGTTCCTGCTGACCACCAAGCCGGTCATCTACGCCTGCAACATCAAGGAGGATGATCTGGGCAAGGACGAGGATACCATCCCCGGCGTGCTGGATGTGAAGGCCATCGCCAACGAGGAAAACGCCAAGGTGCTGGTCATCTCCGCGAAGATCGAAGAGGACATCGCGCAGATGGACGACGAGGAGAAGGCCATGTTCCTTGAGGAGCTGGGCATCGGCAAGAGCGGTCTGGATCGCCTGATCGCCGAGTGCTACGACCTGCTGGGCCTCATCTCCTTCCTCACCGCCGGCTCGGACGAGTGCCGCGCGTGGACCATCAAGAAGGGCACCAAGGCGCCGCAGGCCGCCGGCAAGATCCATTCCGATTTTGAGCGCGGCTTCATCCGCGCGGAGATCGTCGCCTTTGACGATCTGGAGGTCAATGGCTCCATGCTCGCCTGCCGCGAAAAGGGTCTCGTCCGCTCCGAAGGCAAAGAATACGTCATGAACGACGGCGACGTGACGCTCTTCCGCTTCAACGTGTAAGCTCATCATGGGCATCCATCTGCCCGCCACCCATTTTTAGACGGCCTTTGCGCCGTCTTTTTTCGTTCACTATTCCGCCATGAAAATTTGTTTACACGTCCACAGGCCGCATGATATAATGAGCTTGTTTCAATATTACATTTTGCATCAGGAGGTGCTGACATGGACAAGGGTATGACGCGCAGAGGCTTTCTCAAGACGGCTGCTGCCGGTGCGGCAAGCGTGGCCGCATACAGCGTGATGGGTCCCGTGCTCGGGGCGAAGGCGGAGGAAGTCGAAACCTTTGACGGCCGCAGAAAGTTTGCGGGCGTTCACAATGTGCGCCACATCAGCGAGGATCTCGTCTATCTGGGCGCAAGCGACAGGCGGATCGAACTGTTTGAAAACGTGTATCCCATCCCTCGCGGCGTTTCGTACAACGCCTATCTGCTTCTGGATGAAAAGACCGTGCTCTTTGACACGGTGGATCGTTCGGTGTCCGGCCAGTTCTTTGAGAACCTGACGTATGCGCTCAATGGCCGCCCGCTGGATTATCTCGTCATCAACCACATGGAGCCGGATCACTGCTCTGCCATCAGCGAGGTCATGGTGCGCTATCCCGGTGTCAAGCTGATTTACTCCACCACCGCCGCGCCGATCATCCAGCAGTTCTTCGGCTTTGATCCCGCCGAGCACGGCTATCCCGTCGATGAGGGCGTGGAGCTGGCGACCGGCCGCCACAAGCTGGTGTTCGTCATGGCGCCGATGGTGCATTGGCCCGAGGTCATGATGACCTACGACGCCACGGACAAGGTGCTCTTCTCCGCCGACGCTTTCGGCACCTTCGGTGCGCTGGACGGCAACCTCTTTGCCGACGAGGTCAACTTTGAGACCGAGTGGCTCGCTGACGCCCGCCGCTACTACTGCAACATCGTGGGCAAGTACGGCGCACAGGTGCAGGCGGTGCTGGCCAAGGCCGCCACGCTGGATATCAAGACCGTCTGCCCGCTGCACGGCCCGATCTGGCGCGAGAACCTGAGCTGGTACATCGACAAGTATGACAAGTGGAGCCGCTACGTCCCGGAGGACGAGCAGAGCGTCATGGTGGTCTATGGTTCCGTTTACGGCGGCACGGAGAACGCAGCGAACATCATCGCCTCCCGCCTGTCCGAGGGCGGCGTGCGCAATGTGCGCGTGTACGACGTTTCCAAAACCCACGTCAGCGTCCTGATCGCCGAAGCGTTCCGCTGCAGCCACATCGTGCTGGCCTCCATCACCTATAATATGGACATCTTCACCCCGATGAAGAATATGCTGGCCGACTTTGCCGCGCACAATGTGCAGAACCGCAAGGTTGCGCTCGTGGAGAACGGAAGCTGGTCGCCGGTGGCCGCCTCGCTGATGCAGGACCGCCTCGCTCAGATGCGCGATATGAAGCTTATCGCCGATCCCGTGACCATCCGCTCCACCCCGAACGAGGACTCCCTCGCCCAGCTCAACGCGCTGGCGGAGGAAGTGCTCGCCTCCGTGCTGGGCGGCGTGGTCATCGCCTCCGCGCCGGAGCAGGCCGCGCCCGCAGAGAAGTGGGTCTGCACGGTCTGCGGCTATGTGCATGAAGGCCCGATGACGGACGACTTCAAGTGCCCGCTGTGCGGCGTTGGCCCGGATAAGTTCGTCAAGGCGTAAGCGACGCGCTGTCATCGCAGACCCATCCTTGGGATCTGTCTGCACAATCTGTTTGCACAAAACGAAGAGGTGGGTCAGGGGCTTTTCCCCTGACCCACCTCTCTTTTCGTGCAGCTTTACTTCTTGGCGAAGGAGCCGCACATACTTTCGTCGCACTTGCCGGAGTGGCAGTTGCAGTTCGGGCGCACGTCGATGCTCTCAAGCTGGCAGGTGTTCTGTCCGCTGTGATGGCGGCAGGACGCGACGGAGCAATGAATGGTCTGGTTCATACACAATCCCTCCTTGCATGATTCGGGCCTTGACCCGCGCTCAGTATGCCCCGCGCAGCCGAAGGTATGCGCTTTTTTGTGCATTGCATTGGGCGGCGAACGGGGCTATAATAAAGAGCGAATCATATCCCGCATCTTGAGCAACGGAGGAGACGTTTATGGAATATACGACGCTTGGCAAAACCGGCCTGACCATCTCCCGCATGGGCTTTGGCGGCATCCCCATCCAGAAGGTGGATGTACCCGCTGTGCGCACGCTGATGCAGGCCATGGCGGAGCGCGGGGTCAACTACATCGACACCGCGCGTGGCTATACGGTCAGCGAGTCCTACATCGGCGAGGCGCTGGAGGGTCTGCGCGATCGCTTTGTCATCGCCACCAAGTCCATGGCACGCACCAAGGAGGCCATGGCGCAGGATATCGAGACGAGCCTGCGCAACCTGCGCACCGATCACATCGAGCTGTATCAGGTTCACAATCCGTCCATGGCGGATCTCGACACCGTGCTTGCGCCCGGCGGTGCGCTGGAGGCGCTGCTGGAGGCCAAAGCCAGCGGCAAGATCGGCCACATCGGCCTGACGGCACACATGGCCTCCGTGTTTGAGCGTGCGCTCTCTCTGGACTGGGTGGAGACCATCATGTTCCCCTACAACATCGTGGAGACGCAGGGCGAGGCGCTCATGCGCCGCTGCACCGAGCAGAATGTCGGCTTCATCGTCATGAAGCCGCTCGCAGGCGGCGCTCTGGAGGATGCAACGCTCGCCATGCGCTTTATCGCCCAGAATCCGGACGTCTCCGTGGTCATCCCCGGTATGTACAGCGTTGAGGAGCTGGAGCAAAACCTCGCCGCCGTCCAAAACACCTCGCCCCTCACCGAGCAGGAGCTGGCGCAGATCGAGACCATCCGCAAAGAGCTGGGCACGCAGTTCTGCCGCCGCTGCAATTACTGCCAGCCGTGCAGCGCAGGCATCGGCATCAGCGGCATCTTCGTGCTGGAAGGCTACTTGCAGCGCTATGGTCTGGGCGACTGGGCCAAGACGCGCTATGCCGCCATGCCCAAAAAGGCGGGTGACTGCATCGGCTGTGGTGCGTGCGAAGCCCGCTGCCCGTATCAGCTCCCCATCCGCGAGATGCTGGCGCGCTGCAAGGCCGAGTTTGGAGCGTAAGCCATGAAAAAAGTGAGGCTGTTCGCCGCCGTCCTGCTGTGGATGGCGCTGCTCGCGCCGTTCTTCCTCGCCGCGCCCGCCGCGCATCCGGCGACGGATGACTTCACCTTTGCCGTCTACACCCATCCCACATGGGTGCAGACCGGCAGCCTGCTGCACGTCCTCAAGGATGCGCTCAGCTATGCGCTGCGCACCTGGCGGGACTGGCAGGGCACCCTCACCGGCGTGCTGGTCATGACGCTCAACCCCACCGTGTTTTCCCTCGCGCATTACGGCGTACACGCCATCGTCCTGCTGGCGCTGCACCTCACCGCATGGCTGGCGTTCATCCGGCATATGCTGGGGCATCGTATGGCTCTGCCGCGCAGCGTGTGGCTGCCGCTGTATGGCGTCCTCTCCGCGCTGAGCCTCCTGTTTCTGCCGGATATCGTCGAGGGCATTTACTGGTTCAACGGCGCATGGTTTTACACCGGTGCGCAGGCCATCGCCCTGCTCACGCTCGTGCTGTGCGATCGCCTGAGCGAGCGGCGCACTTTCGGCGCATCTGGCATTGCCCACGCCGTTCTGGCCTGCGGCCTGCTCTTTGCGCTGGGCATGGACAACTACATCACCGCCATGATGACGCTCGCCGCCCTCTTCATGATGGCGCTCGCCCGCCTCTGGGCAGCGCACCGCACGCCCGCTGCTGGCATGATCGCCGTGCTGGGCCATGACGGCGCATCGCTTCATCGCGATTTTGGCGGTCCGGAAGAAAAGCGCGCCCAAAAACAGGCGGCGCTGCGCACCGCGCTGCTGATGCTCCCCCTGCTGCTGGGTCTGCTGCTCTCGGTCATTGCGCCGGGCAACAGCGTGCGCATGGCGCGTGACGGTGCGCATCAGGCGGGCATGGCGTGGTTGCTGTCCTCTGTGGTCTGGACGCTGCGGGATGCGGCGCTGTACATCGTGCGCTTTCTCGTCAGAACGCCGCTTCTGACGCTGCTCGTCGCCGCCACGCCGCTTCTGGCACAGGCGACCGACCGCATGGAGGATGTCCGCTGGCGCTGTCCGCCCATCCCTGCCACGCTTTTCGGCTTCTACCTCATTCTCTGCGCCATGATTATCCCGCATATGTATTCCTCCGGCTACGCAGGGAGTGGGCGCGTGGTGAATATGTACCACTTTTATGTGCTGCTCGCCGCGCCGCTGGCCTATATTCTGATCCTGCTGCGCCTGAAAACGGCGCACCGTGCCGTGCTGTGCAGCGCCCGCACCGCCAAACGCTGCTATCTGCTGGGCGCTGCGGCGTTCGTGCTGTGTCTGCTGCTCGGTCAGATGAACGGCTATGCCAAGCTCGTCACCGATCAGCTTGATGGCACGCAGGCAGCGTATATCGCGCAGTTCCAGAACGAGTATGCGCTCTGCGAAGCCGCCGCCCCGGAGGATACGGTGGAACTACCCGCATGGACGGTGCAGACCATGACCGGCAAGCCCACCGCCTACGAGGATGAAACCGTCTGGACAAATGAATCCATGGCGAGTTACTTTGGGGTCAAGGCCGTCAAAGCCGTCCCGTAAGCTGTCAAAAAACAAAGACATATAAAACGCACGGAGCTGCATCCGTGCGTTTTTGTGATGGAAATCTTTTTGCAAGGCGTCGGCCTCGATCGCAAAGCCGCAGAATTGACGACATTGCGCCGGTGATGCCAGCGGCCGCCTGCCGGTTTTGAGGATACGATCCAAACTCTATAAACGCAAAAGCATTTCCAAAATCGCATCCCTAACAGGAACCCCATCCGTCATCCCTGCCGCCTTCCCAACGGGGAAGGCATCAGTCCGTCAGATGCTCGCCCTTCTTCTCCGCCTCCTCCAGCTCGTGCATGTACTTGTACACCGTATAGCGGGAGACGTTGAGCTGCTCAGCGACAATCGCCACCGATTTTTGATAGGTAAACGCCCGGCGCTTGTAAAGCATCCGGATAATGCGCATACGGTCGGTCTTTTTCATGGCCTCCGGCTCCTTGCCCACGGCGCTGATGCACTCGCGCAGCAGCTCCTCGAGCTGGCTGCGCGCATCCTGCATCAGCGTCTGCTGCAAATCGCCGCTGGTCGCCGTCATTTCCGAAAGCATCTGCGCGGCGCGCACCATGTTGGTGATGTCCAGATTGATGCCCAGCGCGAAGTGATAATCCTCGCCCACGACATTGAACGTCGTGCTCTTGAGCGTGCGCCCATCGCGGGAAAGCACAAGCTGGTTGTTGTAATCCTTGTTTTTGTATACCGACTCATCGTAGTCGCCGATGTCGCCGAAAATATCCGCCGTGGAACCCACATCGCGCCCCGTCACCGTACCGTTGTAGATCGCCAGAATCGGATGGCCGGGGCGGGTCATATCGTGAACGAGCGTCTCGCAGTTTGGCCCAAACATCGTGGCAATACCGCGCGCTTCGTTTTTGAGAAAGGTCAGCATATCCTCCCTGTTCATGGCACGTCGGCCTCCTTTTTTCCGTTGATTTTCATGATTCCGTGCGGCCTTTCGGTCGCCCCGCTTCAATTATAGCACAGGTTTCTCTCCGCCGCAATTCCCGTCCGAGAGGACAAGCGCCGCCGCCAGCAGCATCATGCACGCCGCCGCAGGCAGCGAAATGGCCAGCGCCCAGATGCTCGCCAGCATCGCCAGCTCCATCAGCACCGCCGCTGCAATCGTCTGCCCGCCGCGCCTGCACGCCAGCGCCACGCCCAGCGGCAGCGCCATATAGAAATAGCGCTCATGCATCCTCGGCAGGAAAAAGACCACCAGCAGCACCAGCAGCAGCGAAAGACGCACCAGATCCGCATCCGAAAGCGCCTGTGCGCGGCGCACGCCCCATGTCACCAGCACCGCGCACACGCCAAGCGCCAGCGCCATGCCGAAGTTGCCATAGGCGTACACGTCCAGTCCCGCCGTGTCCATCAGGGCAAAGAAGTTGGCGGCGTTGTAGTTCAGCCCCGTGTACAGCCCCGTCTGCGCCGTGTAGATGCCCACGATGTCCGCCAGCGACTTGCCGCCCAGCAGCGCCGGAAGCGCCACCGCCAGCAGCGTCAGCAGGAACACCAGCGCTTCGCGCACGCGCAGCTTGCCGCCAGCCCACAGCACGATGACGATGGGCAGCAGGAACGCGCTTTGCAGCTTGAACGCCAGCGACAGCGCAAAGCACACCGCCGCACGCATCGGCTTGCCCGTCAGCGACAGCGCCAGCCCCCACAGCGCACAAGCGGCATACAGGCTGTCGCACTGGGCGAACATCCCGCCGTTAAGCACCACCGTCGGCAGCAGCAACACCGCGCCGAAGGCGAGCAGGCCGCGCTTTTCGCCCGCCAGCTTGGCCGCCGCGCCCGCCACAAACGCATCTCCGATGAAGGATACCGCCTTCACCGCATACAGCGCCGGCACACCCAGCCGCGTAATCCCAAATAAAATGTACTGATACAGCACGTTGTACTCGCCGATGTTCGCCCGCATCCCCTCGGAAAAGGAGCCTGCGGCCAGCCGCTCAATCCAGTTTGCCAGATAGATGTCGTAGTCGCCGGAGGAACGCTCGATGAAGCTCACCCGCGCCAGCATCGCCGTCGCGCACAGTGCGCACACGCCCAGCTTTTCCAGCATCCCCGCCTTCGGGCAGAGCCGCAGGCCAAAGGCGAGCATCGCCGCCAGCGGCAGGCACAGCAGCAGCACCGTCGGCGTGTGCGCCGCCATCTCCGCGCCCGCAAGCTGTGTCAGCGTGCGCGTCATCATCAGCAGGAAAAATGCCGCCAGCGTCAGCAGCGCCGCTGCCCAGCCGGGTGCTCGTCCGCCCAGCAGCCACGCGCGCAGGCGCTCGTCTGCACGCTCAAGCCCCCTGTCCATCCGTTGGAAAAAAGCCGTCATGCGCACTGCGCCTCCCCGCCGTCCCTGTTCAAAATCACATCCAGCAGCTCCAGCAGCACCAGCACCGCCGCCGCAATCGCCAGCAGCGACAGCGGAACCATCGGCACCACCTCATGGCCAAATATGGAGGCCATGTATGCGCACAGGGAAATCAGCTCAATCAGTAGCGCCGCCACCGTCCGCCGCGCATTGCCCGCGCAGGCAAACGCCAGCATACCCGCCAGATACCAGCTCCGCGCGTTCATCTGCGGCAGAATCAGCGGCAGACCGCACGCCAGCAGCAGCGCGGCCAGCAGCAGCGTGTCGTTCGTCAGCGTTCGCCGCGTGCGCAGCAGCCCACCGACGACCAGCATCGCGCACGCGATGCCCAGATACAGCCCCATGCCGCTGAACTCGCGCACGGAAGCGACGTTCATCAGCTTGTACACATTGGGCATCCCATCGGACAGCCCCACGCCCCAGCGCACGTCGTCCAGCTGCAGCGGATAGCGCATCAGCACGCCCATGATCCCCTGACCATCCAGCACAATGGCAATCTGGCACAGGAAGGCCGCCGCTGCCAGCACCAGCAGATGGCGAAGCTGCACGCGGTTTTTCATAAACAGCACGATCAGCAGCGGGAACAGGAACGCGCTTTGCAGCTTTGTGCCCAGCGCCAGCCCCCACAGCACGCAGCCCGCCAGCGGATGATCCTCCAGCAGCATCGCCATCCCCCAGAGCGTCAGCATGGCAAAGGTCGCGTCGCACTGCGCCCACACGCCCGCATTCATCAGCATCGTCGGCGCAAGCACGCAGGCAAACATCGCCGCCAGCGCACCCGGCACCTTCGCCCCGCGCCGACGCGCAAGACGCAGCACTGCGCCCGCCGCCACGCATTGGCAGATCATATCGAACAGCTTGACCGCGTACAGCCAGCTAAAGTTCTCCACCCGAGAGAGCAGCGCCATCAGCAGCAGGTACACGCCCGACCAGCTTCCATCCTCCCACGCCATCGCCACGGAAAGGTCGTAATTCCACATATCCGTCAGCATCGGCGCAAGCACGTTGGCATAGCGCCCCGGCTTTACATCCAGCAGCGCCAGATGTGCGCCAACCGCCAGCATCCCCAGCCCTGCCGCGCACAGCAGCACCAGCACGTTTTCCCTTTCCAGCATCTGCCATGCAAACGCCATCAGGATCGCCGCGCTCACAGCGCCGCACGCCACCACAATGCCCGCGCCCTCCATGCCGGCGCACAGCCTGCCCGCCACCAGCACAAACGCCGCCAGCAGCGCCGCAAACAGCGCCGCTCTGCCCGTTCGGGTCAGGTGCGCCTCCATCGCCGCGCGAAGCGGATCGCGCAGCAGCGCCTTCTTTCTCTCGTCCATCACGCCTTCACCTCCGTCACGCCGTCCGTCTGCTCTGTATGCAGGCTGCGCCACAGCTCAGCCGCCGTCAGCGCCATGCCCGCAAGCTGGAACATCGCCGCCCACTTGAGATCCAGAATCCTGTCGCCCGGCAGCCCCGCCGTATACGCCACATAGGAGGCAAAGCCGAAGCACAGCGGCAGCAGGAAGCGCCGCTTCGGCGCATAGGCCGCCAGCACCAGCGACAGCACGTCCGCGCCAAACGTGTAGCGTTCGTGCATCTTGGGCAGGAAATACGGAATGCCGCAGAGCATCAGCAGGCAGATCAGCAGCGTTGCGTCCACGCTCAGGCGGTCGCGGTGCAGGCTCACCAGCACGCACATGGCCATCACGCACGCAAAGCCCAGCACCATCGCCATCGGGCTGAACATCTGATACAGCACGTCCGCGTTGAGATCCGGCAGGAACTGATACCAGTTCGGGCCATTCATGGTGATGAAGTTGTACGCGCCCGCCTGCTGGGTATACACCGTCAGCACATGGTGCAGCGATTTGCCGCCCCACAACGCCGGAATCATCATCACCATATAGGAGATGGGAATCAACACCAGATGGCGCAGCTTGATATCCCGGCGCAGCCACAGCGGCAGCAGCACCGGCAGGAAAAAGACCATTTGCAGCTTGAAGGACAGCGCCATGCCAAAGAAGATCATGCTGCGTGCGCTTCGCCGCGTGATGCCCATGTACACCGCCATCAGGCACAGCGATACATAGATCACGTCGCACTGGCCCCAGTACGCGCCGTTAAAGACGACCGTGGGCAGCATCAGTGCCATGTGGTACACCAGCAGCGGTGCGCCCTCACCCTTCACGCGCAGCGCCGTCAGCTTCATCAGCGCATAGCCCATCAACAGCTCAAAGGCGATGGAAATCGCCTTGACCAGATACTGCGGCGGGTAGTCCTGCACGCGGGAGATGATCTGCATCAGGTACAGGTACGGCGGCGTATAGTCGCTCTCGATGTAGGTACCCAGCCCCTGCTTCCAGCCCATCTGGGAGTAGCGATAAATCCAGTTGCTCAAAAAGATGTCGTAATCGTCGCTCACATAGTCCAGCAGCGAAATCTTGCCCAGCAGCACCGCGCCGGTCAGCACCGCCAGCAGGATGTGCATATACGTCGGCAGCCTGCGCCCCACGCGCAGCTGCACCGCATAGGACACCGCAAAAATGGCGGAAAAGATCACGCCGGAGAGAATCTGCATCTGTCCGGTCTTATAGCCGCTGAATTCATCAATCTTCGCGTACCGCGCATAGCGTGCAAAGATGAAGAACACCGCGGTCGCCAGCAGCAGCAGCACCGCGCGCGCCGCGCGTCCGGACCGTTTGTTCAGCCCCGTGCGCAGCGCATCGCTCGCCCAATCTCGTTTCATGTCGTTCATTCCTTTCTTGTATATCGGAACGCCGCAGCGGGCGCATATCTTTCACGTGCCGCGCATAGGCTATCAGGCAGCGTTTTCCATGATTGCTCACATTTGCGCCCGATTGGGGTCATATCCCCGCTATATCGCAGGGGTATCATGCTCATAACAAAATCCGAGAATCCGAGGTGAATATCGAAATGATCTCTTCTGCCGCCGCGCAAGAGCGCCACGATGTGCCTGCCATGTCCAGCGATCCTGTGTTCGGCGCCACATTCTACGGCCCGTATGAAGCCGCCGTGCAGACGGCGCTGGAAATGCTCTGCGCCGCACGAAGCAAGCACGAAGGCGACGTGCTGGCCATTCGCTTCCGGCTCAAATCGCCCGCGTCCATCCGCGGCAAGCTCCGCAAAAAGGGTCTGCCGGAGACAGCGCAGGCCGCAGGGATGTCCCTGCGGGATGTAGCCGGTCTGCGCGCCGTGCTCGTCAGCCGCCGCGCCGTCTATCGCTTTGCGCACACGCTGATGACCAGCGGCGTTGCACGCCTTGACAAGGTTCACGACTACATCGCTTCTCCCAAGGCCAGTGGCTACCGCAGCCTGCACCTGATCTTCAGCGTCCCGGTGATGCTGGATTCACAGGCCTATCTGGTGCCGGTGGAGATTCAGCTCCGCACGCCCGTCATGGATGCGTGGGCCTGCATGGAGCATCGTCTGATTTATAAGCCGCTCCACTGACGCTTACAGCGCCGCCTCCACAATCCGCTTCCACGTCTCCTCCGTCACCGGAATCCCCTGCTCGCGGTTGCGGCGGCGCGTGCGCTCCAGCCCCTCGCCCGGCGCATGTACGCCGCGCATCCCTTCCTGCGGCTCCAGTGCATGCAGGAAATCGAGCGTCCGCTCCATCTGCTCCTGCGCCGTGTCCATGTCCACCACAGCCGCCGGATTCATGCAGACGAACATCTGGCTCATGCCCTTCTCGCCGTCAGCCGGCTTGCCGATGGTCAGCGATGTGCGCCCCAGCGACAGCATGGAGGTCATCAGGTCAATCATGATCGACAGTGCGCTGCCCTTCCACAGCGCCATAGGGGTCATCAGCCCGCTCTCGACAATCTTCTTGGGGTCGTTGGTCAGCCTTCCCTCCGTGTCATAGCCGCACGCGGTATCCAGCAGCCCGCCCTCCTGTGCCATGATTTCCAGCTTGCCAAAGGCATACTGGCTCACCGCCATATCCATCACCAGCGGCCCTTCCCGGCGCGGAACGGCAAAAGCGATGGGGTTGTTGCCGGTAGAAGGCTCCTTCGCGCCGTAGGCGACAAGGTTCATGCAGGTATTGGTCATGCACAGGCCCATCATCCCCGCCTCTGCCATCATCAGCCCGTAGCGCCCCGCACGCAGCCAATGGCTGTTGTTGCGCAGCGCCACGCAGGCCACGCCGTGCGTTTTCGCCAGCTCAATGGCACGCTCCGCCATCTGCTGTGCAATCAGCGGCCCGACGCCGAAGTGCGCGTCCCAGACCTCCAGACCGCCCAGCCCGCTCACGCGCTCCGCCTGCGTCACGCTCGCGTCGCACAGCCCGCTTCTCATGTCCTCCAAGTAGCGCGGAAAGCGGTTCATGCCGTGGCTGTACACGCCGTCCAGCGAGTTGCCTGCAAAGATCTCCGCAAACCGCCGCGCCGTCTTGCCGTCCATCAGTTTCGACAGGCCGCGCGTCATCTGCTCTACGGCCTCCTCATAGCGCACATAGATCATGAAAAGTTCCTCCTATCGCCTTCACGGCGATTTTTTTGTTTCATCCTGTTTCAAAACCCGCCGATTCCGTCAGGCTGCGATTCCGGGAAATTCACATAGTTGCACTTGGCAGTACGAAGTGATTTTAGGCGCATCGTATACTCCCTGTAACGCCCGGCTTTTCTCCCACCCCTCGGCCCTCCCATGGGTTCAGGGCCGCAGCCCTGATCGTTTGCAGGGGGGAAGGGGAGTTCAGAGG
>JAXJLD010000150.1:0-22734 GCA_036297385.1 Christensenellales bacterium | reverse complement strand
TGTTTCCGCCACTGGCGGCGGCAGGCTCCAGTCCCCAAAACCTGCTTGGGGATTTCACCCCCCTTCTTCGCTTCGCGCTGAATGAATTGAATATACACCGTATTCGGCATTACACCGTATGCGCGAAAAAAGGAGCCGCCTTTTCAGGACGGCTCCCATCGCAGCGCTTATTCCATTTCAAAACGCGCTTTCATGTACGCCTTGACGACCTCCAGACACTTCTCCTCCGGCATATGACCGGTGTTGAGGCACAGGTCGTACAGCGCAGCATCGTGCCACTGCCTGCCCGTAAAATACTTGAAATAGTCCGCGCGGCGCTTGTCCACCTTCTTGATCTTCTTTTCCGCAGCCTCCAGATCCAGCCCATCCACCTGCATCACGCGGCGCACGCAGTCCACCACCGGCGCGGTGACAAACACGTTCATCACATTCTCCCGCCCGCGCAGGATATAGTTGGCACAGCGGCCCACAATCACGCAGTTTCTCGTTGCTGCCAGCTCCCGGATGATTTTGGCCTGATACCTGAACAGATTCTCATTGGAAATGAAGTCCTCGCTGTCCGGCGGGATCACTTCGCCCGTGTACATCTCACGAGCAATGCGGAACAGCGGCATATGCTGCTTCGTCTCATCGGCCTGCCTAAACAGATCCTCATTGATTCCGCTTTCATCAGATGCAATACGCAGAATTTCACGGTCATAGAACTCGAAGCCCAGCTCCTGAGCGAGCATCCTGCCCATTCGCCGTCCGCCGCTTCCATAGCTGCGTGCAATCGTAATCACATGATTATCCATTCTGATCCCTCCTGCCTGTTTCAAGTGCTCACGGGGTATCCTTACTTAAATTATAGCAAAACTTTAGGCAAAATCAACAGTTTTCTGCATCACATGTGCAATTTCTTTATGGGAGTCAGTCCGCTTTTTCACTCATGCTTCCACCACATGGCGCGGCTTTCCCGCCAGATAGGCGCTCAGGTTTCCGCAGGCCACCTCCAGTAAACGCTCACGGGTCTGCCTAGCCGCCCATGCGACGTGCGGAGTCAACAGCGTGTTGGGCGCACGCAGCAGCGGATTGTCCGCCGCAGGCGGCTCGCTCTCCATCACATCCGCCATGTAGCATCCCACCTTGCCCTGCGTCAGCGCTTCAGCCATCGCTGCCTCATCCACCAGCGGGCCGCGTGCTGTGTTGATGATCTTCACGCCGTTCTTTACCTTCTCCAAGGCCGAGCGACCAATGAGCCCGCGCGTTGCTTCCGTCAGCGGGCAATGCAGGGAGATCACGTCGCTCTGCGTCAGCAGTTCATCCAGCGTCACAAACTGTGCCTCTGCCTTGCCCGGCGTGCGCGTATGGACGATCACCCGCATATCCAGCCCACGCGCCGCACGCGCCACCGCCTGCCCGATGCTGCCAAAGCCTACAATGCCCAGCGTCTTGCCCGCCAGCTCCTCTGTCGGGGCGGCATAGAAGCAGAAATCCGGGCTGGCGCTCCACACGCCTGCCTTGACCTGCGCATCGTATTCCGCCACACGGCTGGCAGAAGCCAGCAGCAGCGCCATCGTATGCTGCGCAACCGCCTGCGTGGAATAGCCCGGCACATTCGTCACGACAATGCCGTGCGCCTTGGCTGCCGCTACATCCACCACGTTGTACCCTGTCGCCAGCACGCCGATATAGCGCAGCCCCGGGCAGGCCTCCATCACCTCGCGCGTGATGTGCGCCTTATTCGTCAGCACCACCGGCGCATCGCCGATGCGCACAGCAACGTCCTCCGGCTACGTTCGATCATAAACCGTCACCTCACCCAGCTCGCGCAGGGCCTGCAAGCTTAGGTCGCCGGGGCAAAGCGTATATCCATCCAACACCACAATCTTCATCCGTATTCTCCCCTTTCGCGTGTTTGCTTCCAACCCGCTTTCCGTTCTTTTTTCCATTATACGCCGCCGCTGCCAGGCTTTCAACCCTTCCGCGCCGTTGACTTTTTGTGTTTGACCTGCTATACTGACCATGCTGTCTTTTATCCTGATTGAATCTCAGCTTCTGAACGGAGGGCTGTTGTAATGAAACGTTTTTCCCTTTTTCTCGCCTGCGCGCTGATGACCTCGTCATTGGCTTTTGCAGAAGGGCTTCCCGGCGTGATTGAGCCGCTGGACAGCGCCGCACCCAGCGCCGTTGCCAATGAGGGCACGCCCCATATCGACTTTGACCTGATTACCCCGGAAAACCCGGAGGCTACGCCGGTGCCTATTGACCCCATCGACAAGCCGACGCCGACCCCCGCCCCCACGCCCAGCTTTG
This sequence comes from Christensenellales bacterium, assembly GCA_036297385.1. Taxonomy (GTDB): domain Bacteria; phylum Bacillota; class Clostridia; order Christensenellales; family Aristaeellaceae; genus Ventricola. The sequence goes on along the minus strand of JAXJLD010000150.1, from coordinate 20,439 downwards.
TCTACGATCACTACGAGAACACGGCGATGGGCGTCTCCTTCTCCATCCCCTACACTTGGCTGCTCAACCCGAACACCAATCTGGAGACGACCGTTCAGTTTGTGGAGCCGAAGAGTGAGATGATGGATCCCGACGGCTACCAGACCCGCATCACCATCGAAAAGTACAGCATGGGGCTGGAGCAGACAGCCTCCGATGCGAAAACCCGTCTGGAATCTGTTCTGGAGGAGCTGGGTGCCAGCTTCACCACCTTCACCCCGAATGCCATTGCTTCCGGCAACTTCGGTGATGGCAAGGGCTACTACTGCTACTACAAGGCCGATTACAACGACGGCACCAAGACCTACGAAATGAATGGCCGCGTGATCGTCGTGGCGCACGGCAAGGCGCTCTATCAGATTCGCCTGACCACCCCGCGCGATTGGTACTCCTACTACAATTATCTCTGGCGCAAGGTGCGCTCCACGTTCAAGTTCCTGTAATGCCGTATATCAACAAGCTGCATGGCACAAAACCATGCAGCTTGTTTCTGTATCAAGCGGGAATTTTCTGATACGGTTTCTACTGTTCCTGATACTGTTTTGCCTCTAAAATCTTTTGCTCAAATTGAACCCGTTTCAATCGTAGACCGCTTTGCGGTCTGCTCTGGAACTGCGTTTTGAGGGATACGTTGGGCTGCTGCTCCCTTCTCCGATTCGCGATGAATAAAAGGGTTAGAATATAAACCGTATCAGCCCCGTCAGGTAACGCTTCGCTCCCTGACGGCTTTGCACAAAGGGCTTCGCCCTATGGAGATACGTTGGGCTGCCGCCCAAACCCGCCTGAGGGACGCTGTCCCTCAGACTCCCTTCTTCGCTTCGCGCTTATCGCTCGTTATATTCAGAAAATCGTTTCACGCGGTTTTTCGCGCTCCGCGCCATCCCATCATGCCCAGCATTACAAAGAACGGCACATAGAGGAACAAATACCTTGCCCGCGCCTCAAAGATCCACTCAAACGCCATCAGCCCGACGAGCGAAAGCATCATCACCGGCAGCACGCTCTCCATCTTCACGCCTGCGCACAGCACCCTCACGCCGCACAGCACGCACCCCAGCAGCAGCGCCAGCCAGATGCAGTGCATCACCGTCAGCAGATACAAAAACCGCGGGCTTCCGGTATCCGTCAGGCTCTTGAGGAAAGGCGAGAGTAGCGCGTCCTTGTCCTCAAGCTGACGGGCATAAAAATTTCCCTCGCATCCCCATGCGAACGTGCCGTCCGCAAAGTTGGTCAGCGTCTTTTTCTTCAGATGCTCGATCAGCTCCCCCGCCGTCATACCCGACAGTCGCCTGCCAATCTCCTCCAGCTCCAAGTCGCGCCGCTCCTTTGGCGTCGCCGCACTGCATGAGAGCACCACGTCATCATAGTCGTAGGTGCCATTCGTCTCCTCATTCAGCCCCATCATGGCAAAGTGCGTCATGCCGATCTTTCGCTCCGGCTTCACGTCGATCGGAGAAGCCTGCACCGCCATCTGCCGCACCGGCCCGGCCAGCAGCGCAAACGCCAGCGCCATGCAGCCCACCTTCGCCCACGTTCTCGCCCAGCCGCCGTGCAGGCCCGGACGCAGCAGCGCCAGCAGCGCAACGGCAATCGCCGCAATCGCCGCCTGCGGCTTGATGAGATAGCCGAGCGCCGCGAGCAAGCCGGTGATCGGCCATGCGCTCCAGCCCATCCTTCCCTCACCATGTGCCTGCTGAACCGCGATGACTGCCGTGGGGAAAAGCAGCGCCATGCTGTCCGAATACGGAATCATCAGCCACGGCGAAAGCCCCGCCAGCACCGCATACACGGCAGCCACACCCCACGCAAAGCGGCGCGAGCCCGTCTCATGCGCGGCAATGCACCATAAGAGTATCGCTGTCAGCGTATTGAGGACGCATTGCAGCGCAATCAGCACAAAGATACAGCGATCCAATCCGGGATTGCCCAGCAGCAGCCGCACGACGCGGATCACCGCCGCAAAGATCAGCACCAGCGGTATATTGTTGGGATACATACTCAAATATCCCGCGTGAATATCCGCCTCGCCGCCCGCAATGGCATACGCACTCTCCGTAATGCCCCGCACATCCCAGCCTGTGATGAAATACGCATGGAAGCACAACACGAGCTGCACGCCCAGCAGCGCAAGCCCTGCCAGACACGGCGCGAGCCACGGGCGCTTAGGTGTACACTCTCGTCCCCTGCGCACAAGCAGCGTCAACCCGCCCAGTGCTGCCGCACCGATGAGCAGCATCGCCCACTGCGGCAGGGCAAATGGGCGCTTGCAGGAAAACTCCGTCCCCGCAAAGCACAGCAGCACCACGCCCAGCACCAGCGCCAGCAACGCAGTGAACAGCGCGGTGATCGCCCGATTTGCAGCCTCTACCATCGTTTTCTGCCTCCATATTCTTCTGCTCTAAAAAAGGGCTGTCATACGACAGCCCCTCGGCTAAACCAATTACTTGCGGCGCATATAAGCGGGAATGCCGTCCATGAAGGAGCGCGGCGCACGCTGCTCCTCCGCAGGCGCACGCTCCGGCTCCATCGGCTGCGCAGGCATATCCGGCATCGCGGCATACGGCGAAACGCGCTGACCGCCCATGCCGTTGTCATTCAGGAACGTCGGCACCTCCGGCTCGCCCGGGTTCTGCGGATAGCCGGTCACCGGGGTGTAGCCCACATCGTAACGCGGGTACGCGCCGCCGCGGTTGGGCGCGGTCTGCGGCTGATAGGCTCCGCCAAAGCTCTGCGGCACATACGCCGCCTGGCTCGGCAGGGAGGCCGGGCGCTCGGCGCTGGACGCACGCGGCGGGAACGGCACCTTCTCAAAGCCGGTCGCGATGACGGTGATATGCACCTCGTCCTCCAGCGCATCGTCGATGCTCGCGCCGAAGATGATGTTCGCCTCGCTGTCGGCAGCGGCGGTAATCATCTCGACCGCATCGTTGATATCCACGATGGAGCAATCGGAATTGCAGGTGACATTGATGAGCACCGCGCGTGCGCCGTCGATGCTCGTCTCCAGCATCGGAGAGGAGATCGCGTTCTGCGCCGCGTCGGCCATGGCCTTCTCGCCCTTGCCCACGCCGATGCCCAGATGCGCCATGCCGCCGGACTCCATGACGGCCTTGACGTCCGCAAAGTCAAGGTTGATGATGCCGGTCTGGGAGATCAGGTCGGAAATGCCCTGAATGCCCTGACGCAGCACGTCATCCGCAAAGTTGAACGCGCCCTTGAAGGACGTGCCCTTCGGGCAGACCTGAAGCAGGCGCTCATTGGGAATGACCACCAGCGTATCCACGCGCTGCTTGAGCTCGTCAATGCCGGCCTCCGCCTTGCGCATACGGGTCTTGCCCTCAAAGGCAAACGGCTTGGTCACCACAGCGATGGTCAGGATTCCCATGTCGCGGGCAATTTCAGCCACGACGGGCGCAGCGCCCGTGCCGGTGCCGCCGCCCATACCGGCGGTGACGAACACCAGATCCGCGCCCTTGAGCGCGTTGGCGATCTCCTCGCGGCTTTCCTCGGCAGCCTTCTTGCCGATTTCGGGCGTCGCGCCTGCACCCAGACCCTTGGTCAGCTTTTCGCCAATCTGAATCATGGTCGCGGCCCGGCTGGTGCGCAGCGCCTGCACGTCGGTGTTCACGGCGATAAAATCGACGCCCACCACGCCGCAGTCCACCATGCGGTTGAGCGCGTTTCCGCCGCCGCCGCCGCATCCCACGACCTTAATGGAAGCTGCCGGACGCTCGTCCATTTCAATTTCAAACACAGGAAAATCCCCCTTTTGTTTCGCTAGAATCGCTCCGCAGGTTCACGCTCATCGGCGGAACATACGCTTGATGCGGTCAAACAGACTCTCGTCCTGTTCTTCCAGTTCGATGGTATTGTACACCAGTTCCAGCAGTCCGCTGCCGCTGGCGAAGATCTGCGCAGGCTTGAGCTTGACCGTCTTGGTCGCCGCCTCGCGAACGTTGCGTGCGAGCTTGCTCGCCGCATACACGCGTGCACCACCCATGGGCATCAGTCCGCCGCCGGTGAAGTAGATGTTGGACCAGTTGCCCAGCCGGATGCCGCTCTTCTTGATGGCCTCGTCGATCATCTCCAGCATCTCATCCACGCGTGCGTCCACAATCATGCTCACCTGCTCGCCAGAGAAGGTTTGCAGGCCATCCTCGCCCTGCACCTCAATCTGCGTGTTCTTCGGCGCATTGAATGTGTAGCTTCGCTTGATCTTCTCACACATATCAAACGGCATTTCCAGACCGTAGGCCAGATCCAGCGTGATGTGCGCACCGCCGACCGGCAGTACTTTCTGCCAGATCAGCGCATCGCCCTCCACCGCCATGACCTCCGTGGACAGATAGCCCACGTCCACCAGAATGGCCGTATGGTCGCGCTCCTCAAACGGGATCATCTGCATGGCCTCACCCACGGAGGTGGAGAAGAAGCCCTTGACCTCGATGTTCAGCTCACGCAGGCGCTCGGTCACGTCGTTGACGAAGAACTGATCCGCCAGCACAAAGCCGATCATGCCCTCAAGCGTCGAGCCCTTCTGATCGACGGGCTCCAGCGTCTTTTGCCCGCCGTCCACCTTGAACCACGCAGGGCTGCGGTGAATGATGACACCGGTAGGATGATCGAGCATCTCCGTGGCCTGCCGCTGCAGCTTCTCCACGTCCGCGCTGGTCACCTTCGGGTCTGCGCCCTGAAGGGTCACGCTCGACTCGATCACATATACCCGCACAAATTCGCCCGGTACGCCCACATACACTTCCTTGATGTGTGCGCCAACCTTATTTTCCGCCGCCTCCACCGCGCTGGCAATGGCGTCGGTCACTGCGCCGGGGGCGTTCCACTCTCCATTCATGAAGCCATCATACTGCGCCATGCCGGCGGAGGTGATGGTCACCTTCTGATACGCGCTCTCCTCTGCAAGCAATACCAGCACCTTGGACGTGCCAAAGTCCAGAACCGCTGTCGCTCTTTTCATCATACGATCCTCATGCTCCTGTCTGCCCCGCATGTAAATTCGCCCGAACGGGCGCAAAATATCATCTGATTTGCTATTATTATGCGAGTTTATTGTAACCGATTATGCCTGTTCTTTCAAGCCACTTGAGCAAATTTTGTCCATTTCCGTCCATTTTTTCCTGAATTGTCCGCACATTATGGTGCGGGAGCGGGCGTCGGCGCAGGCGTCACCGTCGGCATCGGCGTCACCGTCGGCAGAACAGGCGGAATGTAATGCGCATTTTTGCCGTTGGATACGTCGATCTTGGCGCCCAGCAGATCACCCTCCTCCTGCCGCACGGAGATGACCCCGCGGCTGATGAGCAGCTTGGTGCGCAGGCTGTGTGTGTCGCCCAGCTCAATCTTGGTGCCGTCCGCGGTCAGGATGTACAGGTTATCCGTATTTTTGACGCTCAGCTCCGAAGTATGCGGAAGCATCGTCGTGCTGTCCAGCTCCGAGAGTACCGTCTGCATCGCCTCAAGCTGTCCCTTGTCATGCACCGGAAGCATCTCGCCCACGGTGATGCGGGAGTTCGGCTCGATCTGGAAACCCGTTACCCGCGGCCCAGCCACGTTGGTGGGATACGCACTGCCCGCACATTCCAGCACCATGCCCATGTCGTCCAGCACATAGTAGTAGCCCAAGTCATACACCACCGCCATGCCCAGCCGCTCTTTGATGTGCAGCGTCAGCGTGCCGCGGTAATCAAACTCATGCCCCACATACTCAATATAGCGGTTCTGCTCCAGCGCCTGCTTGAGCGCGTGATCCGAAAGGCTGAACAGGTTGTCGCCCGGCTTCACGCCGCTCTGCGTGACCACCTCTTCCCGCAGCAGGCTTCGGTTGCCCACCACCATCACATCGCGCACAACGAACACGCGTGAAAAGCAGATGACCACCAGCACCGCCAGCACAGCGACCACCAGAATGGCCATGCACATCGCCTGCTGGGATGCTTTTTTTCGTTTTCTGTGTCTCATGCCCGTTTTCCTCCGTCCGCATATTCGATGATGGTGCGCCCATGATCGCGCGAGATGTTCAGCAGGATGCCAATCGCCGCCATCATGACGGTGATGGATGTGCCGCCCGCGCTGAAAAATGGCAGCGGCAGGCCGGTTGTAGGCAGAATGCCCGTCACTACGCCCATGTTGATGAACGCCTGCATACCAATCATCGAGGTAATGCCTGCCGCCAGCAGACAGCCATAGCGATCGCGGCACGCAAGCGCCACACGCAGCCCCGCCAGCACAAACGCCGCAAACAGCAGGATGACCGCCGTGCAGCCTACCAACCCGAAATCCTCACCGACAATGGCAAAGATGAAGTCCGATTCGGGATACGGCAGGTAAGCAAACTTCTGCCGCCCCTGCCCCAGCCCCATGCCGAACAGCCCGCCGGAGCCCAGCGCGATGAGCGACTGCGAGAGCTGGTAGCCCTCATCGCTCATCTTGGCAAACGGGTCCCGGAAGGAGAGCAGGCGTGCACGCCTGTACGGTGCGCTCCACGCATAGAACGCACCCAGACACAGCCCGCTCACGCCCAGCAGCGCCATATGTCGCTTTTTCAGCCCGGCGGCCACAAGCATCAGCAGTGCACAGATCAAGATGCTGCCGCCGGTGGAGAGGTTGGGCTGCTCCAGAATCAGCAGGAACATCACCCCCGGCACCAGCAGCAGCGGCGCTACACCCCGAAACAGCGAACCGATCTCCTCGCCGCGCCGATCCAGCGCACCAGCCATGAAGAGCACCATCGCATACTTGGCAAACTCCGACGGCTGCACGCTCAGTCCGGCGATATTCAGCCAGCGGCGCGAGCCGTTGATGCTCACGCCAATGCCCGGAATGATGACCAGAATCAGCAGCAGCACGCTCACGCCCAGCAGCACCAGCGTCACCCTCGGGCTTCTGTACACCCGATACGGCACATTGGAGAGGATCGCGCAGCACACCGCCCCCAGCGCCACGCCCAGAAGCTGTTTTTTGACCGCCGACAGCGGATCGCCGCCCACCGTCCGCTGATAGTACGTCGCGCTGAACAGCGTGGTCAGCCCCATTGCCAACAGCAGCACCATCAGCAGCACCACCGTCTTGTCACACGTTCGCCGTGTTCTGACCATTCCTTTGCCCTCCCGGCCGCCATCCGAATTTTCTCATCCTCCGCATGCAGCCGGTGGGGCGCGTCAGGCCATCGCCGCCACCTTTTCCTTGAATATATTGCCCCTGTCCTCGTAGTCCTTGAACATATCAAAGCTCGCGCACGCCGGCGAGAGCAGCACGCAGCCGCCCGGCACGGCCTGCTCGCGGCAGAGCTTGAGGCACAGATCAAAGTCGTATCCCGCCATCGTCACCGCCGTATAGCCCACGCGCGCAAGCGACGCGCGAATGGCCTCCGCCGTATCACCAATCAACACGCAATGCACAATCTGCGGCGCGGCAGCAATCGTCTCAGCCAGCGGGTCAAAGGACGCCCCCTTGTCGCTTCCGCCGAGGATCAGCACCGTCGGCACCGTCATAGCCGCAATCGCCTTCTGGGTAGAATCGACATTCGTTCCCTTGGAATCGTTGATCCACGTCACGCCCGCCAGCGTGCGCACCGTTTCAATGCGATGCTCCACCCCGCGGAACGTGCGCAGCACAGGCCCCATCAGCGCAGGCTCCACGCCCATCGCTCCCGCGACCGTCACCGCCGCCAGCGCGTTTTCCAGATTATGCGGGCCGGGGATAAATACCTCGTCCGCGCGGCAGATCTCATGCGGCGTGCCGTCCAGATTCAGCACGATCACGCCGTCCTTCACCCATGCGCCGCAGGTAACCTCCTGCGTGCGGGAGAACCACGCGCATCTTGCCCGGAGACCCTTCGCCATCTCGCGGCAAACCGGATCGTCGGCGTTGAATACCGCCCAGTCCGCCTCCGTCTGGCAGGCAAAAATCCTGCGCTTCATGGCGATGTATGCCTCCATCGAGCCATGCCGCGCGAGATGATCTTCCCGGATATTGAGCACCGCGCCGACGTGCGGATGGAATGTGCTGATTGTCTCGCACTGATAGGAGCTGACCTCCGCCACCGTCAGGTCGTCATCGGTCATCTCACCTGCATCTGCTGTGATGGGATAGCCAATGTTGCCCACGATATGCGTGCCGCGCCCCGTCGCGCGGAAGAATTCGCCCACCAGCGTGGTAGTGGTCGTCTTGCCGTTGGTGCCGGTGATGGCGCACAGGCCGCCGCGCATCATGCGCACGCCCAGCTCCAGCTCACCGATGACCTCCACGCCCGCCGCGATTGCTTCCTGCACAAACGGCTTGGCCACCGGAATGCCGGGGCTTAAAATCATCATGTCCTGTCCGGGCAGATGGCGCTGCGGCCCCTCGCCCAGCGCAAAAATGCATCCCAGCGCACGCAGCTCCTCGAGCGCATCGCCGAATTCCGCCTCCGGCTTCATGTCGCTGATGGTCACCTGTGCGCCCCTGTGCGCCAGCAGCTTGGCCGCCGCAATGCCGCTTCGCGCCATGCCCAGCACCAGCACACGCTTATTCGTTACATCCATCATGGTCTTTCCTCCCGTCGGAGCTTTTGTTTTTGGGCTCAACGCGCAAAGCCTCTCCCTTGAGCAGAACAGAATAACACTTCTGTCAACTTTATCGGAAGAGGCTTGCCGCCGGAGCGTTACAGCACGCCCATCAGCGTAATCAGGCACAGCGCCAGCGTCGTGGTCATATACAGCGCCACGATGCGGAATTCGCTCATGCCACAAAGCTCAAAGTGATGGTGGATCGGGGACATCTTGAAGATGCGCTTGCCGCCCGTATGCTTGAAGTACGTCACCTGAATGATGACCGACAGGCTGCTCATGAGCATCCAGAATGCGATCAGCACCAGGATCAGCGGCTGGCGCAGCAGCATAGCCGCCGCCACCACCGCGCCGCCGATGAACATGGAGCCCGTATCGCCCATGAACATCTTTGCCGGATGGACATTGAACAGCCAGAAGCCCATCAGGCCGCCGACCAGCGCCGCGCAGATCACGCCCAGATCGCCGCCCAGGCCAGCCGCTGCGGCAATCACCGCCAGCGTGGCAAAGTCAATCATCGACACGCCCGTACACAGGCCGTCCAAGCCATCCAGCAGGTTGGCGCTGTTGGTTGTGCCGACGATGACGAACATCATCAGCGGGATATACAGAATCCCCAGATCCAGCTCCGTACGCAGGAACGGCACCTTGATGACCGAACCGACCAACGGATGCACATAGCAGTACACCGAGAACGCCAGCGCCAGCAGCGTCTGAAAGATCATCTTCTGCTTGGGGCTCAGGCCCGCGTTTTTGCCGCCGCGAATCTTGGCCATGTCGTCCGCAAAGCCGATGCACATATTGCCCAGCGCCATCAGAATCACAGCCAGCATCATGTTCTGCCCCAGCGGCACGCTGTATTCGTTCATCAGCAGACCGACCACAATCGCCGCGCCGGCAAATGCCAGACCGCCCATAATCGGCGTACCCTGCTTCTTTTTGTGCGCCTCGGGCGCCAGCTCATAGATGTTCTGCCCAAACTTGAGCTTGTAGAGCACCGGGAGCAGCAGTTTGCCCAGCAGTGCGCCGACCAAGAAGGCCAGCACCACGGAAAGCATCATCCTTTGCATGCTCATTCCTCCGAATCCTCGCGGAGACCTCGCCCCGCAATCAGTTTTTCTGCTTCATCTCTTCCAGAATCTCTTTGACGATCTCCTTTTCATCAAACGGGTGCTTCACGCCGCAGATGTCCTGATACGTCTCGTGACCCTTGCCTGCCAACACGACGATATCGCCGCCCACAGCCATCTCCATCGCCTGACGGATGGCCTCCCGGCGATCCTCGATCACCTCATAATTCGCGCCCGTAGGGGCAATTCCCTGCTCAATGGCTGCCAGAATCTCCATCGGGTCCTCAAAGCGCGGGTTGTCGCTGGTCAGGATGGCATAATCAGCCAGCTTGCCGGCGATCTCGCCCATCATTGGGCGCTTGCCCTTGTCGCGGTCGCCGCCGCAGCCAAAGACGAGGATGATGCGCCCGCGGCAGAACTCCCGCACGGTGTGCAGGATGTTGCTCAGCGCGTCCGGCGAGTGGGAATAGTCCAGAATCATGCGGTACGGCGTATGGGTTTCGAGCATCTCCACGCGACCCGGCACGGAAACCACCGCCTCCAAGCCCTTCTTCACGCCCGCCAGATCCACGCCCAGAATGAGCGCACACGCGGCAGCCGCCAGCGCGTTATACACGTTGAACATACCCGTCAGCAGCAGATGAATGCGTTCGCTATGCAGGTTGCGCAGACTGAGGGTAAAGGATACGCCGCTTTCCGTAATTTCGATGTCACGGGCAAACAAATCCGCCTTGCAGCTGATGCCGTAAGTCAGCGTCGGGCAAGTCAGGTTCTGCATGATCTGCGGCGCAGAGTCCTCATCGACGTTGATAGCCGCATTGTGCACCATTTCCGGGGTAAACAGCAGCTTCTTGGCCTCAAAGTAATTCTCCATCGAGCCAAAGAAGTCGAGGTGATCCTGCGAAAGATTGGTATACGCCGCTGCTTCAAAGGTCATCGCCACCAGCTTGCGCAGGTACAGCGCGTGCGCAGATACCTCCATGCACACCACCTGCACGCCTGCATCCGCCATGATACGCAGGATGGAGAACATCTCAATCGGGTCCGGCGTAGTCAGACGGCTGGGCAGCTTGGTGCTGCCTGCAATGCAGCCCGTGGTGCCGATGATGCCGCAGCGCACGCCCGCCGCCTCAAAGATGCTCTTGAGCAGGAAGGTCGTCGTCGTCTTGCCCTTCGTTCCAGTCACGCCGATGAGCTTCATACGCTGCTCCGGATGGCCGTTGAAGGCGCTGGCCATGCGCGTCATGGCTGCACGCACATCCGTCACCACCACCTGCGGGCAGTCGATGGGCAGCCTGCGTTCCACCACCAGCGCCGTGCAGCCGTTTTCAAGGGCCTGCGGCGCAAAGTCGTGCGCGTCCACCCGGCCTCCCCGGATGCAGAAGAACAGGCCATTTTCACAAGCCTCGCGGGAATTGGCCGTCAGCGACGCGATCTCCGCATCCGCCGTCACCTCAACCAGTTCCGGCATATTCATCGTCAACTGTGAGAGCTTCATCATCATTCCTCCATCGTTTGAACGTGCATGGGGTCACGGTATCCGGTATTCGACCGTGACGGTATTTCCTGCCGCAGCGTACGTTCCCGCCGCTGGGCTCTGCTTGACTGCAATGCCATCGCCCTGCGCGTACAGCGCAAGGCCTGCCTCCCGCAGCGCCTGCGCACTCTCGCGCACAGGCAGCCCAATCACATTGGGCACCTGCGTATACTCCTGTGCTGTGGGTGCGCTTTCGCCGCTCACATACAGCATGGCGCAGAATCCTTCCTGCACGCGCGTGCCAGCCGGGGGAAGCTGCCCGGTCACCACGCTGTCCGTTCCATCGGTTACGCTGTCAATCCCCCGCTCGCGCAGGATGGTGCGCGCGTCCCGGACAGTCATGCCGGTCACATCCGGCACCGTCACCTGTGTGCGCTGCGCGCTTCCATCCGTCTTGGGCACGCCCAGCAGCGGCAGAATCTCCGAAAAGATCTGCGCCGCAAAGGGCGCGGCGGTCGTTCCGCCGTAATCCGGCTTCACCTGCGCCTCATTGACAATCACCAGCACGGCCACTTTCGGCTCCTCCACGGGCGCAAAGCCCACAAACGAGCCGATGTGCAGGTTGGTTTCGATTTTTCCGTTTTTGTAAATCTGTGCGGTGCCCGTCTTGCCGCCGACAGACCAGCCGTCCACGCGGGCATTTTTGCCGCCTCCCTCGGCGACCACCCCGCCCAGCAGCTCGCGCATCGTCGCACTCGTCTGCGCCGAGATGGGATTGGATACCACCTTGGGGCTGAACACGCGCTCTGCCCGCCCGTCCGCATCCAGAATGGCCTCCACCAGATAGGGCTTCATCAGCCGTCCGCCGTTGACGACCGCGCAGGCCGCCGTAATCATCTGAAGCGGCGTCACCGCCACGCTCTGTCCAAAGCCGATGCGCGCCAGATCCACGTCTTTCACGCGGCTTCGGGGGATCAGGATGCCCGCTGCCTCGCCATACAGGTCGATTCCCGTGCGCCTGCCCAGCCCGAAGGCGTGCAGGTATTGGTACAGCCTGTCACTGCCCAGCCGAAGCGCAAGCTGCGTAAAGACCGGGTTGCAGGAATTCTCCAGCGCCCTGCGCATGGTCTGTGCGCCGTGCGGCGCGCCCCAGCAGCGCACCGTGCTGCCGTTGACCGTGATGCGCCCCGAACAGTAGAAGCCCTCCTGCGGGTTCGTCGCGCCGCAGTCGATGGCTGCCGCCGCCGTCAGCATCTTGAACGTGGAGCCCGGCTCATACACGTCGCTCAGCGTCGTAATGCGCATCAGCTCGTTCAGCTTTGCCACATCCTCACGCGGCGGATCGGCGGGATCGTACGTCGGTGCCATCGCCATCGCCAGCACCGCGCCGGTGTTCACGTCCATCACGATCGCCTGCACCTGCTGCGCCTCGTTCACCTGCACGCACTCGCGCACAGCGCGCTCCACCGTCGCCTGTACCTCCCGGTCGATGGTCAGGCGCAGCGTGCTGCCGGCCTGCGCCGGCACATAGAGCGTCACGCCGTCCGGAAGGGTTCTGGCGCGCGCGTCCACCTCGGTGACGATGCGCCCCGGCTCGCCGGAAAGCACCTCATTGTAGCGCAGCTCCAGACCACTCTGCCCTTCGCCGTCCACATTGCACAGCCCCAGCACCTGCGCGAGGCTGTTTCCCATAGGATACCATCTGCTGACGTCTTCGTCAAATGCAATTCCACGGAGCTTTTGCGCATCCTCGCCGCCAGCCATGAGCGCACGCAGGCGATCCGCATCCTCGCGGGACACCTGACGCGCCAGCGTCACCGCCGCCGCCTTGGAACCGCGCAGCTTTTCGCGGGTTCGCTCCGCAGGAATGCCCAACTCGCGCTCCAGAACGGAAGCAAGCCCATCCACGTCTCCCACGTCGCGCACCCTTGCGCTGACGATCAAGCTGGTGATGGACTGTGCCAGCAGTTTTCCATTGGTATCCACGATATCGCCTCGCCGCGCCGCGACCGTTCCGCTGCGCGTCCATTGCCGGACGCCGCGCTGCGTCAATTCCTCGCTCTGCACAATCTGTACATCGACAAGGCGCACAAACACGCATAGAAAAAGGAGAAGGAATCCGCCCATCAGCAGGACCATCCGCTTTCGTACGGTGGCTCCCGGTGACCGCAAGCCCTCTCACTCCCCGATTTGAAACACGTTGAGCAGCCCCAGCAGGATATCCAAGATCTCCATGCTCGGCTCCTCGATGTTCTGTACCGGCTCTTCCGCCACGCTTTCCGGCGTCTGAATGTAAATCGTCTCGGTTCTTGCCCGTTCCGGGCGAAGCATACCCAATTCGTTCTGCGCCAAATTCCGAATCCGCTTGCCGTCCCGCGCCAACTCCAGCTTTTGAGCCAGCCGCTCGTTGTCGCGCTCAAAGGCGACGGTATTGGCCTGATACATTCGGATGGTCTGCTGAATCTCCACGCCGCGGATCATCTTCTGTCCCCACGCCGCTGTCATCATCATAATGACCACCACAAACGCCGCACATACGACCACGTCCCGGCGCTCCCGGCGAGCTTGTGCCACAAGCCGATCCATAAACGTCCTCGGCTTTTGAGGCTGTCTGCGCACCGCAGGCCGCTTTTGGGGCGGCTTAGCGGGCGGCGTCTCCTCAAACACCGGATCGGGCGCGTCGTTCCACGGGCGCTCGCTGCGGTATCCTGCGCGATTGAGGTCGCGCAGATCATCCTGTGCAGAGCCAGCAGGCACGTCCGCGATGTACATCGGCCGTTCCTCCTCCCGGACATAGCCCGCTTGGCTGTACCGGCCGCGCGCGCTGTGCGCCTTGTATGTGCCTGCCATCAGTGTATTCACCCGCCCTTCATGCAAGAACCTTCCCGTTCCTGCCGATTTTCTGCTCCCGTCCGTTCTGCCGTCCGTCAGATCGGATACTTCTCGTAAACGTAATCCGCCAAGCTTTCGAAGTCCTCCTCCGTCTCGGCCTCCATCTGTGCGTAGACCTCGGCGTCCCAAACCTCAATATACGAATTCAGGCCGACGAACACGATATCGCGCGTCAGGCCGATCTTGCTTCTCAATTTCGCGGGGATCAAGACGCGCCCCTGTGCATCCATGCTGTTTCCGGAAAAGGAAACGCTCATCACATAGCGCTCATACTTGATGCCGATTTTGTCCATGGGGTTGATGTGGGACAGGCGCTCAAGCTGCTGATCCCACATTGCCTTGGGATAGATGGCCACGGCGGTCTTATTCGGGTTGATGGTGATGGTGAAGTCCTCGCCGAGTGCCTCCCGAAAAGAGGCCGGAATGATCGCGCGTCCCTTGCCATCCAGCGAGTGGTCAAATGAGCCCGAAAACGCCATTTGTGCCATGCGCGACATCCCCCCTTCCCCAATACAGCCACTTTACACCCTTTCTCACATACTTTACACCATTTCCCCCCACTTTTCAAGCACTTGAGCAATGAAGAATTTGCTAAATCAGCCGCAATTTTGTAACAAGTGTGTAACATTTTCATTTCAGTACCCTGTTTAGCCGAAAATCTAGGCGCACCATGCCCTTTCGGTCTGCCAAAACCGCCATGATCCATCCGCTTTTCCTTTCCCCCGCACGTTCAAATGCGCGGTTTTTCCCGCCTTTGTGACGCATTATCAACACATCTGGTCGACACATCTCGTAGAAGAGCCGCCGCTTAACGCACCTGTATAATTCTGTATAGGTGCGCCTCCTGCGATGTGGTTGGTGTGTATTGACCAAAAGCAAAAAAGGAGAACTCTTTCGAGTTCTCCTTTTTGACTTCTATTACATGCCGTAGCGCTTCTTGAAGCGATCGACGCGGCCGCCAGCATCAACCAGCTTCTGCTTGCCGGTGTAGAACGGGTGGCACTTGGAGCAGATTTCGACGCGCAGCTCCTTCTTGGTGGAACCGGTGACGAAAGTGTTGCCGCAAACGCAGGTCACGGTAACCTTCTGGTACTTCGGATGGATGCCTTCCTTCATGTTTTTCACCTCTTTATGCCGCAATACTATCGCATGAAAAGCGCGAACAGGCACACTTTCTCATACGCTTGAGCGGAGACTTCGTATAGTATACCCTTCTTTCTCCCAAATTGCAAGCCATTCCCGCAATTTTTTGAAAAAATCTTTGTTTCGCTCCGTTTTCTCCAGCATACCCAGAAGCTGCTGTGCCGCCTCGCGCGGATGCCCCTGCGAAAGAATCCTGCGCATGGCACGCACGCCATCCGCTTCCTCCTGCGTCAGCAGCAGCTCCTCGCGCCGCGTTCCAGACCGCGCCAGATCCACCGCCGGGAATATGCGCAGCTCGGACAGCGCTCGATCCAAGCGAATCTCGGCATTGCCTGTCCCCTTGAACTCCTCAAAGATCACATCGTCCATGCGGCTGCCCGTCTCCACCAGCACCGTAGCGATGATCGTCAGGCTGCCGCCCTCCTCGATGTTGCGCGCCGCACCAAAAAATCGTTTTGGCCTTTGCAGCACGCCCGGCGCAAGTCCGCCGCTCATCGCCCGCCCGCCGGGCGCCAAGGCATTGCAGGCGCGCGCCAGACGGGTGAGGCTGTCCATCAGCACGACGACGTGCTTTCCCTGCTCCACCAGCCGCTGCGCACGCTCATATACCATATCGGCCACACGCACATGATTGTCCTGCGGCGCATCGAATGTGGAGTAGATCACCTGCGCATCCACGCTGCGCTTGAAATCCGTGACCTCCTCCGGCCGTTCGTCAATCAGCAGCACCACCAGCTCCACGTCCGGGTGGTTCTTTCTGACCGCCTGCGCAATCTTCTTGAGCAGCACGGTCTTTCCCGCCTTGGGCGGGGCCACGATCAGCGCACGCTGTCCCAATCCAATCGGTGCGATGAAATCGAGCAGCCGCATCGACAGATCTCCGCCGCCGTCCGAATCTTCCAGCGTCAGCCTCCGATTGGGATGAATGGGCGTCAGCGCATCAAACGGGCGGCGCAGCCGCGCCACCTCCGGGTTGTCTCCGTTCACGCTGTCGATGTACATCAGTGCGCTGTATCGGTCGCCCATGCGCCGCTCGCGCGTCCTGCCCACCACCAGATCGCCGCTGCGCAGACCAAACCGACGAATCTGCGCAATGGATACATAGATATCCTCCGGCCCTGGCGAGCAGTTTTCGGCACGCAGGAAACCATAGCCGCCCGCCTGCACCTCCAGCACGCCCTGCCCTTTTCCCAGCAGCCCCGCCTGAATCATCCGGGGTACGACCGGGTTGCTCGTGCCATATTCCTCATTGTAATAGCCCAGCGGCTTAGGCTTGTACAGACCGATCTCTTCCGTCTCCCCTGTGCGCGTTTCCAGCTCGCCCTGCGGCGCTCCGCAACTCAGCAATTCCACCATCTGCGCCTTGTTCACGCCATAAGGCAGACGCACACGCCGCTCCTTCGCCAGCTCGCGCAGCTGCACGACCGTCATCCGTTCCATCATTCTGCCTGATTCCACCAGTTTCAGCTCCTCCCAAAGGGACACATGGGGTTTGCCACAGCCTGACCGGCCATGGATGTGCTTCGTTATTCAGCATACGCAGCCCCTGTCTGAAATATGTATGGAATAGAGGCAAAACGCTTCCTTATGTGCGCCGCGCGAGGATCACATCCCGGTTGATCGCCTGTTCTACCCAATGCTCAAGGCTGCCGGTCTCCACAATCTCAAAGCCCGCCAAACGGCAGAGCTGTTCCAGATCGGCACGCCGGGTCACATAGGTATTGAAGCTCATCGCCAGCACACCGCCGGACTTCAGCACATCGTGCCATGCGGGCAGCGCACGTTCAAGCGTGCCGCCGATGGAATCCTGCCGTCCCGCCGTTCCCTTCTGCACGCCATAGGGAATATCCGTTACCATCCGATGAACGGACTTGGCCTTGAGCAGCGCCAACGCATCGCGCGTATCCCCCTGAATCATGCGCAGCGTGCGCGTATCGCCGTCCTTGAAATGCTCCGGCGTATCCGCAAACGTGAAGCGCGTCTCCTTCCCGCCTGCCTTGCCGCGCACGGTCAGCGCTGTTTCTGTCTTTTTGTGCTTGATGCGATGGTACTCCAGATAGCGCGTCATGTAATCGCAGGCCTCTTTCACGTCCGCCTTGCTGATTTCCACGCCCACGCCGTGATAGCCGCGGCGCAGCGCCAGCATCAGGGTCGTTCCGCGCCCCGCCATCGGATCGCACACCGTCAGCGGCGTATCATGTGCGCCGATAAAGCCGCTGGCCGCCAGCGCCATGGTCAGCATACCGTCGGTGAACATCTCGTTCGTCTTGCCCTTGTATTTGAGCAGCGCCGGCAAATCCTCACCGACATAATTCGGATGCAGGGATTCCATCGGGACAAGCCCGCCATTTTCGCGCCTGAACATCACATAGACGCTGGAAAGCTGGCTGAGCATACGCTCATCGCGCTGCGCCAATCCCTCCACGTCAAAGCGGAGGCACGGTGCGCCGCCCATATCGTCGGCGTACACATCACATTCATAGCCCAGCGCAGCGAGCGTCATGCGCAGTTCCTGCTCGGCCAGCATACGCAGCGAAGCGCGATAACGCACATTCTGGTGCGGATACAGCAAAAAAATGTAGGTCATGTTGTTCCTCCGTTTCATATCATTGGGGATGGCTCTTGTTCTGGAACGCTTCACACCGCGCGAAGCGAAGAAGGGGGTTGGGGATGAAATCCCCAAGCGGGTTTTAGGGACTGGAGCCTGCCTCCTCCGGCGGCGGAACAGGCTGCCCTTGGATAAGAAAAAAGCTCCATCTTGCGATGGAGCGATTTTGTGAATCAGTACTTGCGCTTACGGGCAGCCTCAGCCTTCTTCTTGCGACGAACGGACGGCTTCTCGTAATGCTCTCTCTTGCGAACCTCGGCGATAACGCCAGCTCGCGCGCACTGCCTCTTGAATCTCCTCAGAGCACTTTCCAGGGATTCATTCTCACGAATACGGATCTCAGACATCTAGTATCCCTCCCCTCGGCTCAATCATTCGACGATCCATTGCGTCAAACTCGCCGTCAATGGAGTACCGTACGCTTAATTATAGCGCAACTATCTTCATTCGTCAACGGAAATTTTCATTTTTATGAAAAAGTTTTCCGAGACGAACCGCCGTCATGCGCCGTAAATCGCGCAAAAGCGTCACGCCATCTCGCCGGACAGCGCTTTTCCGCCCAGAACGTGCAGGTGCAGATGGGGTACCGTCTGCTGTGCGTCCGCGCCGCAGTTGGATACCACGCGGAAGCCGCTCTCGCTGATGCCCTCCATCTCCGCCACCTTCGCCGCCACGCGCATCAGGTGTGCCAGCAGCGCATCCTGCTCCTCCTTCGCCGCGTACCAGCCCGTAATGTGCTTCTTGGGAATCACCAGCACGTGTACAGGTGCCTGCGGCGCGATATCGCGGAACGCCAGCACCTCATCGTCCTCATACACCTTTGCGCTGGGGATCTCCCCCGCCGCGATCTTGCAAAACAGGCAATCGTTCATGACCATGCACTCCTTTCTCGGCCGCCGCGCGGCCCTGCACGCGCCGCTTCACGGCGCGATTTCGCCCTTCAATTCGCCGTTTTCCGCACCGGTGATGCACACCTGCACCACCTCGCCCGGCTCAGCATCGCGCACGCGCACGCGCATATAGCCGCCTGTATAGCCCACACCGAGGCCCTGATCGTCGATCTCCTCAATCAGCACCGCCTCGTGCTTGCCCACACGGCTTTCAAGCGCCGCGCACTCCAGCTCATGCCCCACGGCAATCAACCGCCGTGCGCGTTCCTCTCGGACGGCGCGGGGGATGCTGCCCTCCATTGCGGCGGCCTTCGTCCCCTCGCGCTCGGAATACGGGAACACGTGCATCCGCGCGAACCCCGCCTTGCGGCAGGTGTCGATCGTCTGGGCAAACTCCTCCTCCGTCTCGCCGGGGAAGCCGGTCATCACGTCCGTTGTCAGTGCGCAGTCCTCAAACGCGCCGCGCAGAAGCGCACACGCCGCAAGGAACTCGCCGCTGGTGTAGCGTCGGCGCATACGCGCCAGCACCGTATCACTGCCGCTTTGCAGCGCCAGATGAAACTGGTGGCACACCTTGGGCATCTCTGCCAGCCCCTGAACAAACGCTTCCGTCACAATCACCGGCTCCAGCGAGCCCAAGCGGATGCGCTCAATGCCCTCCACTTCATGGACGGCACGAATGGCGTCCAGCAGCGTGATTTGACCATGCTGCTCGCGGCCATAGCTCGTCAGGTGAATGCCCGTCAGCACCGCTTCCTTGAAGCCCGCCTGCGCCAAGCTCTCCGCCTCCGCGCGGATCTCTTCCAGCGGTCGGGAGCGAATCGGGCCGCGCACGGAGGGAATGATGCAGTAGCTGCACCAGCGGTCGCAGCCCTCCTGAATCTTCATCGTCGCGCGCGTATGCCCCTCGTGCGCGTGTACGGTCAGATGCTCAAACGGCGCCTGCCGAAGCGTTTCCACCGCGATGAGTGCCACATCCTGCTCAAGCGCCTGCGTCAGAAGCTGCACCACCTCGCCCCGGCGCTGCGTGCCCAGCACCAGCCGCACGCCCGGCAGCGTCAGCGTATCCGCCGCACGCTGCGCCAGACAGCCCGTCACCACAATCGCCGCATCCGGGTTCTGACGATGACAGCGCCGGATCGTCTGCATACTCTTTTTATCGCCCGTGCCGGTCACTGTGCAGGTGTTCACCACATAGATATCGGCCTTTTCTTCAAATTCCACCGTGCGGCAGCCCGCCTCCTCAAAGCGCTCCCGCATGGCCTGCGTATCGTACTGATTCACCTTGCAGCCCAGCGTGTGAAAGGCCACCGTCTTGTTTTCCATCATGAAAATGATCGTACTCCTTTTTGCGATCTGGCTTGATCCTTTTTTCTGATTAAATCGCGCTATAACCGCGAAGCAAAGAAGGGCGTCTGAGGGACAGCGTCCCTCAGGCAGGTTTGGGCGGCAGCCCAACGTATCCCTTCATGGCGAAGCCATTTAAGACAAGCCGTCAGGGGGCGAAGCGTCACCTGACGGGGCTTAGCAGATGGCTGCTTTCATTTGAAAACGGTATGAAGCCTTTTTTCAAATTGAAACTGCGTTTTTTCAAGCCTTCCCCTTTAGGGAAGGTGTCATCCCGAAGGGATGACGGATGAGGTCTACGTTGGGACTGCGATTCCGGGAAACTCGCATTGTCGCGCTTGGCGCCGAATGAAGCATTTTATATGGTTTAGCTTCCAAAACCTTTTTCTCAAATCGAACCCGTTTCAAT
>JAXJLD010000149.1:0-8376 GCA_036297385.1 Christensenellales bacterium | reverse complement strand
GCAAAGCCGTCAGGGAGCGAAGCGTTACCTGACGGGGGGGAGCGCATGGCGCTTTTATGCGGAAACAGGCGTGCGGAGGGTCGGAAATCGCAAGGGGCGCTTTGCACCGTCATCTGCCCGGCACGGTTCCCGTCGATTCGCGCACGACGAGGCGAACCGGCAGGGTGAAGTCCTGCGGATCGGGCGACTGCCCGTCCATGAGCGCAAAGAGCGCTTCGGCAGCGCGTTCGCCCTTGCTCACGCCGTCCTGACGGATGGTGGTCAGCGGCGGCACGCACATACGCGCGATGTCCGTGTCATCAAAGCCAATGATGGACACATCCTGCGGGATACGCACGCCGCTCTCGCGCAGTCCGGTCATCACCGCGACGGCGTATTGGTCGCCGCTGACGCAGATGGCGGTGAAGCCGCCGCGCCGGGCAAGCTGACGGCCCATGTCGATGGCGCTGTCTGCGCGGAAGGGGTGCAGGGAGTCGATCAGGTTGGCGGGATCGGGCGCAATGCCGGCGGCGCGCAGCGCATCGCAGTGCGCCTGATAGCGCAGGTCGATGTTCTGAAAGCCGCGATTGATCGCGCCGATGAACACGATGTCCCGGTGTCCAAGCGCCAGCAGATGCTCCGTAGCGATGCGCCCGCCGTCGTAGTCTGCCGCATGAACCTGAACGAGATCGGGATCGGGCAAATAGGTGTTGATTGCCACACAGGGCTTATCGAGGCTGCGCACAAAGGCGATGAGGCTCGGCGGTACGCAGTCCTTGAAGATCACGCCGTCCGGGTTCCAGGTCGTAATCATCAGGCGCAGGGCCTGCTCATCCGTGTCGCGGCGCACCATCAGATAATAGCCGTGCGTGGTGACGACGTTTTCAATCCGGCAGAGCATCGTGCCGGAAAAGCCGTTGTTGGAGTAATTCTCCTGTGGGCTGTGCCAGTCCACATAAGCGATGATGCGCGGGGAATGGCTGACCAGTGCGCGGGCAGACATATTGGGCACATAGTGCATGGCCTCGATAGCCTGCTGAATGCGTGCGACAGTCTTGGGGGAGACACGGTCATAATTGCCGTGAATGACGTTGGAAACGGTGGTCATGCTCACGCCGACGGCGTTGGCGATATCCTTCATGGTGGCCATGCTTGCCCCTCCTGCGCACAGTGTGATATCCGCATTATAGCATGGGGCACGGGCGATGTAAACCGAAGCAGGGGGACGGTGATAGAAAAAGGACGAGCATTTTAGCTCGTCCTTGTGGTGCAGAATCAGCGGAACTTGGACAGAATCTTGTTCCAAGCCTCGTTGATGGTCTCCTGATGGCTCGTGGCGTACGGGCCGATCTCCTCAGCCTTCTCCATGGAGATGGGGAAGTGTACGCAGAGGTGACCAGGGAAGTTGTTGTTGGTCAGGTGATACGGGGTGTGCGGAACATTGTGCGTGGAGCCGATGTAGGTCTTGCCGTCTGCAAAGGTGACCCATACAGCCTTGGGCGTCCACGTCGTCTTGCCGCCGAACGCCTTGTTCATGATGGCGGTATCCTCCGCCGTCAGCGGCTCGGCATCCATGTGCGCGTCCTTGGTCATGATGCGCAGCGTCCAGGAATAGCCGCTCGCCGGATCATAGACGGTGCAGTGCTCGCCATTCTTGTACTTGGTGCGCCAGTTGTAGAAGTTCTGGTAGATCACATCGCTGGCCGATACGCCGCCGGAAGAACCGGAGGAACCGGAGTTGCTCGAGCCGCCGGAGGAAGAACCGCCGGTGGAGCCGGTCTTGTACTTGGCGTTGATGGCTTCCAGCGTCCGCTTGCCGGCGATGCCGTCAGCGGTCAGGCCCACGGCCTTCTGGAAGGTGATGACGGCCTGCTCGGTCTTATCGCCGAACTTGCCGGTCTGGTTGCCGGAGTAGTAGCCCATCTGCGTGAGCATCTTCTGGAGCTTGAGCACCTCATCACTGCGGGTGCCGTTCATCAGCGTAACAGAGGTATCCAGCTTCATAGAAGAAGAGGACGAGGAACCGGACGAAGAAGAGCCAGAAGAAGAACCGGAAGAAGAGCCGGAGGAAGAACCGGACGAGGAGCCGGAATCGCCCGCCATCGCGGTGGCGATCTTTGCCAGCGTCTTGGTGCCGGCCACGCCGTCAGCGGAGAGGTCATGCGCACGCTGGAACTTCATGACGGCTTCCTTGGTCAGCTTGCCGAACTTACCGGTGACTGAGCCGGAGTAGTAGTCCAGAGACTTGAGATCCTCCTGCAATTTGCGCACGGCCTCGGAACGGTCGCCGTAGCGCAGCGCGGAGCCGGAGGAAGAAGAGGAAGAAGAGGAGTTGCCAGACTCCGGCTTGCCGCCCAGCGAGGCGGTGATCTTTGCCAGCGTCTTGCCGCCAGCCACGCCATCGGCAGAGAGATCATGCGCACGCTGGAACTTCATGACGGCTGCTTCGGTGAGCGAGCCGTAATGGCCGGTGATGTTGCCGGAGTAATAGCCCAGCGTCTGCAAGTCCTCCTGCAGCTTGCGCACGGCTTCGCTGCGGCTGCCCGGGCGAAGCGCACTGCTGCCGGAGGAGACGGAAGAACTTCCGGAATCAGAATAGGCGATGTCTGCAATTTCATACAGCGCCTGAATGGTTTCCTCGCCGGCGATGCCGTCGGCCTTGAGGCCGTGACGCTTCTGGAATTCCTTGACAGCGTTCTGCGTTTTCGCGCCGTAGTGACCGGTGATATCACCGGTATACAGCAGGAGTTGTTTGAGCGCGGTTTGGATGGTTGCGATTTCATCGGCTTCATCGCCGAGAGTATAGCTTTGCGCCGAAGCGAGGGCGCATACACACACCATGAGCACAGCGGCGAACGCCGTGATCCACTTCTTTCCTGACGCAATCTTCATGAGGGCATGCGTCTCCTTTCATCTCAACTGTGTCACTAGTTTATTACGGAATGTAACATTTGTCAAGACAGATTTAAAAATCTTTGGACGGCGGCGAAATAAAGTGCTATAATTCCAGCATGAACGGCGTGAAAAAAAGAAAAACAAGGGCAAATATAATAGAACCAAGCAACCAACAAAAGAAAAGCAACGGAGGGCATACGGATGTTTACACTGTCAGATGCACGCAGGGCGATTGGGCGTTCCGCAATTTTTGCGCGTGCCGGGGTGGATGTGCAGTCGGGATGTGTGCGCGGCGTAGAAATGGAGGAGGAGGAGAATGACCTTGTCCGATATAGCGGCGTGGTACACAGCGCGGCGCGGTGTGAATATCCGTCCTTTTTGTATGACCAAGAGCTGAAGGATTTCATATACTGCGAATGTACCTGCGAACAATGCGGCGGGAGCGCATGGGGGTGCCGACACGTTGCGGCGCTGATGATTGCCGTGTGCCGCAGTGCGGTGGAGACGGAGACGGATGACGATGCGCTGATCGAGATGCTGCTTTTCAACCGCAGACCTCCGCGCCCGCAGGGTGCGCAGCCGCCCGTGCGCCTGTATCCCATGCTGCGACGCGTATCGCTGACGGAAGTTGCGCTGGGGCTGAGGATCGGCCGGACGCGGGCCTATGTCGTGCGCAGCATGAAGGAGCTTGCGTCGCGTGCCGAGCGGGGCGAGTCGGCGGTCTATGGCCGTGAACTGACGTTTTCCCACAGCGTAGAGGAATTGGATGCGCGGGATGTGGCGCTCTATGGTCAAGTGGTGATGATGGCAGCGGAGGGCATGGCCGCTGTGGGCGCAGAGCTGATGCTTTCGGGCGCGGCGCTGGACCAGATGATGCGCCTGCTGGTGGGACACGAGGTGACGGTGCGCGATGCACGCGGTGCATCGCACACCGCAGTGGTAGCACAGGGAGAGCTGTCTCTGCCGCTGGAGCTGTCGCAGGAGGACGGGCGTGCGGCGCTGTGTGTCAGGACGGAAGGCGTTGTTCTGGGGCAGGCAGGCGCGTACCGGCTGGGAGAGAAAGAGGTGGTCTGCGCCTATGGCGAGGCATTTTCGCGCGTGGCGGATCTGCTGGAGCTTGCCCGGTTCTGCCCCCAAGGGGCGCGGTTTGATGCGAAGCGGCTTCCCGAAGTCTGTGCGCGGTTGATTCGCCCGGCGGGAACGTGTGCGGTGATGCGCACAGGGCAAGCGCTGCTGGCGTCACACCTGCCTACGCCGGTCGTTCCCAAGTTTTATGTGGACGCTGAGGACGCGAGGCGGCTGACCTGCCGCGTGGCCTTTGACTACTGCGGTACGGAGCTGGTGGACGATCGACCGGCTCCGCATATCCGCCGTGATACAGTGCTTGAGGAGGCCGCGCACGCAGCGGCGCAGGCTTTGTTTCCGGAAAGGGCGGATGGGGGCGCGTACGCCTTTGCGGGCGATGACGATGCCTGCTATGCCCTGCTGAGTGAGCGCCTGCCTGCGCTGGAGCGGACGGGCGAGGTACACGTGAGCCGCCGTCTGGCGCAGATGAACGTGCGCCAGACGCGCAGCATGACCTTTGGCTTGAGCGTGCAGGGAGAGAAGCTGATTCTGCTGGCTGATCTGGGTGGATACACGCAGGAGGAGCTGGAGCAGGCGCTGACGGCATACCGGGAAAAGCGAGCGTATGTGCGATTGAAGGACGGCACGTTCCTCTCGGATGCAGCGCTCCGGCAGGCGGCAGATGCGGCGCAGGTGCTGGACGGCCTTGACCTGTGCGCCGAGGAGGCGCAGCAGGGCGCAGAGCTGCCGATGAGCCGGGCGATGTATCTGGATGCGGCGGTCAAGAACCGCGAAAGTCTGTCTCTGCGTGCGCCCGAAGCCATCGAGGCGTGGACGGAACGGATGAAAGCGGCACAGCAGACACGGGCTAAGCAGCCTGCCGGACTGTGCGCAACACTGCGCGGCTATCAGCTTGAGGGGCTTTCCTGGCTGTGTGCGCTGGGCGATGCGGGATTCTGCGGCATTTTGGCTGACGATATGGGGCTGGGCAAGACGGTACAGGCGCTTGCCATGCTGCTGCGTGAGCGGGAGCAGGGGAGACATGTGCGTGCGCTGGTGGTTTGCCCTGCGTCGCTGCAGCTCAACTGGCTGGCAGAGGCGCAGCGCTTTGCGCCTGAACTGACGGTGTGCAGCCTGTCGGGGACGGGCAGCGAGCGCGCTCGGCAAATCGATGGGGAGGAAAACCTGCTGGTGACCTCCTACGATCAGCTCCGGCGGGATGTGCGGCTGTATAAGCAGTGCGCGTTTACCCATGTGCTGCTGGATGAGGCGCAGAATATTAAAAACGCCGCTTCGCAGACGGCGAAGGCGGTCAAGGCGCTCAGGGCGCAGCATCGCTTTGCGATGACCGGCACGCCGATTGAAAATCGGCTGTCCGAGCTGTGGTCGATTTTCGATTTTCTGATGCCGGGGTATCTGGGGACATATAAGCACTTTCGCGATCGGTTTGAAGCGCCGGTGGTGCGGGAGGCGGACGAGCGTGCGCGGGAAAACCTGCATCTGCTGGTGGCGCCGTTCATCCTGCGGCGAATGAAGCGGGATGTGCTGGAGGATCTGCCGGAAAAGGTGGAGACCGTGATAAACAGCGAGATGACGGCGGAACAGTGGAGGCTGTATACAGCGTATGCCGCACAGCTTCAAAGGGAGAGCGCGGACGGTCTTTCGGATGGACAGGCTCGCATGAAGCTGCTTGCAGGGCTGACGCGGCTTCGACAGCTCTGCTGTGATCCGCGGCTGTGCATGGAGGGCTATCAGGGCGGCAGCGGCAAGCTGGCGCAGCTTCTGGAGATCGTGCGCGATGCGCTGGCGAGCGGACACCGGCTGCTGCTGTTCTCGCAGTTCACCTCGATGCTGGCGCTGATTGCCGAGGCGCTCGATGGCGAGGGGATTGCGTATTTTATGCTGACCGGCGATACCGACAAGGTGGTGCGCATGGAGCGGGTGCGCCGCTTCAACGAGGGCGAAGCGGGCGTGTTTCTCATTTCCCTCAAAGCGGGCGGCTCCGGGCTGAATCTGACTGGAGCGGACGTGGTGATCCATTACGACCCATGGTGGAACGTGGCGGCGCAGAATCAGGCGACCGACCGCGCGTACCGCATCGGTCAGACCAAGGGCGTGCAGGTGATCCGGCTGATTGCATCCGGCACGGTGGAGGAGCATATGCTGCGCTTGCAGGCGCGCAAGCAGGCGCTTGGGGACGGCGTGCTGCTGGGTGAGGAGAGCTTCTTCACGATGGACGCGGAGCTGCTGCGCGAGGTGCTGGGCGGGTAAAGGCGTGGCCTTAGCCCGGCAGGCAGAATGTCGAAAATTGCAGGGGCGACAAGCTCGCCTATGGGAGTTTTACGGACTAGCATCTGAATGAAGATACCAAGCGCACATACGGGTTATCTTCTCTCCCCTTCTTCGCTTCGCACGGAATAACGGATGGTGAGAGAATAGATCATCCGCCGCGCGTCTGCTGGGCCGCGTCAATCAGCGATGCGCAGGCAACGGGCTGCATGGCGACATAGGGCGCCGCGCCTTGCCAGATGGCCTCGATGGCCTCGCCAAAGCGCATTTGCGGCTGCATCTCCTCCGCGATGCGCAGCGCATGGATGAGCAGCGCGGCGGGCGAGGGCAGTTCGCCGTCAAAGAGCGCGGGGATGCGCGGGAAGAACGCTGCGGGGTCGCGCGGTGTGTGCAGGACCAGCCCATCCGGGCGCACAAAGGTATGCAGCGCCATGCTGAGCAGCCGAAGGCCGCTGTGCGCGTACGTCTCCATGCCGCGCTGACGGCCGAGGGTGAGCTGCGCCAGCGCGAGCGCAGCGGATGCGCCGCAGTCGGCCTGCGCATACAGCGCCCCGACCGGCGATACGGAGGCGGGAAGCGGCACGGCTCCGGCGGCAGGCGGCTGGCTGATGAGGAATGTGACGGTGCGCTGTGCGGCCTGTGTGAAGCGCACTTCGCCCAGCCGCTGCCCGCACAGCGCCAGCACGGCGGCGGCCAGCGCACAGTGCATGGTGACCACGCGCGGCTGCGGCTGCTGCGGCATACGCGCGGCGCGGGTGCGCAGCAGGGTGGGCAGAACGCGGCGCAGAAAGGCCGAGTCCTCCGGCGTGAGGCTGGCGCTGAGGCGAGGATACAGCGGCGGCAGTTCATCTGTCAGGCCGCGGGGACGCGCCTCGTGGACGGGGGAAAAGCGGCTGGGCGTGACGGGCGGCTCTTCCTGCGTGTGCTGGCGCAGAAGGGAGAGCAGGCGGCAGGCGCGTAGGCCATCCTCGCTGCCCAGTGCGGCGCAGACCTGCTCCGGCGTAAAGGCATAGGTGGAACGAGGCGCGGAGACGATGGGCGAGAGCCCGCCGCCCTGAAGCGAAAACGCCTGAATGATGAAGTCCAGCAGGCGTGCGGCTTCGCTCCGCCGACCGCCGGAGAGCAGGATGAGCGCGAGCATGGCGTTCACGCCCAACGGCTTTTCCGGCACAAACACGCGCCAATCGTCCGTCAGCGTTGCGCGGAAGAAGCCGCCGTCCAGCGGATCATGGAGCGCCGAGGCGAGCATGGCATCGAGTGCACGGGAGACGGCGGCGTGCGCCTTCTGCTCGCCGCGCTGCGCTGCGTGCTGCAAAAAGCGAAGCGGGCAGACCAGCGGTGACTTGGCGCGGCCAAAGCCGCCGCTTTTTTGATCCTCGAGGGCGAGCATGGCGCGGAGCAGATCGTGCGCTGCATCCTGCGGGGCATAGGGCTTGCGCAGGGGCTTGGGGCGCAGTGCAGCAAGCGCCTCTGCGGCCTGACCGGCGAGCGCGGGGAGATTCTGTGCAAAGCGCCTGTCCGCCTGTGCCAACCAGACATACAGGCGGGAGGTGTCCAGCGGAAAACCGGCGGGCGGCAGCGGCGCGGCCAAGAAGGGACGCGCATCGTGGAGCAGAAGCGCACAAAGTGGAAGTGCGCCTTCGCCGGAGAAGAGCGCACCTACGCGCTGACACAGCAGCTCTACGTCCGGACGTTCTCCGGCAGGCAGATAGACGGGCACGGTGCGCTCGGCGAGCTGCATCGTCAGCGTGGGGTCGTCCGGCCAATCGGGCGACTCGGCAATGAGCAGAAAGACGGGCACATGACGCGCCCGCGCCTTGGCGAAGGCTTCTGCGCAGAACGGAAGGAAGGCAAAGTCCTCGTTCGCGGCAGAGGCCGCCACGCCGGAGGGCGGTGCGGTCTGCGGGGCGGGCTGGGGCGGCAAAGGAAAAACGCGCATACGATTTCGTCCTTTTCGTTGGGATGAAATCAGTATGCGCGCTTTGCGCGGAAAATATGTAGATGCATACAATGTTCTGATCAAAACAAGCGATAAGCGCGGATGGCTGCCTGACAAAGCGGAGCGGATGGCTGTTTTGAGGTGATACTGTTTTACATCTTGAATTTACAATCTAAGTGCAACACAAAAAAGAAGTGACACACAGCAGG
>JAXJLD010000148.1:0-12238 GCA_036297385.1 Christensenellales bacterium | reverse complement strand
CCTGCTGTGTGTCACTTCTTTTTTGTGTTGCACTTAGATTGTAAATTCAAGATGTAAACTTTTCATTTCTTTCCTGCCGTTGCGTCCCCTGCCCATCCGTGATACAATAGGGCATCATCAACACAAGGAGTATCGCCCATGAAGCTCATTTCCATCTGTTTGCTTCTGCTCTGTCTGGCCGCGCCCTATGCGCTCGCGGACACGCTTTCTATGCAGGATATGCTCGCCGCCGAGGAGGCGCTCACCCTCGAGGAATCCGTCTCGGATTCGACTGTCTCGGATACCACGGAGCAGGACTTTGCCGCACGCGAGGACTTTATCGACCGCATCCTCTCCACCGCCAAGACGCTCTACGATGAAGCCGACGGCCGCGCCAAGCGCGCACAGTACAGCGGCGATATCTACGTCTGCAAGAACTTCACCGTCCATCTCTTCCGGGAAAACTGTGGAGATTTCCGTATGGCAGAATACCCGGATGTGGAGCTGGTCATCCCCAACAACCAGAAGAAGGCCGACTGTGCGCCCTATGTCTACGGCGTGGAATGGCAGGACGTACCCGCCAGCGAGGGCAATCCCTTCTATGCCGCCGCCTCCTTCCGCTACAACAGCAGCCTGTCCAAGGAGGAGAATCGACAGAAGGCGCGTGAATTTCTGATGCAGGTGCGGCGCGGCGATTACTTCCAGATGGCTGCGAACTACTATTACGGCGTGGGCGCCCACTCCATGATCTTCATTGCGGATTATGACCCGGAGACCGACTCCGTTCATTGGGCGGATTCCAACATGAAGGGCAAGAGCATCGGCGGCGAGCGCTACGCCTATGTGCAGTATGACGCGGTCAAGCCCATCGACTGGTTTGTGGACGCCTTCTGCCGCAATAAGTACGGCGCGACGATCTATCGCTTGCGCGATGACATCATCTACGCAGAGTAATGCATCCTGCTGTTTTCTGAGCAAAGCGAGCAATAAGCGCGAAGCGAAGAAGTAGGTTGGAACTGGATCAAAAAACGGGATACCCGGCATTTCGTTCCGGGTATCCCGTTTTGAGTATGATGCGGTTTCCAACGTTCCTCATGCTTGTTTTTTTCGCTGGTGTCGGCAGGCACCAGTCCCTTTTGCAAAGCGAATCAGGCAAACTGGCTCATGTATAGCGCGGCGTACTTGCCGTCCCGCTCCATCAGCTCCGCGTGGCTGCCTACTTCCTTGATGTCGCCATCCTCCATGTAGAGGATCATATCCGCGTCGCGGATGGTCGAGAGACGGTGCGCGATGACGAAGCTGGTTCTGCCGCGCATCAGCTCGGCCATGGCCTTCTGAATCAGCACTTCGGTATGCGTATCGACATTGCTGGTCGCCTCGTCCAGAATCATGATCTCCGGGTCGGAAGCGATGGCACGCGCAATGGTCAGGAGCTGACGTTCGCCCTGCGAGATGTTCTCCGCGCCCTTGCTGAGCATCATGTCGTAGCCGCCTGGCAGGGTCTTGATGAAGCTGTGCGCACAGGCGGACTTGGCGGAGCGGATGATCTTCTCTCTGTCCATGTTCTCCTCCGCATAGCCGATATTCTCCCCGATGGTCCCCTCAAAGAGCCAGGTATCCTGCAAGACCATGCCGAACCGGTCGCGCAGCTCCGCGCGGGACATCTTCCGGATATCCACGCCATCCACAGCGATCGAGCCGCCCTTCAGCTCATAGAAGCGCATCAGCAGATTGATGAGCGTGGTCTTGCCCGCGCCCGTCGGGCCGACCACGGCGACCTTCTGGCCGGGCTTAACAGTCAGATTGACGTTCTTCATCAGCAGGCGATCAGGCGTATAGCCGAACTGCACGTTGCTGAACGTCACGCTTCCGCGGTTCGTCTCCGGGATGACGCAGTCCGCCGGGTCTGCCAGCTCTTCCTCGGCGTCCAGCAGGCTGAAAATGCGGTTGCCCGCCGCAGCCGCCGCGCCAAAGCTGCCCACCATGCCCGCAATAGAGGAAAACGGCTCAGCAAAGCGCCAGGTGTATTCCAGCATGGCCTGCACATTGCCGACGGTGATTTTGCCCACCACCGCCCACAGGCAGCCGATGGCCGCGCAGAGCACATAGCCCAGATCGTTGACCAGCGTGGTAATCGGGCTGACCGCGCCCGCCGTCGTCTCCGCCTTGCGGGAGCTGGTCTTGAGCGCGTCGTTCAGCTTGAAGAAGTTCTGCTTGGCACGCTCCTGATAGTTGAACGCCTGCACGACGGACTGTCCGTTGTACATCTCCTCCACATAGCCGTTCAGCTTGCCCAGCAGTTCCTGCTGCTGACCGTAGTATTTTTCGCTGGCCTTCATCACGCCCGCCGCGCTCAGCAGGGACAGCGGCACCATGACAATGGGAATCACCGACAGCGCCGGACTGATAGCCAGCATCATCAGCAGCACACCGATGGCCGTCGTCACCTGCGTCACCACGGCAGTCAGGTTCTGGCTGATGGTGTTGTTGATGGTGTCCACATCGTTGGTAATGACGCTCAGGATATCGCCATGCGTATGCACGTCATAATAATCGAGCTTCAGGCGGTGCATCTTCTCATCAATCTCCCGCCGCAGGGTCTGCATCACATTCGCGGTGATCTTTGCCATGCCGAAGCCCTGCAAAAAAGCGAAGAGCTGCGCCACCAGATACAGCGCCACCAGCGCTGCCAGCAGCCCCACGATGGCCTTCCAGTAAAATACGCCATCCGCAATGCTGGCAAAGAGCGTCGTGGTCACCTTGCCCACGATGAAGGGCGCCAGCACCATGAAGGCCGTGCTGATGACGGCGGCCAGCATGACCAGCAGCAACCGCAGCCGGTGCGCCTTCAAATAGCCGAGCAGGCGCACAAATACCGTCTTGTTGCTCATGTCACAGCGCCTCCTTTCCAAGCTGAATTTCTGCAATTTCCCGATACAGCGGGCAGGTTTCCAGCAGCTCGCGGTGCGTGCCGCTGCCTACAATGCGCCCATCGTCCACCACGAGGATGCGGTCTGCATCCAGAATGGTGCTGATGCGCTGCGCCACCATGATGACCGTCGCATCCCCGATGCTCTCCTTGAGATTCTGGCGAAGCTGGCGGTCGGTTTTCATGTCCAGCGCAGAAAAGCTGTCGTCAAAGACGTAGATCTCCGGGCGCCTCATCAGTGCGCGGGCAATCGCCATGCGCTGGCGCTGACCGCCGGAAAGGTTGGAGCCGCCCTGCGCAATGGGGTCGTGATAGCCCTGCTGCTTCTTGCCGATGAATTCATCCGCACAGGCGATATGCGCCGCACGCTCCCAATCCGCCTGCGTGCCGTCCTCCTTGCCAAAGTTCAGGTTCTCCGCGATATCTCCCGAGAACAGCACGTTCTTCTGCGGCACATAGCCAATCAGCGCACGCAGATCTTCAGCCCGATACGCCTTGGCGTTCACGCCGTCGATCAGCACCTCGCCAAACATCGGGTCATACAGCCGGGGAATGAGCTTGAGGATGCTGGATTTGCCGCGTCCCGTGCCGCCGATGATGGCTGTCACCTCGCCGGGGCCGGAAACGAAGCTCACGTCCTTGAGAATCGGCTCATCCGCACCGGGATAGGCAAAGGTCACATGGCGGAATTCCACGCTGGCGCGCAGCGGACGCTTTTCCACCGGGAAATCGCCGTCCGGAATGCTGCTCTCCGTCTCCAGCACCTCCGCAATCCGCTTCGCGCAGGCAAAGCTCGTCGGGAACATCATGATAACCAGAGAGAGCATCATCACCGAAGTCAGCACCATGCTGATGTACTGGCTGTTGGCCACCAGCGAGGCGACCTCCATCGCGCCGGTGCTGACATAATGTGCGCCCATGCCCAGCACGGCCGCCGTGGTCACGCCGAAAATCACGCTGATGGCGGGCATCAGCAGGCTGGTGATGCGCCCGGATGTCATGGCGGTCATGGCGTAATCTGCATTGGCGGCCTCAAACCGCTGGCTTTCCGTCGCCTGCTTGTTGAACGCGCGGATGACGCGCACGCCCTCCAGCGATTCCAGAAACAGCCGGTTGATGGCGTCCAGCTTTTTGCGCAGGCGGATGGAGTAACGGGAGGCCAGCGCCATGATGATCGACAGCACCACCAGCAGCACCGGAATGGCCACCAGCAGCACGGTGCTGACCTGACCGCCCGTCGCAGCAGAAAACACCAGACCCGCCACCGCCATCATGGGCGCAAGCAGACCGACACGCAGCAGCAGCGTCAGAAAATTCTGCACGTTGGTGATGTCCGACGTACTGCGGGTGACCAGGCTCGCCGTGCCGAAGTGATCCATCTCCGTGGCGGAAAAGCGCTGCACCCGCGCAAAGACCGCACCGCGAAGCTGCGCGGCAAAATCCGTGGAGATCTGCGATGCAATCTTGACCGACAAAAAGCTGATGATGCACGAGAACACCGTGACCGCCGCCATGATGGCCGCATAGCCCCAGATGACACGGTTGTTGGCCTCCGCCACACCATTGCTGATCATCTGCGCCAAGAAGGAGGGCAGCAGCATCTGTCCGACCGCCGAAAACAGCACAAGTCCCAGCAGTGCAGCAATCTGCCCCGGCTTGAGCTTTACATTAGAAAACAGGGTTTTCATGAATGGGGAACTCCTTTCCTCTCTTTCATGGCGCATGATACACCTTACAGTTGCTGTAAAGTCAAGCGTTGTTTTCCACTTTTTTCTTCCGGTTAGTCGCAGTGCAGTTCTCATTCAGGCGGCAGCTCGCACATTTCCACATAGCAGCCAGTTCTGCAAGCCATTGCATACGGTTTCACGTCTAAAGCACTTTTCTCAAATTTCTCTTTTTTCTCCCGAAAGGTTGTTCATCCTCCGAAATTATGGTAGACTAATAGAGATATACTGCGTATGTGCAGCCCAACAGGAGGCGATTTCATGGCCGTTTCCGAAGCCATTGAAAACTATCTGGAGACCATCTATATCCTTTCACAGCAGCAAACCGAGGTGCATGCCGTCGATATCTGTTCCTATCTGTCCTATTCCCGGCCTACGGTTTCCATCGTGCTGCGCCAGATGCGCGAAAGCGGTCTGGTCACGGTCAATGGCGAGAACCACATCTTCCTCACCGCGGAGGGAGAACGGATTGCAGGGCGCATCTTTGAGCGCCACGAGCTGCTCACCCGTATGCTGATGATGCTGGGCGTGAGCAAGGAGACCGCCATGCGCGATGCCTGCAAGATCGAGCATGATCTGAGTGACGAAACATTTGCCGCGCTTAAGCGGCACATGGCGCAATATGAAAAAAAGTCGCCGCAATAAGCCAATAACAAGGGAGTCCGAGGACTGGTGTTCCTCGGACTCCCTTGTTATTGACGCATATGATAGCCTATTTCTTGCTGTTTGCTGAAAGAGGTGCGCTCAAACGCAACAGGACCGCATATACTGCGCAGCGAAAAGCAGCTATTCAGGGGGGCAGGTAACGCTTCGCTCCCTGCCCTTGTAAGCTGTGCTGCGTATGAAAGGACGTTAGGGCTGCAATTCCGGGAAACTCGCATAGTCGCGCAACGCGCTCCTTGCGATTTCCGACATTCCGCCTGCCTGTTTCCGCCACTGGCGGCGGCAGGCTCCAGTCCCTTCTTCGCTTCGCGCGGTATGAAGCACTTGAGAATATGATCGGTTTTAAACCCAATTCAGCCCCGGGCAAAAGCCCGGGGCTGAAGAAAGATTCTGTATTTTCCTCAGCAGAAGTGCGCAACCGCCGCGCGAATCCGCGCCGCCGCCGCCTCCACCTTGGGCATATCCTCGGGGATGAGGTTGGCCATCGGGCGATGCACGCCGCCCAGCTCAAGGCCCTCGTTGATCTCCAGCACCTTTTTAATGACCGCGTACATATGGCCATGGCAGCCGCACAGGTCGGCAATGATGCCGTTGACCTCGTGCTGAATCGGCTGCGCCTCCACAAACTTGCCCGCGCGCACCAGCTCATCCATCTTCAGGAACAGCTCCGGCATCGCCGCATAGGTACCGCCGATGCCGCCGCACGCGCCGATGGCGCGTCCAGCGATGAACTGCTCGTCCGGGCCATTGAACACGACGCAGTGCTCGCCGCCCGCGTCCACAAAGCCCTGAATGTCCTGCGTGGGCATGGAGGAGTTCTTCACGCCGATGACGCGCGGGTTCTTGCGCATCTCCTTGAAGAGCTTCACGCTCAGCGCCACACCCGCAAGCTGCGGAATGTTGTAGATGATGAAATCGGTATTCGGCGCGGCGGCAGAGATGTCGTTCCAGTACTGCGCAATGGCGTAGTCCGGCAGGCGGAAATAGATCGGCGGGATGCTGGCGATGGCGTCAACGCCCATCTTCTCCGCGTGTGCGGCCAGCTCGCAGCTCTCCTCCGTGTTGTTGCAGGCGACGTGCGCGATAATCGTGCATTCACCCTTGACCTCGGCCATCACGGCCTCCAGCGTCAGCATACGCTCTTCCTTTTCCAGATAGATGCACTCGCCGGAGGAGCCGCCGACATACAGGCCCTTCACGCCCTTGTTCACCAGATGGCGGGCAAGCTTACGGGTGCGCTCCACGCTCACCTTGCCGTTTTCGTCATAGCAGGCGTAGAACGCAGGAATTACGCCATGGTATTTTTCCAGATTGCTCATATGCTTTCTTTCCTTTTCTTTCCGGCAGCTTATTGCTGTCGGCTATTATACACGCATGTCTGCCGGGCTTCAAGCGCCCCGCACAAAATGGAGACATTTCTTCCCGGCAGGCGGACGATCAGCCCTTCACCGCGCCCATCGTGATGCCGCGGGTGAAGAACTTCTGGAACATCAGGAAGATCAGGATGATCGGGATCGCGCCCAGCGAAGCGCCCGCCATGATGAGGCCGTAGTCCGTGGACAGCTCGCTCTGCAGCTTGGCAATGCCCAGCGAGATCGTCAGCACGCTGGTGTCGTTGAGCATGATGAGCTGCAGGAAGTAATCGTTCCACGCCGAGATGAACGTGAAGATCGCCAGCGCGCCGATGCCCGGCTTGATCATCGGCAGCACGATCTGCGTGAAGGTGCGCGTCTCGCCCGCGCCGTCAATCTTCGCCGCCTCCAGCAGCTCGCTGGGGATGTTCTCGGAGAACTGCTTCATCAGGAATACGCCGAACGGCCAGCCGACCGTGGGCAGAATGACCGCCCAGAGCGTATTGTGGATATGCAGGAACGCCATCTCCTTGAGCAGCGGGATAAGGATGACCTGCTTGGGCAGCGCCATCGCGCACACGAAGATCATGAAGATGACCCCGCGGCCATTGAAGCGCTTCTTCGCCAGCGCATAGCCGCCCATCGCCGCCGCCACACACGTCAGCGCCATCGACGCCACGCACATGAACACGGTATTGAACAGCCACAGACCCGCCGGCTTTTCAAACAGCTTGGTGTAGTTGAGCATGGTCGGCTCCGTGGGGAACCAGACCGGAATGCGGGCGTTGACCGCCTGCGGGCTCTTGAAGGAACCGGTGATGATCCAGTACAGCGGGAAAGTGAACAGGAACGCCAAGATAATCAGCAGAATGACGCTGATGACCTGAAACGGCGTCGTCTTTTGGACGCTGTGATC
Source organism: Christensenellales bacterium (assembly GCA_036297385.1). Lineage (GTDB taxonomy): Bacteria > Bacillota > Clostridia > Christensenellales > Aristaeellaceae > Ventricola. Next base: position 4,675 of record JAXJLD010000148.1, on the reverse strand, counting down.
CTGATTGCCGGACTTGGGCTTCTTGAAGTGATGGGGAGTCGCCTGAATGCTCTCGCTCATGTCTCGTATCCTCCCCTCTTAATTGTCACTCTTGGTCAGCCTGAACTGAATCGCGCTGAACACGGCGATGATGCCGGCCAGCACAATGCCCATGGCGCTGCCATAGCCATAGCGGCTCAGCTTAAAGGCGTTGTAGTAGATGTAGTACATGATGGTCTGCGTGGCGTTGTTCGGGCCGCCCGATGTGAGCAGCTGAATCAGCGCGAAGCACTGGAAGGAGTTGATTGTGGTGATGACCAGAATGTACAGTGTGGTGGGCATGATCTGCGGCCACTTGATCTTCCAGAACACCTGAAGATTGGTGGCTCCGTCCACCTCCGCCGCCTCCACCAGACTGTGATCGACGTTGGAAAGCGCGGAAACATACAGCACGATCGGCTGGCCCACGGAGGTGGTCAGCAGGATCAGGATGATGCAGCCCAGCGCGTAATCCGGATTGCCCAGCCAGTTGATGTTCTGGCTGATGAGCCCCAGATTCTTGAGTACATAGTTCAGGATGCCGGTGTACGGGCTGAACATCCACTTCCACACCACCGTGACCGCCACAGAACCCGTGACAACCGGCAGATAGAAGATGCAGCGGAACAGCGAGGTGTTGCGGTCATGCATCTTGTAGATGACAGTCGCCACCCAGAGAGAGAAGATGCAGGTGACCGGCACGGACACCAGCACGATCACGATGGTATTGACCAGCGCCTTCCTGAAAATCGGATCGGCAAACAGCTCCTTGTAGTTGGCCAGACCAACGAACGAAAAATCGGTCATGGTGTAATTGAAGAAGCTGGTGAACAGGCCCATGCCCATGGGGAAGATGACGAAGCCAAAGAAGAACAGCAGGCTCGGCAGCATGAACAGGTAACCGGCGATGTTCTCACGCCGCTGGTTGGCCTTGGACAGCGTTGGCCCCGCCTTGGCGGCCTTGGTCATAAAAACGCTCCCTTCAAGAACACAAGGCCCCTCCCGCGAGGGAATGGGCCTTGTGCTTTCCTTACAATTTCGCTAACGATTTCGCTTGATGCAGACTTACTTCACGATGCTCGCGTTGGCGTTGGTCGTGTAGGTCGCCACCTCAGCCTCAACATCGCCGCCCGCGAAGACGCGCTGCAGCAGGTTCCACCACTCGGTGCGCTGGGTCGCCCAGCCGCCGGTGACGTTGTAGTAGTCGCCCAGGTACGGCATGAAGATCGCGTAATCCGCGTTCTCAGCCTTCTCGGTGCCGGCGTACACATCGCCGAAGGACTTGCGAACCGGGAAGAAGCCGGTCGCGTAGACGCTCTTGGGGCCCTGCTCCGCATCGTCGCAGACGAACTTCACGAATTCCTTGGCAGCGGCAGCCTTCTCGTCGTTGCCGTTGTCAAACAGGCCGAAGCCCCAGATGCCGCCGCACAGCTCCGGCACGCCGTCGTCAGACGGGAAAGCCATCGGGAAGGACTCCACGCCCTCGGCGAGGGACGCCTTGTTGGAGGCCGCCGCAGAGGCGTTCCAGCAGAAGCTCATGGCCGCGGTGCCGTTGCAGAACAGCGCGATTTCATCGGCGGCAACGATGGCCGGATCGGCCGTCAGCACGCCCTCGTTCACCAGATCCTGCAGCAGCTTGAGCGCCTTGACGTTCGCCTCGCTGTCAGCGGTGTAAGCGGTGTGCTCCGCATTGGTGAACTGACCGGAGTACAGGTTGTTGACGAGCGCACGGGTGCCCTGGTCGCCGCCCTGGCCGCCGCAGTACACGATGCCGGTCACCGGGGTGGTGCCCTTCTCGGCCAGCGCGCGCAGCGCATTGACGAAGCCCTCGGTCGTCCAGGTGTGGGTCTCCGCATCCAGATACTGCATCGCATCAGCCGCCTCGAACGCAGCCTTGTTGATGGTCATGCAGTGCGTGGTCATGCACAGCGGATACTCGTAGAACTTGCCGTCCGGGCTCTTGCACGCCGCGACAACGGCTTCAGAGGTCGCGCTGATATCAGCGAGGGCCTCTTCGGTCCACAGGTCGGACAGGTCGAGCATCTTGCCCGCCGCGCCCCAGTTGGAGACCAGACGCTCCGGGCCTTCCATGATGATATCCGGGGTCGTGCCAGCCTCGATGGCGGTGGTCACCTGATCGTCGCCGGAGGTGTAGTCCAGATACTGAACGGTCACCTTGATATCCGGGTGGGTCTTGTTGAAGTCGGCAATGATGCCATCCACGGTCTCAGCATTGGTCCAGTTGCCGATCGGGTACGTCCACAGGGTGATCTCCGTCTGCGCCAGCGCAAAGGCCGGAACCAGCAGAACCATGCACAGCAGAAGAGCAAACAGTTTCTTCATGTGACAATTCCTCCTCGTCATCCTCGTTATATTGCGGATCCACTCGTCCGCTCGCTGTTTTAAATGTACTACAAATACGGAATGGTGTCAATGCTTTTTTGGAAATTTTTTCTCACTTTTCATTCATAATGCTGAATTTATCCTGTCATATATAGGATGATGATTGACAGTCTCCCCTCATTCCTCTATAATAAACGTGCAAATATCATACAAAGTACAATGTATAAAAGAGGTGAAGCGTTGAATGATGAGAGCCATTAAAAAGGAAGACAAGCTCTACATTCAGACCTTCCGGGAAATCCGAAGCTATATCGTTCGCCACAGCCTCAAGCCGGGCGACCTGCTGCCCACAGAGCTGGAGATGAGCCAGACGCTGGGCGTATCGCGAAACGTGCTGCGCGAGGCGATCAAGAGCATGGAGCTGATGGGCATGGTGCAGGCCTGTCCCGGCCGCGGCACGGAGGTTAAGGAATTCAGCCTGGACTTCGTGTTCCAGAACGTGCTGTTCTTCAACGTCGGCGGCGAGGATAAGCCCGTCCACGAGATGTTCGGCATCCGGCGGATGCTGGAGCTGGGGTATATGCGTCAGGCGTTCTATACGCTCAATGAAGAGGATATCCAGCTTCTGCGCGACTGCGTGCATCGTATGCACGAGAGCATCCACGATGACATCGCCTTCACCTGCGCGGACCGGGATTTCCATATGGCGCTCTTCCGTCCGCTGCAAAATGGCGTGCTCAATTCGCTGATGGAGGCCATCTGGGCGGTGGACGAGGGCTTTGAGCTGGAAAAGAAGTCCCCGCACCTCATCAGCTCCATCCCCAAGCATCAGGCCATCGTCGATGCGCTGTCCGCTTATGATTACCGCGCCTTCGCCAAGGCCATGGAAATTCACTTTTCCTCCGGCAAGTACCTCAAGCCGGATTCCTTTGAAGAATACGATTCATGATAGGGAGGATATGACTCATGACCAAGCAGGAGCTTTTTGACCTCATCCGCGGCACCATCGTGGTGTCCTGTCAGGCTACGCCCGGCGAACCGCTGTATATGAAGGATCAGTCCGTCATGTACCTCATGGCGCGCGCTGCGAAGCTCGCCGGCGCAAAGATGATCCGCACCAGCTCCGTGCGCGACATCGTGGAAATCAAGGAGGAGACGGGTCTGCCCGTCATCGGTCTCATCAAGCGCGAGTACCCCGGCTACACCGGCCGCATCACCATGACCATGCGCGAGGTGGATGAGTGCATGGAGGCCATGGCTGATATCGTCTCCATCGACTGCACGTTCAACGAGCGTGCGGATGGCCTCACCCCCGGCGAATTCCTCCGGCAGGTGAAGGCCAAGTATCCCAACATCATCATCATGGCCGACTGCGCCACGCTGGAAGAAGCGAAGGCCGCCTATGAAGCCGGTGCGGATCTCGTCGGCTCCACGATGAACGGCTACACCCCGCAGACCCGCGACTGCAAGGGCGAGCCGAACTATGAGCTGGTGCGCCAGATGGTGGCGGAGCTGCCCTGCCCCGTCATCGCAGAGGGCCGCGTTCACACGCCGGAGCAGGCACGCCGTATGCTGGAGATCGGCGCGTGGGCGGTCGTCGTCGGCGGCGCGATCACCCGTCCGCTGGAAATTGCCAACCGCTTCATGGCGGCTGTCAAGGATTTTAACGCCTGAGCTGTCCGGCGGAATCCTCTGCGCTCCGTGCGCATGGGCTTCCGCCGACAGCCTTTTTATACGGTTTATATGCCAAATCCCTTATTCCGCGCGAAGCGAAGAAGGGACTGGAGCCTGCCGCCGCCTGTGGCGGAAACAGGCAGGCGGAACGTCGGAAATCGCAAGGAGCGCTTTGCGCGACTATGCGAGTTTCCCGGAATCGCAGCCCTAACGTATGATCGTGCGCAGCACGGTACACAAGGGGCAGGGAGCGAAGCGTTACCTGTCCCTGAACAAGCTGCTTTTCACCGCGTATCATAGCACGATGATGCGAGTTTCCCGGAATCGCAGTTCCAACGGGAACCTCATCCGTCATCCCTGCTACCTATCCCAGAGGGGAACGCGCTCCGCTGGGGCCAGAGGGACTGGGGGGGAGTTTCGATTCTCCCCCCAAGCCCCTTCTTAACACCCCTTCCCCCCTGCAAACGATCAGGGCTGCGGCCCTGAACCCATGGGGTTGGCCGAGGGTTGGGCGAAAAGCCGGGAATTGCAGGGAGCAGGGGCTTAGCACAGAGCAGGTTTCATTTGATTCTGTTTATCCCCTTTATTCCGCGCGAAGCGGAGAAGGGGGTTGGGGATGAAATCCCCAAGCAGGGCTTGG
>JAXJLD010000147.1:0-7567 GCA_036297385.1 Christensenellales bacterium | reverse complement strand
TTTTAGGGCGGCAGCCCTAACGTATCCCTGAAAAAACGTAGTTTCAGAGCAGACCGCGGAGCGGTCTACGATTGAAACGGGTTCCATCTGAGTGAAAGATTTTAAATGCAAAACAGTATTTAGAAGTTCAATCGCATCAGGACAGCATAAAAGTACCGCAACCCAAACGCTCCCCCGACGGAAGCGCGGCCATCGCCGTCTCTGTCGGGGGAGTGTTTTGTGGTTTAAGCGTTTTCAGCGAAGTCGCCGGTATAGAGCTGGTAATAGCGGCCCTTGGCGGCGATGAGGTCATTGTGCGTGCCGCGCTCGATGATGTGTCCCTGCTCCAGCACCATGATGCAGTCGCTGTTCTGCACGGTGGAAAGCCGGTGGGCGATCACGAAGGTGGTGCGCCCCTTCATCAGGCTGTCCATGCCCGCCTGCACCAGCGCCTCGGTGCGGGTGTCGATGGAGGAGGTGGCTTCGTCGAGGATCAGCACCGGCGGATCAGCGACCGCCGCGCGGGCGATGGCCAGAAGCTGGCGCTGTCCCTGCGAGAGATTCGCGCCGTCGCCGGTGAGCAGGGTGTCGTAGCCCTGCGGCAGACGGGTGATGAAGCCGTCCGCATTGGCGAGCTTCGCCGCGGCGATGCACTCCTCGTCCGTCGCGTCCAGCCGTCCATAGCGGATATTGTCCATCACCGTGCCGGTGAACAGGTGCGTCTCCTGAAGCACGATGCCCAGCGAGCGGCGCAGGTCGTCCTTCTTGATCTTGTTGATGTTGATGCCGTCGTAGCGGATTTTGCCGTCCTGAATGTCGTAGAAGCGGTTGATGAGGTTGGTGATGGTCGTCTTGCCCGCGCCGGTGGAGCCGACGAAGGCGATCTTCTGGCCCGGCGTGGCGTAGAGCTTGACGTCGTGAAGCACCATCTTGTCATCCGTGTAGCCAAAGTCCACGCCGTCCATCACGATGTCGCCGCGCAGCTCGACATAGTCGGTCTTGCCCGTCGCCTGATGCGTGTGCTTCCACGCCCAGAGCCCCGTGCGTTCGCTGCACGGGTGCAGCGTGCCGTCCTCGCCGCGCTTGGCATTGACGAGGGTGACGTAGCCGTTGTCGGTCTCCGGCTCCTCGTCCAGCAGCTCAAACACGCGCTCCGCGCCAGCCAGCGCCATGACGATGGAATTGGCCTGCTGGGAGACTTGGTTGATCGGCTGATTGAAGCTCTTGTTGAGCGTGAGGAAGGAGACGAGTGCGCCGATGGTCAGGCCGAGATAGCCGTTTGTTGCCAGCAGGCCGCCGGCGATGGCGCACAGCACATAGCTCAGGTTGCCGATGGCGATGTTCACCGGCATGATCGAGCTGGAGATGCGCTGGGCGTTGTAGGCGCTTTCGCGCAGGCCGTTGTTGAGCGCCTGAAATTCCTCAATCGACTTTTCCTCGTGGCAGAAGGTCTTGACCACCTTCTGGCCGTCCATCATTTCCTCGATGTAGCCGTTCATCGCGCCCAGCGCCTGCTGCTGGCGCACGAAGAAGCCGCCGGATTTTTTCATCCGTCCCATGGACAGGCGCATCATCAGCGCCACCATCACCAGCGTGATGAGCGTGAGGGGGACGTTCAGCGCGATCATGGAGGCCAGCACGCTGACGATCATCACCACGCTGGAGACGAGCTGCGTGATGGACTGGGAAACCATCTGGCGCAGGGTGTCGATGTCGTTGGTGTACACGCTCATGATATCGCCGTGGGCGTGCGTGTCAAAGTAGCGAACCGGCAGCCGCTCCATCTTGCGGTAGAGCTTGAGGCGCAGGTCGCGCAGCGTGCCCTGCGTGACGAAGATCATCAGGTAGTTTTGCAGCCACGAGGCCAGCGCACCGATGAGGTAGAGCACCGCCACGCCGCCGATGGCGTGCGCCAGCGGGGCAAAATCGGGGTTTTCCATGCCGGTCATGGGCAGGATGTAGTCGTCAATCAGCGTCTGGGTGAACAGCGTGCCGCGCACGGAGGCCAGCGTGCTGACCACGATGCACACCAGCACCAGCAGATAGTGGAACTTGTAGCGGCGCATGACCTCGGAGAGCAGCCGTTTCATCGTTTTGCCGGGATTTTTAGCGCCGGTGCGCTTGCCGCCCGCGTGGCGGTTCGGGCCGTGGGGACCGTGCATCATGCGCGCGCACCTCCTTCCGTGCGGCAGCCGTCGCGCCGGGCTGCCTCGTCAAAGTCACCGCTTCCGGCGGCGGACTGGCTCTCGTAAACCTCCCGATAGATCGAGCAGGTCTTGAGCAGGTTTTCCGGCGTATCAAACGCCGCGACCCGTCCTTCATCCAGCACCAGCACGCGGTCGGCCTGTTCGATGGAGGCGATGCGCTGGGCGATGATGATCTTGGTCGTATCGGGGATGTGGGTGCGCAGCGCTTCGCGGATCTTCGCGTCCGTGGCGGTGTCCACGGCGCTGGTGGAGTCATCCAGAATCAGCACCTTGGGCTTGCTCAGCAGTGCGCGGGCGATGCACAGGCGCTGCTTCTGACCGCCGGAGACGTTCGCGCCGCCGCGCTCGATGCGGGTGTTGTAGCCGTCGGGGAAGCGCTCGATGAATTCATCGGCGCAGGCGAGGCGGCAGGCCTCGCGGCATTCCGCCTCGGTGGCGTTCTCATCGCCCCAGCGCAGGTTGCTGAGGATGGTGCCGGAGAACAGGACGTTCTTTTGCAGCACGGCGGAGACCTCGCGGCGCAGCGCCTCCACATCGTAGCGGCGCACGTCCACGCCGCCGACCTTCACGCAGCCGCTGTCCGCATCGTACAGGCGGGAGATGAGGCTGACCAAGCTGGACTTGCCCGAACCCGTGCCGCCGATGATGCCGATGGTTTCGCCCGAACGGATGTGCAGGCTCACATCGCAGAGCACCGGTTTTCTGTCATCGGCTTTGCCATAGGAGAAGGAGACATTGTCAAAGTCGATGGAGCCGTCGGCCACGGTGGTGACGGCGTTTTCAGGGGAGACGATGTCCGGCTGCTCCAGCAGCACCGCTTCAATGCGCTGCGCGGCGGCGACGGACTGACTGAGCATGACAAAGATCATGGAGATCATCATCAGGCTCATGAGGATGTTCATGATATAGGCCAGCAGGCTGGTGAGCTGGCCGGTGGTCAGCCCCGTGCCGCCGACGATCATCTTCGCGCCGAACCAGCTGATGAGCAGGATGCAGGTGTACACGCACAGCATCATGATGGGCATATTCAGGGAGACGATCTTCTCGGCGGACACGGAGTTGGCGTAGAGATCGTCCGCCGCCTTTTCAAAGCGTTCATTCTCATGCTCCTCGCGCACGAATGCCTTGACCACACGGATGGCGCCGACGTTCTCCTTGATCGTCGCGTTGAGCACGTCGTACTTTTTGAACATCTGGCGGAAGTAGCGCATCGCCATGGGGATGAGAATGAACAGCGCCACGCCCAGCACCAGCATCACGCACAGGAACACCATGGACAGCCGCGCACTGATGGACATGGCCATCACCAGCGCCACCACCAGCGTCACCGGCGCACGCGTGCAGATCATCAGCGTCATCTGAAAGGCGTTCTGCACATGGGTCACGTCCGTGGTCAGGCGGGTGACGAGGCCCGCTGTGGAGAAGCGGTCGATGTTGGAGAAGGAGAAGCGCTGGATGTTTTCAAACATCGCCTGGCGCAGGTTGCAGGCGAGACCCGTGCTCGCCCGTGCGCTGAGCTGATTCGCCTTCATGCCAAAGAGCATCGCCAGCATCGCCATGAGCGCCATGAGGGCGCCCACCTTGACGACGTGCGCCATGCTGCCTGCGGCGATGCCGCTGTCGATGATCGAGGCGGTCATGTAGGGGATCAGGATTTCCAGAATCACGCAGGCGATGGTACACAGCGGCGAGAGCAGCGCATCGCGCCGGTATGCGCCGATGTAGGATACCATTCGCTTGCCGGTAGAGAGTTTTTTATTCATGATGGCTCCTTTCAATCCGGGGTACAGCTGTGGGTACAGCAGGGGAAATCGTCGGCGCTGGGCGTGGACGCTTCCTCGCGGGCTTGCGCAGGCGGCAGAATCTCATGCACGCGCTTCATCAGCCGCACAAATTCCTTGGCGTCCTCCTCGCCAAGCTGGGCGAGCAGCAGGCTCACATCGCGCACAACCATCTGGCGTTTGCGCTGCCCAAGCGTCAGCCCATCCTGCGTCAGCGTCACCATCACGCGACGCCGGTCGCCATCGTCTGCGCGGCGAACGATCAGGCCCTTTTTTTCCATGGCGCCCAGCACAGCGGCGATGCGGGAGGTTCTCATGCACAGCAGACGACTGATTTCGCCCGCCGTCAGCGGGCGGTTTTCCTCCGTCAGCAGCCGCAGAACGGCCAGCTCGCCGCGCATGGCGGCGTTCACCGCCTCGTGCGGGGGGCCTTTTTTCTTTCGGTTGAGGGCTTCAACCAGCTCCTCAGCCAGATGCTGATAGATGTCCAAAGTGGTCCTCCTTGGTTGATTTCAGGTCAGTCCTGTATTAGCTCACAGTATGAGCTATTATAGTCGCGAAGGGGGGCACTGTCAACGGGCTTCACCAAATGTTCATATTCATTTGGATAGCTGAACGGACGGCGGTTGACAGCGCGCAGGCCTTGTGCTACAATGGCGCAAGAATGACAAAAGGGGTGACGGCAGAACCATGCGCAAGTGATTTCGTCTTGGAGAAACGGGGCTTCCGGCTGCGAGAGCAGGCGGCTTTTTCCGCGTCGGTCTGATGCGGGGAAGGGCCTTGTCATGTACGCCCAAAGACGGAATCGCGCAGGAGGTCTGCCGTGCTGCACACGGGAGAGCTTGTTTTTTTGCGTCCGCTTTCGGCGTTGGCCGGAGGCGGATTTTTTTGTGCAACCAAGCGTTGCGGGAAAAGGAGTATGCCATTTGCTGAATGTACAGAACCTGACGCTGACTCACCAAAAGGATCTGGTGAATCTGATTGAAAACTTCTCCTTCACCCTCAAGCCCGGCGAGCGGCTGGCGCTCATCGGTGAGGAGGGCAACGGCAAATCCTCGCTGCTGCGCGCTATCTGGGGCGATGCATCCATCGGCGCATATCTTCAGGTCAGCGGGCGCATCGTCAATCCCTTTCGCACCGGCTATCTGCCCCAAGAGCTTCCGGCGGAATACCGCGGCATGAGCGCCTATGATTACTTCTGCGCGAGCGAGCGCTTCTTTGAGCAGACGCCCCGGCAGCTTGGCGCGTTGGCCGCGCGGCTGCGCCTGCCGCCCGACGTGTTTTACAGCGAGCAGCGCATGGCAGAGTTTTCCGGCGGCGAGCGCGTGAAGCTCCAGCTTGCGCGCCTGCTGCTGGATGAGCCGGAGCTGCTGCTGCTGGATGAGCCGACCAACGATCTGGACGGGGAAACCGTGCGCTTTCTGGCGGATTTCCTGTGCATATGTGGATTATCGGTGCTGTTCGTTTCCCACGACGAGGCGCTGCTGGAGCGGGCGGCGACGGGCGTGGTGCTCATCGAGCGGCTGCGCAGGCGGCAGTTGCCGCGCGTGAGCGTGTCCCGGCAGGGCTATGCGGATTTTGTGCAGGCGCGTGCCGATCTGTTTGCCCATCAGGAGCAGGTCGCGCGCAAGGAGCGCGAGGAATACGCGCAGAAGATGCGCCGCTTTGAACAGATCCGCGCCCGTGTGGAGCACGATCAGAACGCCGTGTCCCGGCAGGACCCCGGCACGGCGCGCCTGCTCAAGAAAAAGATGCACAGCGTGCTGTCCATGGGCAGGCGCTTTGAGCGCGAGGCGCAGGAGATGACCGCCATGCCCGAAAGTGAGGAGGCGATCTTTGCCAAGCTGAGCTGCACACCCCTGCCGCCGGGCAAGATGGTGCTGGAGCTGCACATGGATGCGCTGTGCGCAGGGGGGCGGACGCTGGCCGAGGATATCCACATTGCTGTGCGTGCTGTGGATAAGCTCTGCATCACGGGGCGCAATGGGGCGGGCAAATCGACGCTCCTGCGCGAAATCCATGCCCGGCTGGAGGAACGGGAGGATCTGACCGTCTTTTATATGCCGCAGGACCCCGGCAGCCTGCTGAACATGGACAAAACGCCGCTGGAGATGCTCGTGCGCACGGGCGGCAAGGAGGAGCAGGTGCAAAACGCCGTGGCGCTGGGCTCCATGAAGTTCACCGGCGAGGAGATGAATCACCCCTGCCGCGGCCTGTCCGGCGGGCAGAAGGCGAAGCTGATGTTCCTGATGATGGCGTTTTCGGGTGCGAATGTGCTGCTGCTGGATGAGCCGACCCGCAACCTTTCCCCGCTCTCCGCGCCGGTGGTGCGTGCGCTGTTTGCGCAGTATCCCGGCTGCATCATCGCGGTTTCACACGATGAGCGGCTGATGGAGGCGGTGTGTACGCGGGTGCTGCGCCTGACGCCCAAGGGGATGGAGGAGGACAAAATTCGACGATAATTGACGAAATGTGGTGCGAAAAACCTGAAATTCAAGCAAATTAATGCGGCAAAGGGTGTGCTTGTGGTGGAAAAGAACGGGAAATGATTGACAAGTGGAAAAAAATGGTTACAATAGAGAGAGCGGTAAAACCGGAATGGATAGGCGCAGGCGCCAGAAAGGCGGCGCTGCGTTCAGGAAAGGAGCGTTTGTGCCGATGAAGGACATTGCGGTGGAATATCTGGGGGGCAGCGGCTTCCTGGTGACGATCGGCGAAACCGGTTTTCTCTTTGATGCGAGCGAGCATGGCGCGGATAGGCGGCTTTTGCCGGAGCGCGATGCGCTGGCTGCATACAAAAAGCTGTATGTACTGGTCAGCCATCACCACAAAGATCATTTTTCGGAGGCCATCTATGATCTGTGCGGCGAGGATGCGGTGTACATCGTGGGCTTTGATGTGCCGCAGCCCTATCGCGGCGTGCGGATGCAGCCGGGCGAGTGTCAGGGCTTTGGCAGCGTGCAGGTGAAGGCGTTCGGCTCCACGGACGAGGGCGTGTCCTTTCTGGTGGAGTATGCCGGCGTGAAGATCTTCCACGCGGGCGACCTCAATCTCTGGCACTGGCGGGACGAGTCCTCCATCACCGAGATCGAGGCGGCGGAGAAGTCGTTCTATGCGTGCGTGGAGCCGATTCCGCAGGAGAGCATCGACTTGGCGTTCTTCCCGGTCGATCCCCGGCAGGGCAGTATGTACGATGCGGGCGCGGGCTATTTTGTGATGACCGTCAAGCCCCGCATCCTCATCCCGATGCACTTTCAGGGGCGCGGGGATGTGGCCATGCGCTTTGCCCTCACAGGCGAAACGCCGCATACCAAGATCGTTGCGCTGGAGACGGCGGGCGATACCATCGACCTGTCTATTCCGGATACGGATGAGAGTGCGCCGGATCGTAAGCTCAAGGAGCTGCTGGCGGATGAGCGCTTCGGGCAGGATAGCGAGAACTGATGCTGTTTATCTTCTAAACCCTTTATTCCGCGCGAAGATGGGGTTTGGGGATGAAATCCCCACGCGGGTTTGGGCGGCAGCCCAACGTATCCCCATAAGGCGAAGCCGTTCAAGTCAAGCCGTCAGGGAGCGAAGCGTTACCTGACGGGGGTTTAG
>JAXJLD010000146.1:0-7870 GCA_036297385.1 Christensenellales bacterium | reverse complement strand
GGGTTGGCCGAGGGTTGGGTGGAAAACCGGGAATGACAAGGAGCGCTTTGCGCGATGATGCGAGTTTCCCGGAATCGCAGTTCTAACGTAGACCTCATCCGTCATCCCTTCGGGATGACACCTTCCCCAAAGGGGAAGGCTTGAAAAAACATAGTTTCAGAGCAGACTGCGAAGAAGTCTACAATTGAAACGGGTTCAAATGGAGTGAACGGTTTTAGAAGCAAAACAGTATTAGAATATAAACAGTATAAGATGCTTCATGCAGCGCGAAGCGAAGAAGGGGTTGGGCGGCAGCCCAACGTATCCTTCGATTCGAGAACGGGATCAGAATTCCTTATTCTCGTACCGGCGGCAATGCGTATACTTGGAAATCGCGCTGCGCTGTGCCGTCACGCCGCTGAGAATCGCCTGAATGTAGCTGGGCAGGAACTCATCGTACTTGACCTCCAGGATCTCCACCGGGTCGTCAAACACCGGATAGGTCGGCAGGTCGCGGTTGAACAGGTCGCTGGAGAACAGCCCCGTGCGGAGCTGCTTGTCAAACGTGACGCGCACCTCCTGCGCGGGGTGGATGTACGCCTCGCGCACATAGTCCACAATCACCGCCGGCCGCAGCAGCCGGGTTTTCATCTCGCGGAATACGTCGTGGAAGAGCGGATGGCGCATACGCTGAAGCCCTTCCGGGTCGCCCGCGATGAGCTGCTCTGCCAGATCGCGGGGAATGGTGACGGATTGCTTGGAGATCAGGTCGCCGTACTTGCTCTTGCACTCCAGCTTGATGACGCGGTCGGAAAAGTTGTAGATGCGGATGCGGTACTTCTTGCGGTTGCCTACGCCGGCGATCTTTTCCCCCAGCGCGTCGTCATTGATCGTGTCAAAGTACAGCGAGCGGATGTGGTACTCGTTGCGCTCGTTGCCGTTGGGATCGCGCTGCATCAGCGGATCGAGCACGCCGCGCAGAACGGTCATTTCGGCAGGGGAGATGAAGTACTTCAGCTCGTGCCGCAGCGGAATGTTGCGTGTGATCATAGGGGGCTCCTTATCTTTCCGAAATTTCGCTCTTCACGCTTCGGATGTCCCTCTGCCCGATGAAACGGGTTCAGAGTGGCGAAGCGAAGAGGAAAAGGGCAATGCCCTTAGTTGCCCGCCTCAGACTGGCAGGCAATCAGCGTCGCATTGTGAACGCCCTGCGTATCCAGCAGCTTGTTGACGATATCGAAACGCTCGCGGAGCTGAACCTCCACCGTCAGCTCCACGCCGCCGGGGGTCACGGTCTTGCTGCGCATACGCTGCACCTTGATGCGGCGCACAAACTCCATCACGGCATTCTCTGCTTCTGCGTCGTAATGCACCACCAGCAGGAAGGTGTTCGGGGAGCGCAGACGGAAGAATGCCATCCCCAGCATTGCAATGGAGATGCCCGCCACCACCACCAGCGCGATGGTGTACAGCTCCGCGCCCAGCAGAATGCCCATCGTCAGAGACCAGAACATATAAGCGGTGTCCTGCGGATCTTTGACGGCGGTACGGAAACGGACGATGGACAGCGCACCGACCATGCCCATGGAAAGGGCGATGTTCGACTTGATGCACATGACTACGGGCGTGGTAATCATGCACAGCATAATCAGCGTTGTGGCGAAGGACGGGGAGTAGAGCACGCCGCGGAAAGCCTTGCGGTAAACCAGCGCGATGATGAGACCGACAACGAAGCCCATCAGCAGCGCCAGAATCATCTTCATGGGGGTCAGGCTGGCCATTTGCTGGGCAAACCACTCGTTGACGGTAGCATCATTGATAATTTTGTTCATAGATAGAAAACCTCCTTCAATATTGGTTCGGATTTACTGATATTCCTCAGGGATGGTGGGGCAGGGGCCAAAGCGCTGGGTCATCTCCGCATCGCTCAGACCAAAGTAGGACTGGATGTCCAGCCAGATGAAGTGCGGACGGCGGTTCATGACGCGGATAGCGCGCTCGCAGCGTGTCACCCAGTAGTTGTAGCCGCCCTCGGGGTTCTTGGGCTGGTCAAAGCTGACCTGCGCGGGCATTTCCGCTGCCCAGCGCTGGTTGTGCATCTGCATCTCCGGTTTGATTTGCAGAATCATCTCGTTGAACAGAGCGGTCATGTTCTCGGTGGTCAGCACGGAGTTGAATAGCTCCGCATAGCGGGTGAGGAATTTCTCGCGGTACTGCGGTACCTCCACCAGCTTGCGCAGGAATAGGTTGGCCTTGATCTTCTGTGCGCCTGCGCCGTTGGGGTTCATGTAGTAGGTTACGCCGCCGGAGGCGTATTCCTTGCCTTTCTCCTTGTAGGAGGAGTTGAACAGGCCCCAGTCCAGATCGTAGAACAGGTAGCGCCACTTGCCGTCACCGCTCTTGGCGTTGCGGTAGTAGCGGATGTTGCCAGGGTCGGTGTTGCCAAAGAACGATTCGAAGATGTAATAATCAAACATATTGTCGATATCGAAGTTGGCTTCCACCTCGGCCAGCAGCTCGGGATTGGCGTTCAGGTCGGCATCCTTGACCTTCTCGTACAGGTGCTTGTAATCACGGTTGGAGCCCTGCACAATCTGAGAGGAGGAGAGACCGCTGGATTCCAGCAGGTCGATGTCGTCCGGGTTGGCCCAGCCCTCGTGCTGAGCGACCATCTTCACGCCTGCGCGTTCGCGCATATTGTAGTGGCCCCAATATTCGCCATTGATGTAGACGATGACGGGTTTCCATGCCTGATTGGCGACGGTGGAGCCAGACTGATCGACCAGCCGCGCCTGCATACCGTCTAGCACACGGGTGAATTTTCCGTCCTGTCCACCATTGCGCAGCACGAAGCTGGCGTAGGTGGTGTAGGGGCGTTCCTCAAAGAGCGCGTAGTCAAAGCTGCTCTTGCCGTACTGGCCGTCCGCCTTGATATACAGGCTCTTCTGCGGCATATCCAGTGAATACTGGCCCATGACGCGGAACGTCATGCCTTGGCTGAGCTGCTGTGTGCCGCTCTGATCGTAGTACTCCACCCAGCCGCCAAACCAGTTTTTCTGACCGTAGGTGGCGTATTTGAACCACGGTGTGGGCTTGTTGATGTCCACATTCGGGCCGTAGGCGAACATACCCGTCTCTTCGTTCCACAGGTTGTCCGGGTCGGTCGTCAGGCAGACGATGGGCATCGTGTGGTACACGGAGATGAGGTACGTCTGGGAGACGATCTGGGAGGGCTGCACGCCCTCGCGGAACGCGCGCGCACGCACGACCGTATTCTTGTGGATCTCGATGGGCCCGGTGTACAGCTCGGAGGTCTCCGTGGGGTCTGTGCCGTCGAGCGTGTAGCGCACGGTGGAATTGGTCGGCACGGTGATCGTCAGCGCGTTGTCGCCTTCCAGCGGGCGCTCATACAGGCCGCCGGGCACATCAATGGCGGGCTGCTCTGCAAAGCCGGTAAAGCCGCTGCGGTTTTCCGCGCCGGGCGTAGGCTCGGCGTAGTAAAACAGCCCGGCCTGTCCCAGCGTTCGCCCAAAGGAGATATCATCGTAAAGCTGGGGGACGACCACCTTATCCAGAATTTCCCCCGTAGGGGTGGAGAGGCAGATGGTTTCGCCCTCTTTGGCTAGATTGTAGTTCGTAAAATAATAAACGCCGTCCTTGGTCGTCTGCGTGGTATCGCAGTAGATGACCAGATAGCTGTTGTTTTCAATCGTAATATCGGGGAACTGCCATTTGCGCGGCTTTTTGATGTTGTCGGACAGGCCGTAACCCTTGAGGTTGACGGCCTGTCCGCTCATGTTGTAAATCTCAATGTAGTCGTAAGGATTGTTGACGTTGGGTCCGACGGTCTTTTTGTTGCCGGACATCACCTCGGTGATATACAGGCCGGAAGCATTGGCCAGGCAAAGGTTGGTGTCCATCGCGATCTCGCCGCTGCGGGTGTTGGGCAGACCCGGCGTCGGCTGGGTGAAACGCTTGAAGCCGCCGACACCTTCCTCGTCACGGCCCCAAGAGGTGTCCGCTTCGAGCAGGTCATAGGTGACCAGATCCACCATGCGCCCCTGAATGTCCGAGAGGATGACGGTCTCCCCGTCGGAGCGCAGGCGGAAGCTGGCGTGCGGCCAGCCGCCGTTGGTGGACAGGCGATCCTTGCCGGAGGCGTAAACGACGTAGTATCCGCCCGGCTCGATGACCGTCCCCTGCGGGAAGCGCCACTTCACCAGCGAATCGGGATCGTCGCTGAGCGCGTAGTTCGACAGGTTGATGGCCTTGCTGGACGTGTTGTGCAGCTCGATCCAGTCCGGGAATTCGCCGTCGTCGTCGCGGCTGGTGGTGATGGAGGAGGCGCAGATCTCGTTGATGACCAGCGAGCCGGTCTCCAGAATTGTGGAGGCGCGGAACTCGGCAAAGCCCTCCTGCGTGTTGGCGTAGCCGGGGGTGTACTGCTCGGTGATGATGTAGCTATCGCCGTCGATCAGGCTGTAACTCATGTTGCGGTCCATTGCCGGGAGAGCCAGCTCCTCAAAGGCGATGCCGTCGCTGCCAAAGAGGAAGAGCGAATCGCCGGAGGAGGAGAGCTTGAATTTGGCGTGCAGCGGCTGACCGGCGATGTTCTGGTTATCGTCCGAGGCGAATACGAGGATGTGCTCGCCGGGCTGCAGCGTGATGTCCGGGAAGATGAACGTGATTTTATCCGCCCGGTCGGATAGGCCGTAGCCCTTGAGCGGAATGGCGGCATCGCCGGTGTTGGTCAGTTCCACCCAGTCTGGGAACGCGCCGGTCTCATCGGGGAATGCACTGCGGTTGGAGGACATGACCTCCGAGATGCGCAGGTGCCGGTCGCCCGTGGAGACATCTGCCGAGGAGACCTCGGTGCAGGAGATGTTGGCTGCCGGGGTGAGGCTCATCCCCGGCGCAAAGAGAATCAGCACAATGACCAGCACGATCATGCCGATGAGGAAGGGGAGTGTCCCCTTGCGCGGCTTGGCGCGCCGAAGCGTGCGGCGCTTTTTCCTAGGCGGGCTGGAATTTGTAATCCGTGAACGCATGGATGACTTCCTTTCAAGATTCGACAAAATAGGCAGACTTATTATAGCATAAAAAGAAGGGCAGGAAAAGAGAAAGAAAAACTTTCTATCCCGCTGCGTTGGATTTTGGGGTTTGGCATATACTATCGGGAGAATATGAGGGGAAAGAAAGGGGCGAAGCCATGCGGCTGGGCGTGGTAATGACAGGGGTAGGTGCGCACGCAGCGGCGAGCGTCGGCGTGATGCAGGTGCTGGCACAGCGGGGGATTGTGCCGCACGCGGTGTGCGCCATGGGCATGGGGGCGCTGCCTGCGGCATGGTTTGCCGCTGGGATGGAGATGGCGGACATGGAAAAGGCGCTCCATCAGGCTGCCGGTATGGGCAGAAGGATGATGGCGCGGACAGCGTGCGAGCGAATGACCAGAAAGTCGATGCCCGAAGGCGAGCGCCTCAATCACCTGCTGGGGATGCAGACGGGTCGGCGGGTGCTGTCGCTCTGTCCCGGTGCGGCGCTGTTTCCCTGTCGGATGGCGCGCAGCGGACAGCGTGTGCTGTTTTCCACGCGCCCATTCATGCAGGAGCAGGAGGCTGTGCTGGCTATGCAGGCGTCCGTGGCGTTTGCAGCGCGCGCCTGCATGGCGCTTCCGCCGTTTCTCGCGCCCATGCAGTACATGGGTTCTCCGCTGCTGGGGGAGATGGACTCGGGCTTTTGTGCGCGTCAGCTTCTGTTGATGGGGGCGCAGCGCGTGCTGATCGTGGAGCCTCAGCCGTCGCCTCAGCGCGTGCAGGATGCGCTGGATTTGGCGGGGACAGCGCTTCGCCTGTCGGATGGCAAGCTGCCGGATGAAGCGGTGGCTGTGCTGCGGGTGCGTATGCCCGATACGGTCGGCGCAATGTCCCTCTCACAGCTTGCCATGTGCAGCCGCGCAGGAAAAGTGGCGGCAGAGCGGGAGCTGGATGCGCTGTTTGAGCGGATGGGCATGGCGTTCTGCCGTGTGCTGCCGTTCCGCAGACAGATGGGATGAGCCATTTATGGGCCAATGCGTGTGGTAGCGGTGGCCTTGAGGCGCGAGGAGCCCGTGCGCGCTTCGGCGGCAATGGTGTATTCGCCGCTGGAAACGGGCTGTCCGTCAGCGCTGCGGCCATCCCAGTACAAATGCGTTACGCCATCGGGCGAGGGGCGCGTAAGCTGGCTGGCGAGCAGCCGACGCACAAGCCTGCCCTCCGCATCGAATACGGAGACGGACAGCTCGACCGGCATATCAATGGATACATCGATGGGCAGTTCTTCAAGTCCCGGATGGAGAAGCGCCTTGCCGCAGGAAATGCGCATGACGGCTTCGTGCTCCTGCGGCTGCACGGCGACAAGCCGTTCGGAGCA
The DNA here is from genome assembly GCA_036297385.1 of Christensenellales bacterium. Taxonomy (GTDB): domain Bacteria; phylum Bacillota; class Clostridia; order Christensenellales; family Aristaeellaceae; genus Ventricola. The sequence continues at coordinate 1,483 of JAXJLD010000146.1, read as the reverse complement.
GAGCAGCACCTCGTCCTGTGCGATGGAGAACACCTGAAGCATCAGGTAGCCGCCTTCCTCAGGGGCGAGCCCATCCAAAGAGAGCGTGCGCTGCTTGCGGCCCGTGCTAAGCACGCCATCGCCGTTATCGCCGCTGTCCATATAGGTGCGGGCATTCGCCCAATCCCATGCGCCGCTGACATAATCCACCAGCCGGTACTGTACGCTGGCAGATTCCTGCGTGACAGTAAAGGAGAAATTGAGCATGGGATTCTCAGCGGTAAGCAGAGACGTGTCGTAAGAGAAGCCTGCCAGCGGGCGGGAAAGCATCGACCCCGTGGCGATGGGCAGAAGCAGGTTTTCTGCGTTGGTGGAAAGCATCTGGCAGGAGGAGGAGGGAACGGCAACGCGCAGATACCGATGCAGCTCCTCCAGTGTAATGCGCCCGTCGCCGCTCAGGTCGGCCTCAGGCGTGCCGTACAGCCCCAGACCGCTGGAGAGCGCCGAGGCAAAGTAGGAGACCGCGCCGGTGGAGAGCGCTTCGCTGTTATAATACCAGCTTGACTCGCTTCCGCTGGAGGAGGTCAGCACATGGATGCTGGAATCCGCCAGAAAGGGCGTAAAGGATGCAGGGGGAACACGGCTTCCGGGCAGACGGCCCTGCTGGGGCGCACCGCGCCCGATGAGTGCGCCGGAATAGCAGGCGTCCAGTATGAGCAGCTTTTCCCCCGGAATATCCTGAATGAGTGCATACAGCTCCTGTGCGCCGATGGGCGTCTCCGTCTGGCCGTCGCCCAGCAGCAGGTATACCTGCTCGTCATCGGAGGAGGAGAGGATGCCGTGCGTGCAGAGATAGAGGATGGAAAGGTCGTCCTCCGCCGCGCCGTCAAACGCCTTACGCAGCGCCTCGTTGAGGGCTTCGCGCGTGCCGATGGTGCCGTCCTCGATGGAAAGATCCCCAAGTCCCATGCCGGCGCTGAGGAAAGCAGAGCCGATCATGTGCAGGTTGCCGGAGATGGCTGCGCCCAGATCCATCTGGGAGACAAAGTCCGTGCAGGCGACCAGCAGCGCCCGCGTCTGTGCCAGCGCAGGGAACGTGAGGGAGAGAAGCACAAACAGCGTTGCGGCGAACATCCGGATTTTCTTCATCAGCCGCCCTCCTTTCTGGCTTGTCTTTGGTAAGCCTCTATTGTATAGACGACGAAAACGCGAAAAAGTTTCGCTGAATTGAAGATTTTTTTGCACAATCCATTGTAACGGATGAAAAGCGGACGCGCAAGGGCGTGGCAGATATTCCCGGCAGCGGTATCTTGCGGGTCAATTACACCATGATAACATCATATTATACCGGGCAAAGGTGAAGAAAACATGAAAACAATATGTCAAATGTGAAAAAGCGTGCTGCTATACTTTGCTGAATGATACTTTTTTTCAATTTTATACGCTAACCCCTTTATTCAGCGCGGAGCGGAGAAGGGGTTTGGGGATGAAATCCCCAAGCAGG
>JAXJLD010000145.1:0-14376 GCA_036297385.1 Christensenellales bacterium | reverse complement strand
TTGCGCGACTATGCGAGTTTCCCGGAATCGCAGCCCCGCCGGAGACCTCACCCGCCTCTTCGAGGCACCCTCCCCATAGGGGAGGGCAACCCGTCAAGCTGCTTTCGTTCTCCCATGCCTTCCCCTTTGGGGAAGGTGGCATCCCGTAGGGATGACGGATGAGGTTCCCGTATGATCCGCAGCAAAGAGCCGCCTGTTCAGGAGCAGGTAATGCTTCGCATCGCGCACTTTAATCCCGTTTTCAAATCAAAGCCGTCCCATCAAGGCGATTCCCAATACAGCAAAGGGCGTTCGAGAAGTCCTCTCGAACGCCCTTATAATATGGAAGCTTTTCCCTCAGGACGGCTTCTTGATCTCCGTCACATACTTCGCCTGCGCGACAGGCGCCTCCACCTCCGCGCCGCTCTTGGTATACGCGCCGTCTGCCGGGAGCGTCAGCCCCTCGCCGGAGAGATAGAAGGTGGCCAGATCGCCCACGTTCAGCTCTTCCTTGCCCGAAAGCACCACCCAGATCGGGTCCTTCCATTCGCCGGCGGCGACGTTGTCCACGCACACCAGCGCACACGGCCTGCCATCGTAGTCCGTGAACGCCTCCACCCTGCCGCGGGCATTGAAATACACGCCGGTATACTTCTCCGGCTCCTTGGCGAGCTTGTCATAGCTGACCGACTGCATACGCTTGCGGAAATCAGCGATGCCCTCGCGTTCCGTGAGCTCGCGCGTGAGCGTGATCTCCGTGTGATTCTCCTTAAAGTGATCGGCCTTGGTGCGCAGGGCGAAGGTCAGCGTCTCCGCCTTCTCCATGAATATGCGGATGGAGAAATCGCCGTTGCGATTGGCCTTCACGTTGGTGTTCATGCCCTTGCCGGTGATATACACCGTCGCATCCGGCTCCGTTTTGCCGCGCACCAGCACCTGATTGCCGGTAAACGTGGTATTTTCCGGCTCGGTGATCTCAAATCGCGCCAGCGGCATCTGATACTCCACGTTGAGCATGGCTTCTGCGCTGTCCGTCATCACAGCCAGCACGAGGTCGCCCTCCTTGGGAAGGGTCACCTTCACCTCAAACGTGCCGTCCTTTTTGGCGGTCGTCTTGGCGAGCGTACGGTCATCCACCGCGACGCGCACCTCCACAGAGGGATCGGTCTGACCGCGCACGGTGAGGCTTTCCTCGCTGGTAAAGGCCGGCACGCCGCTCACCTGCATATTGCCCTCGCTGGCGAGCACTTCCGCCACGCCCGGCGTGGGCGCAGGCGTGGGCACAGGCGTGGGCGTAGGCGCAGGCGTCATGGAAGGCGTCGGTTCAGAGGCCGTGGACAGCAGTTTCATGCCGGAGAGCACCTGCTCCATACGCGCGTCGTCCGCAGCCTCCGGACTGCGCCCCACCACGGTCTGCGCGATCATATACAGCCTGCCCAGATGCAGCGTTGCATAGCGCAGCGTATACACAGGCGTGGAAGCGTACATGGCCGAGCTGGTCAGGCGCACGCAGACGGGCTTTGTATCGGTGAGCGAAACGCTCTCATACAGGCCGCTCTCCTCAAACTGCGCCTGAAATGCAGCCAGCCGCGCATCGGAGATCTCCTCCATGCGCTGGACATCGGAAAACTCGCCGCCGTCCGTCACGCTCACGGCGATCTGCCCGCCATCCTCCGGGATCACCTCCATCACGATGCCGGAGGCCATGTAGCTGGCCAAAACCGCCTCGCTCGTGGTGCCAAGCGACGTGAGCAGTGCCTCATGCTCCGCCAGATTGGTCTGGGTCAGCACCGTTTCATCGCCCTGCCGCGTATATCGAAAGCCCTCGTGCGGGAACACATACGTCGTTCCCTGCGCCAGCGCCGCCGTGCTTGAAAGCATCACCGCAGCGCACAGCAGCGCCGCCGCGCGTTTTTTCATCATGAAATCCCCCTTTGGGTTGACATTCCTCTCGTAAATTTCATTATAACACATCCATCGCTTCTTTTACAAGAACTGGTACAAGAACCGGCCTTTCGCTCAGCGGGCGAGCTGATTGTCCACGATGAGCATATTCAGCTTCTTCCACCGGCGCAGCTCCCCCGGGGTAATCATCAGCGCACGAATGAAGGTGTCCGTCGGCTCCTGCGGCGCAAGCGTCACCATACAGCGGAAGGCGCAGGGCATCAAATCGGCGCTGGAGATGCCGCACAGCAGGCCATCCGTCGTATCCCGCCGCTCCATGGGGTTAAAGATGTACAGCAGATCCTCCTCCAGCGCATTGTACTGGTTGACAAAAGAGAAGCGGATCAGCATATCGGAATAGACCACCTTGCCGGTGTAAAAGACCTCGCCGCTGCGCCCGGCAGAGGTGACGGCGCTGATGGAGAGCGAAGCGCGGTATCCGCCGTCCTCGCCGCTGTCCTTGTGGATATGGATCACACCCGTCTTGAGCCGCTGATAGCGCCCATCGTAAAAGTAAAAATACAGCCTGTCCGCCTGAAAAAAAGGGCTGTGCCCCATCGCATCGGGCGGCATGGCTGCACCCACCTTTGTATCCTCGCCGTCATCGAGGAGCTGTGCCGCCGGAACGCACAATACGCGGCCGATCTCGCAGAGTGTTTCCACGTCCAGCGTGATCTCGCCATTCTCATATTTGCTGACGCTGGCGCGGCTTTTGTGAATTGCGTCCGCAAGCTGCTGAAGGGTCATGCCGCGCACCCTGCGCGCCTCCCGAATGCGCATGCCGACGCGCAAAGATACGCTGTCCATGGTTCCCCCTGTTTCGTAAGAATATGGTTTTTCCGCCATCCGGGCGCATCTGCCGCCCCCAAAGGCACGAATCGTCCCTATATTCTATCACAACGAAACTTTTTGCGTCAAGAGTTTCATTATATGAAACTTATCGAATTTGAACTTCCGAATGATTCCTGCTAAAATAACGACGTCTTACGCAGCACGGTACGCTGAAAAGGCGTCCGGTATGCGTCCATCTATTCATATTCCGACTTGTTCCCGAGGATGCAAAACAGTCTGCTTTGAAACCGCAAACACTCTCCATAGGTTGGGGATGTGCGCTTTACCCCGTATCAAACAGCTTGGAATACGAAACAGGATGACCAAAGCAAAAGAAAAGAGGCTATTCACCATGAAGCACAATCAACGCAGCGGATTCAGCGGTTCCATCGGCTTCGTGCTTGCCGCGGCAGGCAGCGCGGTCGGCGTGGGCAACATCTGGCGCTTCCCCTATCTGGCCGCCAAGGACGGCGGCGGTCTGTTTCTGCTGATCTATCTGGCGCTGGTGGTCACGTTCGGTTTCACGCTGCTGACCACGGATATCGCGCTGGGCAGGCGCACGCAGCAGGGTGCGCTCCGCGCGTTCTCCTCCATCCGTCCGGCATGGGGCTTTTTGGGCAAGCTGACGTTTCTGGTGCCCGCGCTCATCATGACGTATTATTCGGTCATCGGCGGCTGGGTCAGCAAGTACATGGTGGATTTCGTCGTGGGCCGCGGCGCTGCCGCCGCACAGGACGGCTACTTCACCACGTTCATCACCTCCCCCATCGCCCCGATCGTCTTTACGCTGCTGTTCCTCTCTGTGACAGCGCTGGTGGTCTTTGGCGGCGTGGAAAAGGGCGTGGAGCGCTTCTCCCGGATTGTGATGCCCGGCCTGCTGGTGATGATCGTGGGTATCGCCCTCTTCTCCCTCACCCTCTCCCACACGGACGAAAACGGCGTGACCCGCACGGGTATGCAGGGTCTTGCGGTCTACCTCATCCCCCGCTTTGAGGGGCTGACCTTCTCCCGCTTCCTGCAAATCCTGCTGGATGCAATGAGCCAGCTCTTCTTCTCGCTGAGCGTTTCCATGGGCATCATGATTACCTACGGCTCCTACGTCAAGAAGGACGTGGACCTGAACCGCTCCGTCGGCCAGATCGAGCTGTTTGATACGGGCGTGGCGTTCCTCGCCGGCATGATGATTATCCCTGCGGTCTACGTCTTTTCCGGCATGGAGGGCATGGCCTCCGGCCCGAGCCTGATGTTTGTCTCCCTGCCCAAGGTCTTTGCCTCCATGGGCGGCGCGGGGCGCATCGTGGGCATTGTGTTCTTCGTGATGGTCGCCTTTGCCGCGCTGACCTCCTGCGTTTCCATCATGGAAACGCTCGTCTCCAACTGCATGGCGCTCTTTTCTGCCTCTCGCCGCAAGGTGAGCCTCGTCATCAGCGTGCTGTCCGCTGCGGCCTCCATCATCATCTGTCTGGGCTACAACGCGCTGTACTTTGAGGTGACGCTGCCCAACGGCGCCGCCGCGCAGCTTCTGGACGTGATGGACTACGTCTCCAACTCCGTGCTGATGCCCGCCATCTCCATGCTCACCTGCGTGTTTGTGGGCTGGGTGGTGCGCCCGCAGTACATCATCGAGGAGATGGAGCTGGGCGGCTGCCGCTTCTCCCGCAAGCGGCTGTACAGCTTCATGATCCGCTACGTTGCGCCGATCATCATGACCGTGCTGTTCGTGCAGTCCACCGGCCTGCTCAATATGCTGCTTCGCTGACGGGCGTTCATCGCCATCACAAAAGGGGCTGTCCTGCAAAATGCCTTGCAGGACAGTCCCTTTCTGTATTTTTCAAAAAAGGGCTGCGGGGGCGGCGCGTCACGCCTTTCCGGCCTGTTCCATCGCCTTGAGGTAGCACGCCTCCACCTTCTCAGCAAATGCTTCCGCGCCAAACGGCTCAGCGTGCTGGGCGGCACGCCCGGCAATCTCCCTGCCCTCCTCCGAGAAGGCGCGCAGAAGTCCCTCCAGCAGCTCGTCATCCTCGCTGCCGGTGAGGATACCGGATACGCCGTCCTGAATCACGCCGTTCAGGCAGGGATCGTTGACCGCGCACACGCACAGCCCGGAGGCCATCGCCTCCACATAGGTCAGCCCCTGCGTCTCGGAGTGCGAGGCGCTGACGAACACATCGCCGATGGCGTAATACTGGTCGATGATCTCCCATGGCTTGGGCCCGGTGAAGGTGACGTGCTCCGCCACATCCAGCTCCTGCGCCAGCTTCATCAGCGGCTCGCGCATGGGGCCCTCCCCCACGATGACCAGCCGCACATCCGGGTGCTGCGCAAGCAGGCGCGGAAACACGCGCATCACCTGCGTGAGATTCTTCTCCTTGGAGAGGCGGCCGATGTTCAGCAGCACGCGCTCCCCCGGATGCACGCCGCACTCGCTGCGCTTGGCGGAGCGCTCCAGCGCATCGTGGCGCGAGGGGCGAAAGCGGGCGATGTCCATGCCGCTGGGGATGATGTCCATGGGCGCACGCACGCCGTAGTCATACAGCAGCCCCAGCGTCTTGCCCGACGGCGCAATGATGCGGTCAAAGCGGTTGCACCACCACTGCGAATACTTGCGCGCAACCTTGCGCGCCGCCTCGTCCGCCACGCCATGGGTGACGTAATAGGTGTATTCCTCCCAGATGGTGTGATAGGTGTGAATCAGCACGCTGTTGTTCGCCTTGGCGATGAGGTGCCCAAAATAGCCCATGACAAACTCGCTGTTGGTATGCACAATATCAAAATCCAGCCGCATGGCCTCCCAGTTGACAATGGGGCCGGGAATGGCCACGTTGCGGTCCTTGAGCATGAGCAGCGGCGCAGAGGCGATATAGTGAACGGTTTCCTGCTGGCAGCTCTCCCAGCCACGGCACTTGGGCGCATACACATGCACCTCATGGCCGCGCCGCGTCAGCTCGCGATGGAGCATGAGCACGGACGTCGCCACGCCGTTGATCTCCGGGTAAAACGTATCGGAAAACAGGCCGATCTTCATGACTGTCTACTCCTTATCAAGCAATACGGCTTGCCACAGAGGCGTCCTGCCGGCGACGGCACTTGCCATCGCTTCCATATATAGTCTATCACATCTGCACGGATTGGGAAAGAGGAAGCTGCTCATGCGCTGTTTTTGGGCTTTGTTCCATACGCTCATGCGTTTTCCCTTGCAAAATTCGCCGTTTTATGATAGGATTCGTATGAATAATAGGGGAAGGCTGCATCTTCCCTTTTTGAAAGCGAGGGGTTTTTGTGGCGGTTCTCAAGGAAGTGACCTCCGTTGCCTCCATTTTGCTGCCCATCGGAGAGAGCTGGCGGGTCAACCGCTGCCGCTATCGCTCCGAGGACGGTGCGCCCGGGCGGCTGTGCCTTTCCACGGGCCTGCACGGCGACGAGCGGATGGGGCAGCTTGTCGTCTATGAGATTGCGCAGCGCATTCAGCGTCAGCCCGACTGCCTGCACGGCACGGTGGACATCTACCCCATGCTCAACCCGCTGGGTCTGGATCTGAGCGAGCGCACCGTGCCGCTGGGCAACCGGCTGGACATGAACCGCGCCTTTCCCGGCTCTCCGGACGGCACGGCGCTGGAGAGCGTCTGCCACCACATCATCGAGGATATGCGGGGCGCGGATTGGGCGCTGGATATCCATTCCAGCTCTCAGGTGACCAGCGAGATCTACGCCGTGCGCGTCCACGCGCAGAACGCAGAGACCATGATTGCCGAAGCGGCGGCGCTCTGCCCGGAGATGATCTGGGTGCTGCCGGATAAGCCCGCCGCCAATGCGACGCTGACCGGCGCACTGACGCAGGCGGGCGTACACGCGGCGGCGGTGATGGTGGACGAACGCCGTCTTCGTGCGCAGCGCGTGACGGAACAAGCCGTGGATGGCATATTCTGCAAGATGAAGGCGATGGGTCTCTGGTCAGGCGAAACGGCTTTGCCGCCCGATGCCGCACAGATCCCCTGCATCCGCCGCCCGCAGGATGCCTGCCGCATCACCTGCACCCGGCCGGGTATGTTTGTGCCGGTGGAGCGCATCGGCGAGGAGATCGCCGCAGGCGATACGCTGGGCGTGATTGTGGATGCCCTGCACGGCGAACCGGTAGAAACCATCGTTTCGCCGGAGAGCGGCCTGCTGTTCGCGCAGCGGCGCTATTCCGTCGTCTATCCCGGCACGCTGATTGCACACCTGTGCAGAAAGGAGCGCGCATGAAAAAGGACGTTCTCTTCACCATGCCCTCGTACTTCCGCGACGACATGAACATCATGGGCTACCGCTTTGGCAAGGGCGAAAAGAGCTGCGTGGTGCTGGGTGCGCTGCGCGGCGACGAGGTGCAGCAGCTCTATGTCTGCGCACGGCTGGTAGCGTTTCTGCGCGAGGTGGAGCGCGACGGCGGCCTCATGCCCGGCAAGAGCGTGATGGTGGTGCCGACGGCGGCAGGACTGTCCATGAACGCGGGCAGCCGCCTCTGGGCTCCGGACAACACGGATATCAACCGCAGTTTTCCCGGAGACCCCAACGGCTCCACCACCGAGCAGATCGCGCACGCGCTGTTTGAGCGGCTCAAGACCTACCGCTACGGCGTGCAGCTCACCAGCTTCTACCAGAAAGGCTCGTTTGTGCCGCACGTTCGCATGATGGATACGGGGCGGCAAAACCCCGAGCTGGGCTGCGAATTTGGCCTGCCTTACGTCTATGTGCGCACGCCGCGCATCTCCGACCAGACAACCCTCAATTACTGCTGGCAGCAGGCGGATACGCAGGCGTACTCGCTCTACGCGGGCAAGACGCAGGAGATCGACGAGACCGCCGCCGACCAGACGCTGCGTGCCATCGTCCGCTTTCTCAACGGGCGGGGCATCATCCGCAGCGATCAGACGCCGGGGCTGAAATCCGCTGTCATCACCAATGACGATATGCTGACCGTCACCTCCAAGACCTCCGGCCTGCTGCGCCGGGTGAAGCACGCGGGCGCACACGTGCGCCGGGGCGAGCAGCTCGCCTTCATCATCAACCCGCTGGACGGCTCCGTGCGCGAGATGCTCAAAACCCCTGCAACGGGTATGCTCTTCTTCATTCAGGATGGACCGTTCGTTGCGGAGCACAGCCCCGTATTTCAGGTGCTGGCGACATAACCGCTTTGGTTTTGCCCCCTCTCCCCTACACACAAGACCCCCATTGAATGGATAGAAACATGAGACAATATTCAAGCTTTACACGGACGATGCTCTCCATCGCCGTGCCGGTCACGCTGCAGAACCTGCTGTTCTCCTCGCTGACCTTTATCGACACACTGATGATCGGCCGATTGGGCGATCTGCCGCTGGCTGCCGTGGGCATGGCGGGCAAATGGACGTGGTTTTTGGGCATCGTGCTGTTCGGCTTTTCCAGCGGTGCGGCGGTGTTCATCGCGCAGTATTTCGGCGCGGGCGACGAGCGCGGCATCCATCGCACGCACGGCCTGATGGGCGTGTGTGCGCTGGGCGTATCGCTGCTCTTCACCGCCGCGGGCCTGCTGATGCCCGAAAAGATCATCGGCCTGTTCACCAACGACCCCGCCGCCATTGAGACGGCGAGCATTTACCTGCGCATCGTATCGCTGGCATATCCGTTTCAGGCGCTGCGCCGCACAGCAGGCACCGTGCTAGAAAGCACGCAGCAGGTGGTCATTCCCTTTGCCTCCGCGCTCTGCTCCGTGGTCACCAACGTCGTATTCAACGCGCTGCTGATCTACGGCCTGTGCGGCTTCCCGCAGCTCGGCGTCGCCGGTGCAGCCATCGCCACGGTGATGGCCTCCGTGGTGGATGCCGCCGTGATTCACATTGTGGGTCTGAAAAAAAAGACGCTGCTGCGTGCGCCGCTTGCCCAGCTCACGGACATCTCCGGCAGCTTTGTCCTGCGCTATCTGCGCATCGGTGCACCCGCGCTGTTCAATGAGACGACATGGGCGCTTTCCAACCTCATCTATGCCGCCATCTACGGCCACATGGGCACTGAGGCCTATGCCGCCATCACCATCTGCAAGTCCATCGAGGATCTGACCTGCGTGACCATCTTCGGGCTGGCCTCCTCCTGCGCGGTGATGCTGGGCAGCTACGTCGGGCAGGGCGACATGGACAAGGCGAACGGCTGCGCACACTATCACCTCAAACTGACCGTGCTGCTGTCGCTGGCGCTGGGCTTGGGCGTTGTCTTTATGCGCGGCGGCATCCTGTCCATCTTCGGCGTATCGCCCATCGTGCGTGCGGATGCGGCGGCTGTGCTGGTGGTCTTTGGCCTTGAGCTGGCGCTGCGCAATGTGCCGTATATGCTGGTGGTGGGCATCTTCCGCGCCGGCGGCGACACCAAATACGCGCTGGCGGTGGACTTCATCAGCGCTTACCTGATCGGCATACCGCTCACCGCGCTGGCCGGACTGGTTCTGCACCTGAGCGTGCCGGTCACCTACCTCATCATGTATCTTTCCGAGGATGTGCTCAAGGTGTTCCTGTACGGCAGGCACTTCCTCTCCCGGAAATGGATTAAGCCCGTGGTTTAACCCGGTGCAGCGTCCAATCCTGCGCCGCATCTGCACCCTTTCCTCCAATTGAACCCCTTTCTTCGCTTCGCGCTGTGTGAAGCACTTTGGAATGAAACCGTATAACACCGCAAGGAGACTGACATGGCTGCTTCCTTTGAAGAAAAATCCGCGCCGCGCAAGGGCGCTATCCGCGAATTTGCCTCGTACTACCGACCACACCTGAAGCTGTTCACGCAGGATCTCGCCTGCGCCCTGCTGATTTCGCTGGTGGATATCCTCTTCCCCGTCGTCACCCGCAAGGTACTCTACGCGTACATCCCCGGCCAGATGATGCGCACCTTCGTGCTGGTGATGACGCTGATGCTCGTGCTGTTCATCGTGCGCATGGCGGCGCAGTGGTTTGTGGCGTATCTGGGCCACATGATGGGCGTGCGCATCGAGGCAGATATGCGCACGGCGATCTTCGCGCACATGCAGAAGCTGGGCTTCAGCTTCTACGATAAAAACCGCACCGGCCTGCTCATGTCCCGCGTGACGACCGACCTGTTCGACGTGACGGAGCTGGCACATCACGGCCCTGAGGATCTGTTCATCTCCTGCGTGACGCTGCTGGGCTCCTTCATCGTGCTCTGGCGCATCAAGCCGCAGCTTGCGCTGGTGCTGATGGTCTCCGTACCGCTGATCGTCGTATTTGTCGCGCTGCGCAGGCGGCACATGATGCGCGCCTCCCGCGCGGTCAAGCAGCGCACCGCCGCCATCAACGCCGAAATCGAAAGCTCCATCTCCGGCATCCGCGTGTCCAAGGCGTTTGGCAGCGAAGCGCAGGAGATCGCCAAGTTCACGCGCTGCACGGACGCTTATGTGGACGCACGCAGGGACTATTACAAGGTGATGGCGGGCTTCTTCTCCGGCACAGATTTCATGATGAACCTGATGAGCCTGTCCGTCATCTGTGTGGGCAGCTACCTCATCATGAAAAACGAGATGGACGTGGCCACGCTGGTCACCTTCAACATGTACGTTGCAAGCGTGCAGACGCCCATCCGCAAGCTGACGCAGTTCACCGAGCAGTTCACGCAGGGCATGGCGGGCTTCCAGCGCTTCCGCGCCATCATGCACGAGGAGCCGGATATCACGGACAGCCCGAACGCCAAGCCGCTTGAAAACGTGCAGGGCGACATCGAGTTCAAGGACGTCAGCTTCACCTACGACGAAGGCAAGGCCGCCGTGCTGGAACACGTCAGCCTGCACGTCCGCCCCGGCGAAATGCTCGCGCTGGTCGGCCCCAGCGGCGGCGGCAAATCGACGCTCTGCCAGCTCATCCCCCGCTTCTACGAGGTGACGTGCGGCAGCGTCCTGATCGACGGGCAGGACGTGCGCGATGTGAAGCTCTCCGACCTGCGCGCCAGCATCGGCATTGTGCAGCAGGACGTGTTCCTCTTCGCCGGTACGATTCTGGACAACACCCGCTATGGCAAGCCGGATGCGAGCATGGACGAGGTGATTCAGGCCGCCAAGCAAGCGGAAATCCACGAGGACATCCTGCATATGCCGGACGGCTACAACACCATCGTGGGCGAGCGCGGCGTGATGCTCTCCGGCGGACAGAAGCAGCGCGTCTCCATCGCACGCATCTTCCTCAAGAATCCGCGCGTGCTGATCCTCGACGAAGCAACCAGTGCGCTGGACACCGCCACCGAGCGGCGGATTCAGGCGGCGTTTGACCGTCTGGCCAAGGGCCGCACCACGCTGGTCATCGCCCACCGCCTTTCCACCATCAAAAACGCCGATGAAATCATCGTCATCGGCGAACAGGGGATTCTGGAGCGCGGCACGCACAGCGAGCTGGTGAAGCTCGGCGGCGTGTATGCGGCGCTGGCTGAGGGCGCAAGCCTGAGCTGAGGACAACAATCCGCCGCATGAGACAGCCTATTTTCTCAGGCTGTCTCTTTTTTCTGCAAGATTTCCCGCCGCACGTCGTCTATATGGATATCGTCCCCCGTTCTTCTGCGATCAAATTGTGACAAATTGCGCAGCCGTTTGACATGAATAGGGTGAAGGAAGTATAATAAAGCCTGACTAATTATGAAGAAAGGCGGATCGCTGATGGCGAAACGCAGACTGCCCGCGCGGGGGCTGGACTCCTTCAAGCGCACCCCTGCCAGGCGATATGACCAGCCTCCACAGGAGGAAACGCGCACCGAGCACGCCGTCAAATTCCACAAGCGGTATTTTGACGTGCCCCGCCTGCACATGGGCGCGGACAGGACGCTGATGACGCTGCTGTGCGCAACTATGCTGCTGACGCTGTGCAACGCCAGCGCACCCCTTGGCGACGTGCCGGACGTGCAGACCCGCTTCTCCGAATGGGCGCAGATTCAGAACGAAAAGACGATCAAGACCCTGCCCGGCCCCACGCCGCCGCCGGACAGCGAGCTGGCCAAGACGCTGGCGATGAACACGCAGGAACAGCAGGCCATCCTCGAACAGGCGCTGGCTACGCCCGATCCCAGCGTCACGCCGGAGCCGGAGAGCCAGTTCAAGCAGTATGCGCCGGGCGAGCTCGTCTACGAGACGGAGCGCATGAACGTCTCCATCGAGCAGAAGCAGAAGGACGGCATGACCTACTTCGTGTGCGATGTGAAGCTCACCGACGTAAGCCAGTTCCGCACGGCATTTGCGGGCGATGATTTCCGCAGCGGCATCTACGAGGCCGTCAGCGACATCGCCGGGCGCTATGACCCCGTGCTGGCCATCAACGCGGACTTCTGCCGCTATCACCGCGAGGGCGTCATCATCCGCAACGGCGAAGTGCTGCGCAGGCAGAACATCAAGAAGCATCACCTGCTGGTCGTCGATGAAAACGGCAACCTCTCCGCCCAGACCGACCGCTCCGGCAAGCAGGGCCTTGTCGCCAACAAGCTGGAGCAGGCCAACACCTGGCAGACCTTCGAGTTTGGCCCGGTGCTGGTGGAGAACGGCGAGCCGTTCGATCTGCCCAGCTCCTTCTACGTCGCCTGTGCTGACGGCTACTATGAACCGCGCACCGCCATCGGCCAGCTCGGCCCGCTGCACTACATCATCATCGTCGTGGACGGGCGGCGCGAGGGCTACTCCACCGGCGCGAGCATCCCGCAGCTCCAGCAGCTCTTCCTCGACGAGGGCGCGGAGTTTGCCTTCAACCTCGACGGCGGCGGCTCGACCACGCTGTACTTCCTCGGTGAGGTCATCAATATGCCCTCCGGCGGCAAGGAGCGCTCCGTCAGCGACGTCATCATGTTTATGCCTAACCCCTCGTAATCCCCCTTTGATTCTGGAAAGGACGCAAGAAAATGAACAAGTTCATCAAGGCCGTTGCCATGCTCTGCGTGCTGGCGACGCTGTGCGCCGCCGCCGTGGGTGCGCTGGCCAACACACCGCCCACCACGCGCACCATTGAGGAAACCAACACCTACGACTACGGCAGTTTGCAGGTCACCATCGACCAATGGTGCTACACCTACAACCGCACGAGCCTGCGCTTCTATGTCGCCAACATCCAGATGGATGATCCCGCACAGTTCAAGACGGCGTTTGCCGGAGAGAAATACTCCAAGGATGCCGCCGAAGCGCCCAGCGACATCGCCGCGCGCCACGATGCCATTCTGGCTGCCAACGGCGACTACTACAACTTCAAGGACAAGTCCGGGCTGGTCATCCGCAACGGCGAGCTCTACCGCGACCTCGCCTCCACCCGGCATCAGCTTCTGGTCTACGCGGACGGCCGGTTTGAGGCGCTGATGCCCGAGAACTACGAGAAGGGCACGGGTCAGCAGTACATCGACGCGGGCGTGGTGCAGAGCTTCACGTTCGGTCCGCTGCTGGTCAACGATTACGCCGTGACCGAGCTGCCGGAAAAATACTACATCTCCACGAAGGACACCATCCGTGAGCCGCGCACCGCCATCGGTCAGGTGGACGAGAACCACTATGTGCTGATCGTCGCGGATGGCCGCCGCGACGGCTGGAGCGATCTGGGCATGACGCTTCAGGAGCTGCAGCAGATGTTTGTGGAGCAGGGCTGCCGCATCGCCTATAATCTGGACGGCGGCGGAAGCGCCACCATGGTGCTGGAGGGCAAGCGCGTCAACAAGGGCAGCGCTTCCCGCGAGCGCAACGTGAGCGATATCATCTATTTCTCGAAATAAGGAGGTGCTTCGATGCGCAGACTCGGGCTGTTTCTGGCGCTGCTGATGCTGCTGGGCTGTGGCCGCGCGCTGGCCGCCGAGGGCGATCCGCTGCTGAGCGTCGATGACCTGCTGTCCTTGGAGGACAGCTATACCGCATTTCTGAACGATCTGGAAGCGCTGATCGTCGAGCGCGGCCTGCTCTCCCCCGACGACAGGGCGGCATGGCACGATGCACAGATGGGCGATTTCTACCAGAACGGCGGCTACGGCTCCATTCTGGCGAACTACTTGCCCGGCGTGCTGAGCTATGTCCGTGAGGAGGACACGCTCTTGCAGCTCTCCGCACAGCTTGAGGGCGGCTCCACGCTGGTGCTGGACACCATGCGCCGCTACACCCCGCAGGACAGCTCCCTCTCCGGGCTGATGCTCACCATGAGCGTCCTCGACGCGGACGGCAGGCCCATGGACGTGCTCTTCTCCCTCACCGGCGAAAGCGGCGTCTTTCTCAAGTGGGACGCGCTGGAAAGCACCTATGCCAGCGTCGGCGCCAAGGCCGAAAGCCGCGGCGAGACCATCGTCTGGAGCGATCAGACGCCCATTGAGGGTGCGCGCAACCCCGTGCTCTCCATTATCATGCTCGATCCGCAAAGCCGGGAAACGCTGGCCCGCGCCGCGCTGACGCTGGTGGTGGACGGCGACGGCTACCGCGTGGATACGGACGCGCTCAAGGCGGTTCAGGAGGAAGGGTAAACATATAAAACAGGCATGGTCGAAACCCAATGTCATTAAGTTATTGTTAAGGCAACAAAAATCAGCAAGGGAATCGAGCACAAAGAAGAATTGTGTTCGATTCCCTTGAACTTTCAAAAAAGGAAGGTACGACAAAAACTCCTCAAGGAAGAG
>JAXJLD010000144.1:0-12426 GCA_036297385.1 Christensenellales bacterium | reverse complement strand
TGTTTCGCCCACTGGGCGCGGCAGGCTCCAGTCCCTTCCTCGCTTCGCGCTGCATAAAGCATTTTTGTCGAAAAACAGCATTATATCGCCGTTTCACCGTCCTCCGTCTGCGCCACGCGCAGGATCTGCACGGCCTCGCCTGACCTTGCATCGACATAAGCGTAGTAGGCCGCGCCCGCGAAATCGCCCTGAAACTCCCAGCACAATCGCTCGCCGCCGTCTGTGGGAATCACGCAAAGCCGGGCGTGGCGCACGCGCAGTCTGCTGGAAAGGGTCTGCTGCGCCTGCTCGATGGTCAGCTCCGGCTCCAGCTCATCCCGCCGCACATGGTTCATCCAGTACTGCGTACATTCCGCACCGACCACCGTTCCCGTCTCCCGGCTCACTTGGAGCTTGACCTGATCAGGATAAAGCAGCACGCCGTCCTGCACAGCCGCAAAGTTTGCCACGATCATCCCATCATACGCCTGCACAAAGCAGGGCTCCATCTCGCCAAAGCCCATCTCGCTCAAATAGGTTTGCGCCGCTTGCAAACATATGTCGTGCGCCACGCGCTCCTCAAATTCTGCCGCCTCCGGCACCATCCACAGCAGATGCCCGCCCTGCCCCGTCACCTGTACGCTCACCTCGCCGCGCTCTGTCTGCGCCTGAAATCCGAACGCTTCCAAAGCGCCGCCGCTGTCCGCTGCATCGCGCACCCTGTCCATCGTCGTCCCCGCATAGTGTGCCGCCGCCTGACGCGCCTGTTCCCTCGTGATCCGCTCACCCGTCAAGCCTTTAGGCGCGCCCAGCGTCCGCCCATCGGAAAACGGCCCATCATAGATGAGCGACGGATACTCCATCGCGCTCTCGCCCGAAACGGCGGTCTCCGGCCAGCGCGCCGCCGCATCCGCATAGAGGCTGATGTCCTCCATCGGCGCATCATAAAGGCGCTCGCCCACGCTGCTCAGGTGCGCATTCAGCCCCTGACAGGCCGTCAGCAGTGCGCCAAGCTGCGCCTCATCCCCGGCACTGAGCATCGCGCCGCCGGAAACCTGCTTCGCCAGCGTCATCGCATAATCGCCCATCTGCCCGGCAAACTTCATCGCATCCGATGCCGCCTCATGACTCAGCGGCAGGCGGGACAGCCCACTTTCCACATTCTGCGCCAGCAGCGCCGTCTCGCTGAGCAGGTTGACGCTCTGGCGTGCCCCGGAGGCAATCAGCAGCTTTTGCAGATTGACCTCGATATTCGCCATCGCGCTGACCACATCCGACATATCCCGCTGTCTGTTCATGGTCATCTGCAAGCGCAGCGTGCCATTCTGTGCGGCCTGCACAGTGTTGACCGCCAGCGAAAGCCCCAGCAGCACGCCCAGCGCCGCCGTGCCAATGTGCCACACCCGCTTATTCTGCCCGTCCATCCGCCGCCTCCTCACACCGCAAAGCTGTGCTCGCCGATATTCAGCCGCACCTCGCGCGTCCAGATCCACTTGGAGGTCGCCGTCGATGGGTTGTAATAGTACAGACAGCCGCCCGTCGGGTCCCATCCGTTGAGCGCATCGCGTGCAGCGCGGCGGCTCTGTTCGTTGGGCGCAAGGTTGATCTGACCGTCCCGCACCGCATCAAACGCACCCGACTGGTAGATCACCCCGGCGATGGTATTGGGAAACCGGCTGCTCTTCACGCGGTTAAGCACCACCGCGCCGACCGCCACCATGCCCACATACGGTTCTCCACGCGCCTCTCCATGGATGAGCCGCGCCAGCAGTTCTACATCGCTGGCATACGCCGCGCTCGCGCTCGCTGAGGATGATGCAGGCACGGCCTCTTGGGCAATGCCCAGCGCATCCAGCGTCGCTTTTCCAGCCACGCCATCCGCCGCAAGGCCGTTTTTCCGCTGAAAATAGATGAGCGCATCATAGGTCTCTTGCCCGAATACGCCGTCCACCTCGCCGTCAAAATAACCCCATTGCTTGAGCTTCTGCTGAATCCTCCGCACCGTCCCGCCGCGCGAGCCCCAGTACACCGCCGCCTGTGCCGCAGGTGCGCCCGCTGCCAGCAAAAGTGCCGCGCACAGCAGCGCCGCCGCCATCCGTCTCCCGCTCACAGGAACACCCCCTCCTGCTCAAACGGCACAAGCCACGCAGGCGGCACGAGCTGCGGAAACAAGATACTGAAAAACACCGGCTGCACAGGCACACTCGGCTCATATGCAGGCAGAAGCAGCACGCCCCACAGCGCAAGGACAGACAAAAAGCGACCCAAGCCCATCTCCCCCATCTCCCGATGTGATATGGACAAGGATCGCCCAAAGCGTCATGTTTTATGCATCCTCTTTTTCAATCACCACGCCGCACGATGCCGTGCGCATCATCCGGCAGGATGGATACGCCTCCTGAAGCGTCTGCACGGCCTTTCGGCATACGCCTGCATGGCGAAACACGCCGAACACCGCCGAGCCGCTGCCTGTCATCCGTGCGCCGTCCGCGCCTGCCGCCTCAATCGCACGGATGGCGCGGTCGATCTCCGGACGCAGTCGGCGGGACACCGGCTCCAGCACGTTGCCCAAGCTGGCGCCCAGCAGCCGCACATCACCGCACTCCAGCGCACGCTGTGCCGCATCATTGTCCGGGCGATCTGCATCCCGGATGCCCTCCTCATGCAGTGCGCCGAACACGTCTTTGGTGGACAGCCCGCGGCAGGGCTGAAACGCCACCAGATACAGCGGCATTTTCATCACCACGGGTGTCAGCCTTTCGCCTACGCCCTGCGCACGCTGCAAGCCGCCGCGGATGCAGAAGGGCACGTCCGCGCCGATGGTCAGGCCAATTTTCTCCAGCTCATCGTCGGACAGCCCCAGCCCCCACAGCACGTTCAGCCCCTTGAGCGTCGCCGCCGCATCGCTGCTGCCGCCGCCCATGCCCGCCGCCACCGGGATATACTTGCGCAGCGTGATGGAGGCACCCTTCGTGCAGCCGCTGTACGCTTGAAGCGCACGCGCCGCCCGCAGGACAAGGTTGTTTTCGTCTGCCGGCACATACCCGCCGCTCGTGCGCACGGACAGCGACAGCGCGTCCGCATCCGCCATGGTCATCTGATCGCAGAGCGTCACCGACTGCATGAGCATATCCAGATCGTGATAACCATTGGGCAGCACACCCACCACATCGAGCGTCCAGTTGATCTTGGCTCGTGCCTGTATCTTCAGCTTCATGAACATCTTCTCCCTGACCGTGATACTTTTATTCTATCACAAAGCTGCGCAATCCACAACGCTGCAACTCGCCCTGTGTAATCGCATCTTATTCTCCACATTGAACCCATTTCTTTTTATTATTTAGTTTTTTCACTCCACATGCGCTCCATTTTCTGTTTTATTTGGGGCTTGACATTTTTCTTTCTCTCCATTATGATGGCTCTATCATTTTTCAGAAAGGATTTGTTAAATTGCGCATCTCCCTACGATCCTGCCTGATGGCCCTGCTCGGCAGCGCCATTCTCGCCTTCGGCCTGTACAACGTCCATGCCTTCTCCGGCGTCACGGAGGGCGGCATATTAGGACTGACGCTGCTGCTTCACCATTGGCTGGATCTCTCGCCGTCTCTCTCAGGCCTTGTGCTCAATACGGCGTGCTACCTCTTCGGGCTGAAAACCTTAGGCCCCATGTTCATCTTCTATTCCGCCATCGCAGGCGGCGGCTTCTCCGTGTTCTACGCGATCTTTGAGCGCTTCCCGCCGCTCTGGCCGCAGCTCGCCAATATGCCGCTGGTGGCAGCCGTGATTGGTGCGCTGTTCGTCGGTGTTGGCGTTGGCCTAAGCGTTCGTGCTGGCGGCGCCCCTGGCGGTGACGATGCATTGGCCATGACGCTGGGCAAGCTGCTCCATCAGCCGCTTGAGCGCATCTACCTCATCAGTGATCTGGTGGTGCTGGCGCTCTCTGTCAGCTATCTGCCGCTGCCCAATCTGCTCTGCTCGCTGCTGACCGTTCTGCTCTCCGGGCAGATCATCGGCCTGATTCAGCGAATCCCTTCACGCAAGCCAAAGCCCGAAGCGACGTCTGACGCAAAACAATAACATCCATTCAAAAAGGGAGCATCCCTCCACTTCAAGCGAAAATCTTTCGCTCGAAGAGAGGCGATGCTCCCTTTTTATACAATTCTCCGTGCAGATTCATCCTGCATACTCCACACGTCAGCGAATATACGCTTCTTCTGCGATGGCGGCCAGCCTGCGCGTGATGCGCATGATGCCATCCTCCCGCGTCGTCTTGCAGCCGTTGGTCATCACCACCAGCACCAGCTCATTTTCCGGCTCCACATACAGGTTGCAGACAATGCCCTCGTCCGTTCCCTGATGCCCGTACACGCGCAGTCCGTCAAAGAGCGTATCCTGACGGATTGTGAAAAAGCTATACGGTGAATCACTCGTGATACCGTCCGTCTCCTCGCTGTGTTCGCTGCGCATGGCAGCGATGGCCTCCTCGCTGAGCACGCGCACGCCGTCCACCGTGCCGTCCCCGCACAGGGCGATGCCCAGCTTTGCCAGATCGCGCGGACGGATGAGCAGGCTGCCGATGGTCACGCGATAGTGCGTGTCCGGCGTTGCCTCCTGCGCATATTCCTGGCGGAGCATATACGACGGCGCAGCATAGAGCGATCCGTCCTTATTGTAGGTGGCGGCGATATCCTCCGGGTCAGCAAGCTGTGTCGCGCTGTACGCCGCGTCGATGCCCAGCGGCTCAAAGAGCGTCTTGCGCATATAGGATGAAACGTCCATCCCGGTCACGCTCTCGACGATAGCGCCGGTGATGCCCGCACCAAAGTTGGAATAGGCATAGGCGCTTCCCGGGCGAACCTCCTGCTTAAAGTTGGAGCCCGCTTTCTTCTCCACATCGAGCATATCGGACAAAACGGAGGACTTGTGCGCAAACGACTTGTTCTCCACCAGCCCCGCCGTGTGGGACATGAGCATACGCAGCGTGATGGGCGTATCCATAAAGCGCTTATTGCGCACGGTATAGCCCAGATAGGTGCTGATATCCTCATCGGGATCGAGGAGCCCCTCATCCATCATCTTCATCAAGCCCATGCCCGTCACCAGCTTGGTGACGGACGCACAGCGAAAATAGGTCTCCGGGCTGACGGGTACTTGTGTCGTCTTTTGCTGCACGCCATAGTAGCGCTCGTAGACGATCTCTCCATGCTGCGCCACAACAAACGCACCGCCAACCGTCCGCGTTGCACGGAACACTTCATCCACGCGCACATCCATCTCCGAAGCGCTATTCTCTTGCATCTGCTCTGCCAACACAGGCACACAGACGTTCATCATCAGCAGCATCAGGGCCAAGCAAAGCCCCGCCATCCGTTTCATCCGTTTCTCACCTGTTCCTTCATGTACTGCGGATAGGCGCGGCGAACGGCCTCTTCATCCACCCGCACACGGCTCAGATGTCGGGTCATGACCTCCTTGGCCTTCTGCGCGTCGTGTACGGCAATCGCCTCGCAAATCGCGCGATGATCCTCGATTGCGCTGCTATCCCGAATCACATCCAGCGCCAGGCTGCGCACGCGGTCAAAGTGGATCGTCATGCTGCACAGCATACTGTATGTGTTCTCCTTCTGCGCAATGCGGAACAGCATCTGGTGGAACGCATCGTCCAGCTCCAGCATATTCTGCGTCTCGCCCATCCCCGGCTCCTGCATCAGCATCTGCATACGCACATTCTGCCGAAGCTGCGCGATGTCCGTAGGCGTAGCCTGCTCGCACACCAGATCCAGAATCGCCACCTCCAGCACCTGCCGGGCAAAGCGCGCCTCCTCCACCAATGCATAGTCAATCAGCGCAATGCGGCTTCCCCGCTGAGGAAGCACATCCACCGCCCGGCACTTGGCCAGATCCATGAGCGCCTCTCGAACCGGCGTTCGGCTGAGCCCCATCTGGGCGGAAAGCTCGTTTTCACTGACCATCACACCCGGCTTGAGTTCCATCGAAACGATGTTGTTCTTGAGGATACGCAGGGCATAGTCCCTTGCCGTTTCGGTATAACGTCTTTCTTCAATTCGCAAACGGGGTTCACCATCCTATGGTATAATCACAGGAAACGGCCCGCTGCCAGCGCAGCGGGCCATTTCCAACAGCTTGATTTAAGCCAGATACTTCTTCAGCGTTGCACGGACAGCGCCGGGGCCGGCAAGCTCCTCGACGAACATCTGCTCGATGCGGTCTGCCAGACCGATCTTCACCAGATCGCTGCCGAAGATCACCTCGTTAGCGAGGATCTCACGGAGCTGACCCTTGTAGGTCTCCGGCTTGCCCACTTCGACGCCCGCCAGCTTCGCCTGCAGGTCAGCCTTCATCGGGTCGGCAGAGATCTCAATCGCCTCGCCGTCGTCGCCCACGCCCAGCAGGTAACGCATCCAGCCGGCGATGGCCAGCGGAATGGAGACCAGCTCGTTCAGATCGCGGCCTTCCGCCACATAGCTCTTGATCGTCTCGCCAAAGCGGATGCCGACCTTCTGGGAGGTATCGGTCGCGATGCGGCGCGGATCATCCGGCATGAACACATTGGGCAGGCGCTCCTCCACCACCTCATCAATGAACGCCTTCGGGCTGAGGATCTTGGGATCGACGACGACCGGCAGACCCTCCACATAGCCCAGACGGCGCACCAGCTTCACCAGATCCTCATCCTTCATCTCCTCGCAGATGAGGGTGTAGCGCAGCAGGCAGCCGTACACAGCCAGCGCCGTGTGCAGCGGATTGAGGCAAGTGGTGACCTTCATGCGCTCGGTGCAGTTGACGGTGTCGCGGTCGGTCATGTATACGCCGGCCTTCTCCAGCGCCGGACGGCCGTTCGGGAAGCGATCCTCCACGACCAGATACTGCGGGCGCTCGGCATTGACGAACGGCGCAATGAACGTGTTGCGGCTGGTGATGATCGGGGACATCTCCTCCACGCCATCCGCCAGCAGCGCATCCTCCACCACCTTGGCCGGGCGCGGGGTGATCTTGTCGATCATGCTCCACGGGAAGGCCACGCGGCTCTCGTCCTCCAGATAGGCGATGAAGTCATCCTGCACAAAGCCATTCTGCTTCCACGCATGGGCGATTTCAAGCACGGAGCCCTTGAGCTTCTCGCCGTTGTGGCTGCAGTTGTCCATGGAGACCAGCGCAATCGGATGCGCGCCCGCCTCAAAGCGGCGCAGCATCATCGCGCAGACGATGCTCATCGCATGGCGCGCGGCGTTCGGGCCTTCGTTCATGTCCGCGACGACGACCGGCATCAGCTCGCCGGCCATGTTGCGCAGCGCATAGCCCTTCTCGGTGATGGTGAAGGAAACCATCTGCAAAGACGGATTCTCAAAGATCTCCTTCAGGCGCGCGATCTGGCCCGCATCCTTCGCGTCGGCGCGCAGGCCCTCCGCGACAGACGCGATGATCTCGCGGCTGGTGCTCGCATCGGGATTGAGCGTGACGTTCATGGTCAGGTTGTCAAACGCATCGTAGATCTTGGTGATGATCTCGTAGTCAAAGGTGTCCGCCGCAACAATGCCGCGGTCAGCCAGCCCCTCGTTGAGCAGGCGCTGCTGCAGAGCAGCGATAAAGCCACGGAAGATGTTGCCCGCGCCGAAATGCACCCAGATCGGGTTGGCCTTCGTCGCATCCACCATCGCCTGCACATCATACTGAGGCAGAACGACATTAATCTTTTCCCATGCGGCACGATCCGCAAGCGAAGCACGATTCATTTTCATGGTTCATTCATTCCCTTCGCATATACTAGTATATTACGATAGTTTAATTATAGCATGAAATGCATGGTTTTGCTAGCCCTTTTTCATCGTTGTTCGTAAATACCTCACAAACTGACCCTCAATTCCCGCTGACCAGGGCTTTCACATCGTCCGGCGCATAAAAGAAAAAAGATTTGCTTTTCCCACGCACAGAGATTATACTATATTTATTGACTGTTTTTTCAAGGAGTATGCACCATGATTCATCTCTTTCCCAAGCGCCAAAAGCGTATGCTGATCCTCTGTGCCTGCTACATTGCGCTGGTAGGCGTGTACCTCGCGCTCAACCGTGCCGCCAATCCGCTGCCTGCGCTGCTGCTCGCCGCCGCTGGTCTGGTGATCGTCGTTCTCTCCCAATACCTGACCGCGATGAATATGCACAGCCAGCTTCTGGCTCGGCTGTACAATCAGCTTGATGCAGAGGGCTTCCTGCGCGAATACGAGCCAAAGCTTCAGCTTCCCCTCAAGAACGCGAACATCGCGCTCTCCGTCCGCCTGCATACGTCCAATGCCTATTGTGCGCTGGGACGTTTTGATGAGGCGATGGAACTGCTCTCCTCCTTCCCCCTTAAGCAGACGGGCAGGGAGGAAAACGACCTGCTTTCCCGCTTTGCCATTGTCAGCAACCTGTGCTACTGCGCGGAGCAGAAGAACGATCTGGAGGCCGCCCAGCGCTACATGGATGACCTGCTCGCGCTTAAGGGCAAGCTCGAAGCCCTGCAAACCAGCAAGCCAGAAAAGAAGCGCATGGTCTTTAACACCGAACTCAATGAGCAGTGCCTCTCCCTGCTGACTACCGGCAAGGCCGATATCGAGGCGCTCAAGAAACTGGTGCAGACCAACACGCAGCAGCTTCACAAGATCACCATCTCGCTTTGGGTGGCACGCGCCTATCTGGCTGACAATCAGCGCCGCGAAGCTGAAAAGCTGCTGGAGCAGATCATCAAGCTCGCGCCGAACCTCTATCCCGGTCAGGCTGCCAAGGCGATGCTCGCCGCCCTGCCTGCCAAATCCGGCGCAGAAACCGCCTGATTCTTCCCACAGCTTCCATGCTGCCGATTCACGTTTTCCCGCGTGGATCGGTTTTTTTGTCATTTTATCCCATTCTCAGGCAAGCACCCGCATTTTCCGTTTATTTGTGCAGAAGTTTGTGGTAAAGTATAGGAAGCAACCTGCGGCATACCGCCGCCCGAAAGGAGCCTGTTCATGTCTGCTCTGATGCCTGCCGTACCCGGCATGGTGCGCACGATGGCCGCCGTGCCGCGCGTCCATCTCGCCAATCCTCAAAAGAACGCGGAAGAAATCGCCGCGCTTCTCCAGATTGCCGACGAAAACGGCGTCCAGCTCTGCGTATTTCCGGAGCTGTGCCTCACCGGCTATACCTGCGGCGATCTGTTTCTTCAGCCCATTCTGCTTCAAGCTGCGCTCGACGCCCTGCGCACGCTGATCGACAGAAAAACCAAAACGGCGTTTGTCGTCAGCCTGCCGCTGGAAATTGACGGCCAGCTCTATAACTGCGCCGCCGTCGTTGCAGACGGACGGCTGGGGCTGGTGCCCAAGGAATACCTGCCCAACCATGCGGAGTTCTCCGAAGCGCGTTGGTTTGCGCCCGGTCACGCCGCGCCGGAGAGTATCTCCCTCTTTGGGCAGACGGTTCCCATCGGCCAGCAGCTCATCTTTGACGGCGGCAGTTTCGCCTTTGGCGTGGAAATCTGCGAGGATTTGTGGGTACCCGAACAGCCCAGTGCGCGTCTGGCGAAGGCCGGTGCGCTCCTCATCGCCAATCCCTCCGCCGGAAACGAGCTGACAGGCAAGCATCGCTATCGCCGTCAGCTCCTCTGCCAACAGAGTGCGCGCTGCCTGTGTGGCTACCTTTACGCCGGTGCGGGCTATGGCGAGTCCACCACCGATGCGGTCTATTCTGGTCACGCGGGCGTGTACGAAAACGGCGAGCTGATCGCGGAAAACCATCGTTTCTCCCGCACCGCCTCTTATGCTATCGCTGATGTGGACTGTGACCTGCTGCGCTACAAGCGCCGCCAGAGCCAGAGCTTTTTTGCCGGCGCCTCCCCCATCGCCCGTATGCGCCTGAACGTCCCGGAAGCCCCACAGGACGGCCATCTGCTCAGGCCGCTCCCCCCGCTTCCCTTTGTGCCGCAGGGCGAACAGCAGGACGATCAGCTTGAAGAAACCCTGATGATTATGACGCAGGGGCTCTTGTTCCGCATGGAGCACGTTCGCACACACAAAGCTGTTCTCGGTGTTTCCGGCGGGCTGGATTCCACGCTCACGCTGCTGGCTCTCTCCTTCGCCTACGATCGCGCCGGATGGGACAAGCGGGACATCATCGGCCTGACCATGCCGGGGCTGGGCACTGGCAGCCGCACGCGCGGCAACGCCCATCACCTGATGGAGCTGATCGGCTGCACAGCGCTGGAGATTCCCATCGCCCCCGCCGTCGCGCAGCACTTTGCCGATATCGGCCAAAGTCCGGATGTTCACGATGTCTGCTATGAGAACAGCCAGGCGCGGGAGCGCACGCAGATTGTGATGGACTACGCCAACAAGGTCGGCGGTCTGGCGCTGGGCACCGGCGACCTGAGCGAGCTGGCGCTGGGCTGGTGTACCTACAACGGCGACCAGATGAGTATGTACAACATGAGCGCCTCCATCCCCAAGACGCTGATCCGCGAGCTGGTGGCATGGCTGGGCATCCACTACGGCGGCGAAGTGCTTGCCGTCGTGCGCGATGTGCTCGATACGCCGGTTTCCCCGGAGCTTCTGCCGGTCAAGGACGGCGAGCTGACCCAGCGCACGGAGGATACGCTCGGCGCATATGCGCTGCACGACTTCTTCCTCTGGCACCTCATGCACAGCGGCGCTTCTCCGCGCAAACTCTATGCGCTCGCCTGCCACGCCTTCGATGGGCAGTACGACCGAGGCGCCATCCTGCGTGCGCTCCGCACGCTGCTGAGCCGCTTCTTCACCCAGCAGTTTAAGCGTTCTGCTATGCCGGACGGCCCGAAGGCCACGTCCGTGAGCCTGTCCCCGCGCGGCGATTGGCGTATGCCCTCGGATGCACAGATGCAGCTCTGGCTCGCTGAGCTGGATGCGATCAAACCGTGATATGCTGTTTATATTCTAAACAATGATACAGCGCGAAGCGATGAATGTACGCGGGGATTCCCCCCTTCTTCGCTTCGCGCTGTTGAAATATTGATCCTCAGATTAGCATGGTTCCTTCGCTTTGGCGAGCGATTCGCCCTCCACCAGCTCATAGCCCACCGTCACATGGCGTGCAGCGCCGCCCTCAAGCATCTCGCACAGGAGGCTGACGCTCTGGCGTGCAATCTCCTCCGTCGGCTGGCGCACAGTGGTGATGGACGGATTGACGTACCGGGCAATTTCTATGCCGTCGAACCCCGACACAGACACATCCTCCGGCACGCGCAGCCCCAGATCGCGCAGTGCGCGAATCACGCCAATGGCCATCATATCGCTCATCGTCAGCACGGCGGTCACATCCCGGTGCGCCGTAAAGAAGCGCATCGCCCCCTCATACGCGCCCGCAAGCGAGAAGCGTGAGAGGATGTACTCCTCCGGGTCATAGGCGATGCCGTGCGTCGCAAGGCTGTCCATCGCGCCCAGATAACGCTTGGCAAAGATATCCTCGCCATCCCGGCAGCCGCCGATCACCGCCACGCGCGTATGCCCCTGCGCCAGAATGGCGTCCATCATCGCGCGGGTCGCCGCCCGGTCGTCCACACAGACGCTCGAAGCGTTTTCATAGCCCATGTTTCGCGCATCAACCGTCGCAAAAACCACCGGCACGCCCACCGTGCGCACCGCCTCGCTGCGCTCATCCATGCGCGCCCCCAGCAGAATGAAGCTGGCGGCGCGCTTTTCTGCATACAGCTGCCTCATCGCGTCAAACTCGTCGTCCTCTTCGTCGATGTACTTAAGCAGAAACGGCGTTTTCAGCCCCTGCGCACATTCAATCATCTGTTCGGCAATATCGCTGAGGAAGGCGTTCTTGCGTCCGCGCACGATGATCGCCGCAAAAGGATTCTTGGTGTTCTTGAGGTTTCTAGCATTGCGGTTCTGCACAAATCCGCATTCCTCCACCACATCCATCACCTTGCGGCGGGTTTCCTCGCTCACGTCCGGCCGTCCATTGAGTACGCGCGACACCGTGCTGACCGCCACCCCAGCGCGGTGCGCCACATCCCGAATCGTACAAATCTCCACAGGGGAGTCCTCCCTTTCTTTGGCTTCCTGATCCTATTTTCAAATGCAAACAGCCAAGTGCTGTGTCCATCAGGCAGTGCTTCGCGCTTATCACTCGTTTGGATCAGAAAACACGCTTCACGCTATTTTGCATCTACAATCCTTCCGCTCAGAATAAACCCATTTCAATCGTAGACCGCCTTGCGGTCTGCTCTGAAACTACGTTTTTCTGGCATACGTTAGGGCTTCCGCCCTAAAACCCGCTTGGGGATTTCATCTCCAAACCCCTTCTCCGCTTCGCGCTGAATCAAGATTTTATACTGTTTCCAAATTGAAAAGCCAAGTACTAAACCCCGTCAGGTCACGCTTCGCTCCCTGACGGCTTTGCATAAAGGGTTTCGGAGATACGTTGGGCTGCCGC
>JAXJLD010000143.1:0-6120 GCA_036297385.1 Christensenellales bacterium | reverse complement strand
TGACGGCTTTGCATAAAGGGTTTCGGAGATACGTTGGGCTGCCGCCCAAACCTGCCTGAGGGACGCTGTCCCTCAGACTCCCTTCTTCGCTTCGCGCTTATCACGCATTTCTATCAGAAAACAGGATAAAACCCTTTGCTCAAATTGAACCCGTTTCAATCGCAGACTGCTTTACGCCGAATAAAGTACTTCGTATAACCCTACGAGGATCACATCATGCTGGCCGGATTGACCTGACAGATACACCGGCACGCCTCCTGCGGCGCGGCGGCAATCTCGCTCATCTTGCCCACCGCCTCGCTGCACACAGGCTTATCCACGATTTTAAGCGCCACCTGCCAGCGGCTCTTTCCCTTGATGCGCTTGACCGGGCAGGCCATCACGCGCAGCGAGACCACATACTTGCGCAAATACGTGCGACGCTCCAAGAACGCCTCCATCTGGCGCATGGCGCTTTCGGCGGCGCTTTGTGCATCCTGTTCATGCTCCGCCTCGCAGAGCAGGCGAGCGATCAGCGTATACGGCGGATAGAGTGCGCGCTTCCTGCGCGCCATTTCCGTTTCATAAAATGCGCGGTAATCCTGACGGCTCGCCGCCTCGATGGCGTAGTGCTCCGGGTCATACGTCTGCAAAAAGACCTCGCCCGGCGTATCAGCGCGGCCTGCGCGCCCCGAAACCTGCGTCAAAAGCTGGAATGTCCGCTCTGCCGAGCGGTAATCCGGCAGCTTGAGCATCGCATCGGCGGCGACGATGCCCACCATCGTCACATTCGGAAAGTCCAGTCCCTTGGCAATCATCTGCGTGCCGACCAGAATACGCGCTTCACCCCGGCGAAACTGCGTGAGGATGCGCTCATGCGCGTCCTTCTGGCGCGTGGTGTCGTTGTCCATGCGCAGCACCGGCACATCCGGAAAGAAGCGGCGCACCTCCTCCTCCACGCGCTGCGTACCCGTGCCGAAATACTTGATGTACCGGCTTGCACACGAAGGACAGACAGTCGGCACGGGCTGCTCCTGACCACAGTAATGGCAGCGCAGCACATTCTCAGCGCTGTGATAGGTCATGGAGACGTCGCACTGGGTGCAGGTGACGGTATAGCCGCAGCTCCGGCAGGAGACAAACGTCGAATAGCCGCGCCGATTGACAAACAGCATGGCTTGCTTGCCCGCATCCATGCAGCGCTTAAGCCCATCGAGCAACGCACCGGAAAAGACCGACCGGTTGCCCTGCGCCAGCTCCTCGCGCATATCAATCACATTCACCTGCGGCATGGGACGATTGTTGACGCGCCGCGGCATTTCCAGCAGCCGCAGATCCCCCCGTCCCGCCAACGCGAAGGAGCGCATGCTCGGCGTAGCACTGGCCAGCAGCAGCACGCCGCCTTCCTGCTCACAGCGTCTGCGCGCCAGATCACGCGCATCGTAGCGCGGCGTGTTGTCCGCCACATAGCTGCCCTCATGCTCCTCGTCAATGATGATCAGCCCCACGTTTTCCAGCGGCGCAAACACAGCGGAGCGTGCGCCGATCACCACGCGCACATCGCCCCGGCGGATGCGCCGCCACTCGTCATACCGCTCGCCCGGCGACAGGCGCGAATGGAGCACCGCCGCGTCCTCGCCAAAGCGGGAGCGGAACCACATGACCATCTGCGGCGTCAGCGCGATTTCCGGCACCAGCACAATCGCCGTCTTGCCCTGCTGGGCGGCATGGCGAACGGCGCGGATAAAGACCTCCGTCTTGCCGCTGCCCGTCACGCCGTAGAGCAGGAACGCGCCCTTTCCCTCCGTCACGGCGGGCAGGAGCGTATCCAGCACCTCCTGCTGCTGGCGCGTCAGCTCCGGGTCCTGTGCCGCCAGCCGTTCCATCGCGCCATAGGGACTGCGCAGCGCCTCGCGCCGTTCCAGCCTGACCCAGCCCTGCTTCACGAGGGTCAGCAGCGCGGGGCGGCAATCGCCCAGCTCGGCACGCAGCGCCTCGCAGGTCATTTCTTTGTTCTCCATCAACAGGCGAAGTACAGCGGCACGCTTGGGCGCACGGTGCTGCGCAGCCAGCACCTGCTCGCGCACGGCAGGCTGCACGGTCAGGACTGCCACCTCCCTCGTCTTTTCCGCGATGCGCTCGCCGCGCATCTGCGCCGGAAACATGAGCCGGAGCGCCTGCGCCAGCGTGCAGAAAGACGTTTCCCGGATGTACTTCGCCAGATCCAGCAGAGCGGGCAGAACGGCAGGATAATCCTCCAGCGTCCCGGTCACGTCCTTGACGCGAGCCTCCGGCAAGTCACACGCTTCTTCCAGCGCGACGACCACACCCTCTACCTGCTTCTGCCTGCCAAAAGGAACGTGTACGCGCATGCCGGGGCACAGCGACAATCCTGCCGGCACCCGATAGGTGAACACACGATCCACGTCCTCGTGTGCGATATCCACAATCACCTGACAAAACGGCATGCGCAGCTCCTCCTCCTTTTTTTGTTCATCTATTATAGCGTGAACATCCGACGCTTTCAAGCGTACAAAACGCGCCGCCCTGCGGCAATTCTCCCCGCAGGGCGGCGCATGCCCAATGTGCTGAGCCTTATCCAAGGCGTTCCATAGCCCATTGCCGTGCAGCCTTCACCGCCGTGGGCAGGGGCAGCGCAGCCAGCTCATCCCGCGTCACCCATTGTCCGCCGGGCACCGGAGACGGCGCATCCGCCACCAGCGCATACACATCCATCTCCCAGATGAGATGTGTGAACACATGGCGGGCATGGCCAAGTTTTTCATCGTAGGCCGCACGCACGCCGAGCGCCTCCAGCGCCGCGCACAGCGCCGCCGGATCGCTTTGCTCCAACGCATCCGGGAACACGAACAGGCCGCCCAGCAGCCGCTCTTCCCGCTTGACAATCAGCACGCGCCCTTGCGCAAACACCAGCAGCACAGCGCGGTTCTCCACGCGCTGCGCTTTTTTCTTCGCCTTGCGCGGCAGTTCCTGCGCAATGCCGCGCGCAAACCCCAGACAGCCCTCGCGCACGGGACACAGCAAACAATGTGGATTTTTAGGCGTACACATCGTCGCGCCCATCTCCATCATCGCATTGGCAAATGCGCCGGGGCGATCCGCCGGCACCAGCTCCTGCGTGCGCGCCGCGATCTTCCTGCGCACGGCGGGCGTGCCCACCTCATCCTCCACCGCATCCCAGCGGCAGATGACGCGCTCCACGTTGCCGTCCACCGCCGCCGCAGGAATCCCGAAGGCAATCGACGCGATAGCCCCGGCGGTATAATCGCCCACGCCGGGCAGCGCACGCAGCTTCTCCACGTCGGCAGGCATCTGCCCGCCATACGTCTCCACGATCAGCTTCGCCGCCTTTTGCAGCGAGCGCGCACGGGTGTAATACCCCAATCCCTCCCATTGCTTGAGCAGCTCCTCCTCCGGCGCATCGGCCAGATGCTGCACATCGGGATACCGGTCAAGAAAACGCTCATAATAGGAAATCACAGTCTCCGCACGCGTCTGCTGAAGCATGATCTCCGAAACCCAGATGCGATAAGGGTCCTTCGTATGCCGCCACGGCAGATCCCGATGCCCCTGATCGTACCAGTTCAAAACACTCTGCGTAAAGTTTTCGCGGTCCATAATCAACCTCCATGGGGCGATTATACCATAAAAGCGACATTTGCGCCATCCACAGCGTCGTTCAAGCCGCCCGAATTGTCGTTTAAGAAGAAAATACGAGAAATTCAAAGCAGCAAGCCGTCCCAATGTATTATCCCGTGCATTTCCGGCATAATAAAGGAAAACGGAAAAATTTGGATACTTTTGCATCTTGCCTGAACGCTCCAAGTCGCGTATATTATATCTTGTTATTAGCACTCCCCTTAATCGAGTGCTAACAAGACTGTGAGCAACCTGAAGGAGGTCAAATAAGATGAGTCTGAAACCCCTGTTCGACCGCGTCGTGATCAAGGATGCGGAGATGGAAGAAACCACCAAGGGCGGTCTGATCCTCACGTCCACCGCGAAGGAGAAGCCGCAGTATGCGTATGTTGTGGCTGTTGGCCCGGGCGGCGTTGTGGATGGCAAGGACATCACCATGCAGGTGTCGGTCGGCCAGAAGGTCGTCTATTCCAAGTACGCGGGTACCGAGATCAAGATGGACAACGAGGAATACAAGATCGTTCGCCAGAGCGACATTCTCGCCATCGTCGAATAAGCCTCAACGCTCGCCCAGCGTCATGACCGGGCGGAGCGAATTCCGTTTTCTGTGACAAGCAATGGGAGGAAAACATTATGGCTAAGCAGATTATCTTCGGCGAGGAAGCTCGCCGTTCCCTGGAGCGCGGCATCAACGCGCTGGCGGATACCGTTAAGATCACCCTGGGCCCGAAGGGCCGCAACGTCGTGCTCGACAAGAAGTATGGCGCGCCGCTCATCACCAACGACGGTGTGACGATCGCCAAGGAAATCGAGCTGGAGAATGCCTTTGAGAACATGGGCGCACAGCTCGTCAAGGAAGTTGCCACCAAGACCAACGATGTGGCCGGCGACGGCACCACCACCGC
This sequence comes from Christensenellales bacterium, assembly GCA_036297385.1. Taxonomy (GTDB): domain Bacteria; phylum Bacillota; class Clostridia; order Christensenellales; family Aristaeellaceae; genus Ventricola. Next base: position 1,576 of record JAXJLD010000143.1, on the reverse strand, counting down.
TACCCTGCTGGCGCAGGCCATCATCCGCGAGGGACTGAAGAATCTGGCTGCGGGCGCGAACCCGATGATCCTGCGCAGCGGCATCGAGGCGGCTACCGCCGCCGCCGTCGAGGGCCTCAAGGAGATGAGCGTGCCGGTTGCGGACAATCAGGCCATCGAGAACGTGGCGGCCAACTCCGCTGCGGACGCGAACATCGGCAAGCTCGTCGCCGAGGCGATGCAGAAGGTCGGCAAGGACGGCGTGATCACCGTCGAGGAAAGCAAGACCATGCAGACCAACCTCTCTCTGGTCGAAGGTATGCAGTTTGACCGCGGCTATGTCTCCGCCTACATGGCGACCGACATGGACAAGATGGAGGCTGTGCTGGACAACCCGTACATCCTCATCACCGACAAGAAGATTTCCAACATTCAGGAGATCCTGCCGCTGCTGGAGCAGGTGGTGCAGGCGGGCCGTAAGCTGCTCATCATCGCTGAGGATGTTGAGGGCGAGGCTATGGCGACGCTGGTTGTCAACAAGCTGCGCGGCACCTTCACCTGTGTGGCTGTCAAGGCGCCGGGCTTCGGCGACCGCCGCAAGGCCATGCTGCAGGATATTGCTATCCTGACCGGCGGCCAGGTCATCACCGAGGAGCTGGGCTACGAGCTCAAGACCGCGACCATGGATATGCTTGGCTCCGCGCGTCAGGTCAAGGTGGACAAAGACAACACCGTGATCGTCGAGGGCGCGGGCAACCCGCAGGAGATCGCCGCGCGTGTTGCGTCCATCCGCACGCAGATCGGCGAGACCACGTCCGATTACGACCGTGAGAAGCTGCAGGAGCGTCTGGCGAAGCTGGCCGGCGGCGTGGCCGTCATCCAGGTCGGCGCTGCGACCGAGATCGAGATGAAGGAGCGCAAGCTGCGCATTGAGGACGCGCTGGCCGCGACCCGCGCCGCTGTGGAAGAGGGCATCGTCCCGGGCGGCGGCACCGCGCTGCTGTCCGTCGTGCCGAACGTGCAGGCGCTGCTGACCAAGTACACCGGCGATGCCAAGACCGGCGTGCAGATCGTGCTGCGCGCGCTGGAAGAACCGGTTCGCCAGATTGCGGAGAACGCGGGCGTGGAAGGCTCCGTCATCGTGGAGAAGATCAAGCGCACCAAGAAGCCGTCCTTCGGCTACGATGCGTACAACGACAAGTATGTGGACATGGTCGAGTGCGGCATCATCGACCCGACCAAGGTGACCCGCAGCGCGCTGCAGAACGCCTCCTCCGTGGCGGCGACCGTGCTGACCACCGAGTCCCTCGTGGCCGATATCCCGGAGAAGAATCCGGCTCCGGCTGCCCCGGGCGCTGACATGGGCGGTATGTACTAAGCCGCTGTGCCTGAGCAAAACGCAAAAAGCTATCCAGCAGGGAAAGCATCTCGCTTTCCCTGCTTTTTTATACTGTTTCCGAATATTGGCTTGAATGGCTTCGCCATGTGGGGATACGTTGGGACTGCGATTCCGGGAATCTCGCATAGTCGCGCAAGGCGCTCCTTGCGATTTCCGACACTCCGCCTGCCTGTTTCCGCCACTGGCGGCGGCAGGCTC
>JAXJLD010000142.1:0-9194 GCA_036297385.1 Christensenellales bacterium | reverse complement strand
TTAGTGCTTGGCTTTTCAATTTGGAAACAGTATTATACGGTTTTGCATCGAACCCTTTCATTTAAATTGAAACCGCGTTGTTGAAACCTTCCCCGCGAGAGAGGTGGCAGGAATGACGGATGAGGTTCCTACACGGAGACCTCACCCGCCTCTTCAAACCGCATCCCTTTCACAGAGAACCGGATAAACACCCCCAAAGAAAAAAACATAAGAATGAGGGATATCCCATGATGACGCAGATTCTTTCCATGGTGCTGCCCGTGCTGGTGATGATCCTGCTGGGCCGTCTGTGCGCCGCCCGCGGTCTCCTCAACGACGAACGCCACGCCGGGCTCAAGGCCATCATTGGCGACGTGCTGCTGCCTGTGGTGCTGTTCAAGGCGTTCTTCACCGCCCAATATGACGGCAAGCTGCTGCTTGTGTTCGTTCTGGTGTTCATCGGCTGTCTGATTGCGCTGCTGGCAGGCTATGCGCTGCGCCGGTTTGTCGCGCCATATGGCCGCTTTATGCCGCTGCTGATGACCTCGTTTGAAGGCGGTATGCTGGGCTATGCGCTCTTTGCACTCATCGCCGGACAGGAAAATACCGCCACCTATGCCATGGTGGATATCGGCCAGACGATGTTTGCCTACACCGTGTTCCTTGCCGCGCTCAAGAGCGCCGAGGGCGGGCATATGTCCCCCAAGGCGATGCTTGCCAATATGCTGACCAACAAAGCCTGCATCGGTATGCTGCTGGGCATCGTGCTGGGCGCACTGGGTGTATACAAGGCCATCGCGCCGACAGGCTTAGGTACGGTGCTCATGTCGCTCATCTCCTTCATCACCGCGCCGACCTCCGCGCTGATTCTGCTGGTGGTGGGCTACCAGCTCCGCGTGAGCCGCCGCCTGATAAAGCCCGTCGCCGTCACGCTGGGGCTGCGCCTTGCGGTCATGGCAGGTGTGTTTGCGCTGGTATCCCTCACGCTCTTTGCCATCATCCCCTATGACCGGCTGCTTCTGCTGGCGCTGATGCTGCAATACACGCTGCCCGCGCCGTTCATCATTCCGCTCTATGCCGATCTCAAGGAGGACGGCGAGTACGTCTCCACCACGCTCTCCATGGGTACGGTGCTGGCAGTGCTGCTGTTCGTATTCGTCGCGGCGTTCAGCATCGCCGCCTGACCCGCGGCAAAACAAAGAAGAATCGAAAACGTGAAGAAGGGGCTTGGGGAAAATACTCCCCAAACCCCTTCTTTGCTTCGCGCGTTATAAAGCACAGCAAGGCCATTTCCCATTAAAAGCAGCTATCTGCTATCCCCCGTCAGGTAACGCTTCGCTCCCTGACGGCTTGACTTAAACGGCTTCGCCTTATGGGGATACGTTGGGCTGCCGCCCAAACCCGCTTGGGGATTTCATCCCCAAACCCCTTCTTCGCTTCGCGCCGGATGAAGTTAAACAACATCATTCCACGGGCTGAATATGGGATTCTATCTCCGCTTTCCGCCCGCCGATATGCGCCGCGCAGGCCAGCGCATAGAACAGCACCACATTACACGGGCGCATGGCATTGAGCGGCTCATTCTCCATCATCGCCGTCATCAGGCACGCCACAATCAGCATGACCATGATCCGTCCAACGCCGCTCATCTCGCCCTGCGCCGCCATAAACGCACGCAGCAGCGGCATGAAGATCGTCGCCGCAAACGCCAGCAGCAGCAGCGTACCGATCAGGCCGTGATCCATCGTAAACTGAATGAACGCATTGTGCGCCATGTTTGCGCCGCCATGCTCCAGCGGCGTGCCGATGAGGATATCGCGACCCGTGCGCCCCACGCCGTTGCCGATCAGGAAGTGCTTGGGATTTGCCTTCCACATGGCGAAAATGTTCTTCCACACGTCCGTGCGTCCGGTAAACGTACCTTCGCCCGCACCGCGCGCCTGCACAGCTTCCGGTTGCTCCACCGTCTCCGGCGTTTCAATTTCTTCGGCCTGCGCCGAGGGAACAATGACGGCAATCGCATTCTGACCAGCGCTGACCTTCGCGTAATGCACCAGTGCAGCATGGGTGATGCCGTTTGCCGCCGCATAGCCGCCCGCCATCACCACAAGGCCCGCCAGCATACCCGCCGCATGACGAACCCATGTGCGCGGATGCCATTTGCGCACCGCCAGTGCACCGTATACGCCCGCACCCAGCCCAATCAGCAGCGAATAACGCGCCGTGCGGCTCTGGGTGAGGATGACCACCAGCGCCAGCATCAGCGCCGGAATGGCGTGCAGCAGGCGAACAGCAGGCCGATGGTGCAGCGCCGCACCCGCCATGCACAGGAATGTGCCGCACATGGCGAGCATCCCCGTCGCATTGTAATGCTGCGCAGCGCAGAGCTGCGCCTGCTGATAGACGCCGAACCCAAACTCCCCTTCGGCAAAGAAGGTCTGCGCCGTCAGCGCACAGTACAGCAGCGCCCCGGCAAAGACCGCCGAGACCGCCGCAAACAGCGCCAGCGTCGTGCGGAGCTGCCGCCGGAAAAGCGCTTCATCCGTCTCCGTCACCATGGCATAGATGCCAAAAAACACAATGCCGAAGTTCTGCCAGGTGTTCACATGGGTCGCCGTCGGGCCAAAGCGCCACGCGAACGGAACGACCATCCACGCAAACAGCGCCAGCAGCGCACAGACATCGCGGCGCAGCGCCCCGGCGTGTACCGCGCGGTACAGCCGCAGCAGGCACAGCGCCAGCCCCCACGGGAGCAGCACATTGACCTCGATCACGCTGCGCCATGCGCCCAGAACGCCCGGCGTAAACATACCCGATACCATGAATGTCGCCAGCACCAGTGCGCCGGGATTGGCTGCCAGCGCCAGCAGTGATGCCCTCAGCCTGATCGCCCATTCTTTCATCGTTCTGTTTCCTTTCTTTACACGGTTCAAAAAAGGGCGCGGAGGTTATCTCCGCGCCCTTTGCTCTGCTATCAGGCTTCCTGTTCGCCGGACGGTGCTTCCGTCTGCGCGGCAGGCTGCGCAGCATTCTGCGCTTCCGTCACTTCCGCTGCGCCAGCCGTCTCCTGTGCGGCAGGCTTCGGCCTGTGACCGCGTCCACGGCGGCTTCTGCGGCGCGAAGAGGACGGCTTGTCCTTGCGCTCCTCGCCGCCCTCGGCCTGCGCGGTACGCTCCGGCAGGTTCGCCGGCATGATGACCACGCGGCGATTCGGCTCTTCGCCCTCCGAGTGAGTCGTCACTGACGGATGATTTTGCAGCGCGGTGTGCAGCACGCGGCGCTCATACGGGTTCATCGGCTCCAGCACAACCTTGCGGCCGGTCTTCAGCGCACGGTTTGCCATGCGCTGCGCCAGACGGCGCAGGCTGTCCTCACGCTTGGCGCGGTAGTTCTCCGTATCCAGCGTCACGCGGATATAGCCCTCGCGCCCCTTGTTCACCTGCAGGCTGGTGAGGTACTGCAGCGCGTCCAGCGTCTCGCCGCGACGGCCGATGAGGATGCCCAGCGTGTCGCCCAGCATATGGATGTACAGGCCTTCATCGCCCTTATCCTCCACATAGACGTCCACCTTCACGTTCATCAGGCGCGTCACGTCCATCAGGAAATGCTGCGCCTTGCCCGCGGGCGTATCCTCCGGGTGAATGACCGGCGGCTCCGTCGGGGTGAAGGGCTTCGCCGGCGTCATCGGCGGGTATTCACGCGGCGCTTCGGCCCTGCTCTCTGCCTTGGGCTGGCGCGGCTTCTTCTCGCGCGGGGGCTTGGGCTGCTGCGGCTTGCGCTCCGGCTTGGCTTCGGTCTCCGGCTGAGCAGCCTGCTCGGCTTCCGGCCGGATCGCAGGCTTTACGCTCTTCTCCGGCTTCGGCTCGGGCTTCTTCTCAGCCTTGGGCTCAGCCTTTGGCTCACTCTTGGGCTCGCTCTTGCGCTCCGCCTTAGGTTCGGCCTTCGGCTCGCTCTTGAGCTCTACCTTGGGCTCGGCCTTCAGCTCAGGCTTCTTTTCTGCCTTGGGGGCAGGCTTTTTGCGCGGCTCATTCAGGGTGAAGGAGCCAATCAAGTCATCCAGACCGCCGTCGTCTTCCTTGTCCTCTTCCATAACGGTCAGACGGACACACGCAGGCTTGCTGCCGAACAGGCCGAACAGGCCCTTCGCGCCCTCCTGAATGACGTCCACGTGCACATCAGCAATCGTAACGCCCAGCGCGGCGAGGCCCGCGTCAATGGCATCTTGGGTCGTCTTGCCGGTAAATTCCTGACTGCGCATTAAATGCCAACCTCCTCCGCTTTGGCCGCCTTGCGGTTCTGGCTCTTGAAATAGCGGTCAAACGCAATGCTCTCCACGAGGGCATAGACGTTGGAGACCACCCAGTACAGCGCGAACGCCGAGTTGTAAATCGCACAGAAATACAGGGACATAAAGGTCATGACGTAGAGCATCATCTTCTGGTTGCCCATCTGCGGGTTGGCCTCCATGGTCTGCTTCATGGTGATCTTCTGCATGAGCAGCTGCGTCGCCACGGAGAGGATCGGCAGGACGAACCAGCCGTTGCCGTGCTGATAGACGGTGAAGCGGATGAGACCCAGAATGCTCAGGTTGCCCAGACCGGTCACCGGCGCAATGTACGGCGCATAGGCCTCAGAGGCGATGAACGGCGTGACCACATCGGTGATGTAGGTCATCATGGCGTTGCGATCCGCAAAGTGGAGCGCCTCGGGGATGACACCAGAGGCCGCCAGACGCGCGCTAACGTCATTCCAAACGCCAAAGTCCACAAACTGCAGGGACTGCACGTCCGGCATATAGGTGGCAAACGGGCTGTCCGGCATCCACAGGTTGCGGATCCAGAGGAAGCCGTCGGTCAGCGTCGAGGGATCGATGGTCGGATTATGATAGAAGGTCAGGAACTGCGTGACGAGCTGCTCGTTGGCAAACGTGCGCAGCGCGTAGAACATCGCAAAGAGGATGAACATGGAGATGATCATCGGCAGGCAGCCGCCCATCGGGTTGACGCCTTCCTTGCGGTAGAGCTCCTGCATCTTCTGATTGAGCTTTTCCTGATCGTCCTTGTACTTCTCCTGAAGCGCCAGCATTTTGGGCTGCACGGAGGTCATGCGCTGGGTCGAGCGGCGGCTCTTGAGGTTGAGCGGCATGACGACCAGCTTAATCAGGAGCGTAAAGACGATGATGGTGAGCGCGTAGTTGTTGATGATGGTATGCAGACCCTTCATTATGGTCAGCAGCAGCGTATTGAGGAAATTCATGAAAGGGACGTCCTCCTTGCCTTTGGCAATTTGCTTCGATCAGACGCCCGCGTACCCGGCTTGCGTCAAGGCACGGGGTCGTAAAAATCCCCCTTGTAAAAGGGGTGGCAGCGCAGGATGCGCCGCAGGGCGAGATAGCCGCCCTTGAGCGCGCCATACTTGGTGATGGCCTCCAGCGCATACTGGGAGCAGGTGGGCACAAAGCGGCAGCACGGCGGATGCCTGAAATACTTGCGATAGAACCGGATCGCACGGAGCATCAGGGCCTTGATCACGCCGGATCGCCTGCTTTCTTCGCCTCTGCGGGACAGCCCGCAGCGTCTTCCTGCGGGGCGGAAATCAGTCTGTTCTGCTTGCGCAGCAGGTACTGCATGGAACGGCACAGCTTGGCAAAATCCGCTGTGGCTGCCGGCTGGCGAGCGATGAACACATACAGCCCCGGCTTCATCCGGGGCAGCAGGGGCGCACAGGCGGCGCGCAGACGGCGCTTGACACGGTTGCGCGCCACGGCGCAGCCGATCTTCTTGCCCACGGAAAAGCCAACCTTGAGCGTATTGGCACGCGCATACAGCATGACCATCTCATGCGAGCCGCCGGACGTGCCGCGGCGATAGACATATTTGAACTGAGCGTTCTTCTTCAGGCTGTACGTTCTTTGCAAGGCTGCTCCCCCCTTTGAAAATCGCGGAATCAGAATTCATGGACGAAAGAAAAAGGCCCGCTCCCGGACTTTGCCGGGCCGGACCGAAACGCTGCGCCGCTGCAAAGCGCGCAGAACCGGGCGCAGCCCTCATCGGGCTTGCCCGCTCATATCAATCAGACGGGGTTGGAAACGGTCAGGCGAGCGCGGCCACGAGCGCGGCGGCGGGCAAGAACCTTGCGGCCGTTCTTGGTGGACATACGGGAACGGAATCCATGCACCTTCGCGCGCTGGCGCTTCTTGGGCTGGTAAGTTCTGACGGAAGAAGCCATAATTACACACTCCTTATGATAAAAGGTATTTGAGTTTCATTGAACAAAGAAGGCGCCGCACCGGTCTGCGGCACATTGTTCCATGCGAAAGCGATTATAGTATACTTCAATGACAATCACGAAGTCAAGTCCCATTTCATCTAAAGGCGCAGAAAATACAGGAAAAACCTTCTATTTTCGCCTTTCGCAGGCATTTGAAGCGGGCATATTGGTGCGGTGCGCAAAAAACCGACTGCCCGCCAGTCGCGCTTGACTTCTCATCAGCGCAGAAGCTATAATAAAGCCGATACCGCTTTCCACTTTTCCTTGACGGAGAGGAGAATATGTATGCGTCGAATTGGCGTTCTTACCTCCGGCGGCGATGCGCCGGGCATGAATGCGGCCGTAATGGCCGTGGCCAAGGCTGCACGCCACCATGGTATGCAGCTCATCGGCATCAAGCGCGGCTATAACGGCACGCTGCTCAAGAGTTCCAACCCTGCCGATGATATGACGGAGCTGGATCTGGATACGATTCTGGATATCGCCGACCGCCCCGGCACCTACCTGCGCACCGCGCGCTGCCTCGATTTCCTCAAGCCTGAAATGCAGCAGCGCGCCGCCAACAACATCCGCGAGATGGGCATTGAGGGCGTGGTGGTCATCGGAGGCGACGGCTCCTATAAGGGCGCACTGGCGCTGTGCCGTGCGGGCATCCCGTGCGTGGGCATCCCCGGCACGATCGACAACGACCTGACCTATACCGAGATGACGCTGGGCTATGATACCGCCGTCAATTCCTGCGTGGAGGACGTGCGTGCCATCCGGGCAACCAGCCGCTCCCACGATCGCCCCGCCGTGGTCGAGGTGATGGGCCGCCACTGCGGCGATATCGCACTCAAGACCTGCGCGGGTACCGGCGCGGAGATCTGCATTGTGCCGGAGGTGCCGTGGTCCATTCCGAATGTGGCCGAGCGCCTGTCCAAGCTGATGGCCGAGGGCAATGCCCGCGCCACCGTGGTGGTGGCCGAGGGCGCGTGGGATTCCATGCAGCCCTATGATTGGCGCAAGACGCTTCGCGAACACGGTATGCTCGTCCATGACGATGACGAGATCTCCACCCGCTTCCTCACCCGCGTCCTGCGCTGCCTGACCGGCTGCGAGGCACGCACCACGGTGCTGGGCTATACCCAGCGCGGTCGTCAGCCCTCTGCCTATGACAGCGGCTTTGCCTTTGAGGCCGGCGTGCTGGCCGTCAACCTGCTGCGCAACGGCATCGGCAATCAGGTAATCGGCGTGAAGGACAGCCGCGTGTTCTTCATGCCCATCGAGGAGGCGCTGCACCAGAAGCGCGAGTTCAATCTGGCGCTGTACAACACCATCAACGAGATTTGATTCCCCCCAAGACAGCGGGCCAGCGCCCGCTGTCTTTACCCTTTACGGAGGAAAAAACGGTATGCTGCGCAGGAACGACGTCTTTGAAATGACCTGTGAAGGATTCGGGCAAGATGCACAGGGTGTCTGCCGCCATGAAGGTATGGCGGTGTTTGTGCCGGGCCTTCTGCCGGGCGAACGCGCCATGGTGCGCATTGTCAAGCCGGAAAAGCGCTATGCCTTTGGCCGCATCGAGCAGCTGCTGGATGCCTCTGCCGAGCGTGCGGAGCCCTTCTGCCCGATCTATAAGCGCTGCGGCGGCTGCTCCTGCCAGCACATGGCCTACGAAACCAGCCTGCGCTTCAAGCAGGATCAGGTACAGCAGCTTCTCTCCCGCGTCGGCGGTCTGGAGATCGCCGTGCCGCCCGTGCTGGGCATGGACGAGCCCTTCGCCTATCGCAACAAGGGCGCATATCCCGTCGGCGAGGTGAACGGCGAGCCGGTCTGCGGCTTCTTTGCCCCGCGAAGCCACGATCTCATCCCCCTGCCGGAGGGCGGATGCCGGATTCAGGGCGCGGATTCCTATGCCGCGACGCAGGCCGTGCTGCTCTGGATGAAGCGCAGCGGCGCACGCGCTTATGACGAGCGCACGGGCAAGGGGCTGGTTCGCCATATCATGACGCGCGCCACAACCGCCGGCGGCCTGATGGTCGTTCTGGTTGCCGCCCGCCGCGACATTCCGAACAAGGCGCTGCTCATCGAGCTGCTGCGGGACGCCGTGCCGGGACTCTTGAGCCTGTGCCTGTCCGTCAATGGCCGCCGCACCAACGTGATCCTCGGCGAGGAGATTCACGTTCTGTGGGGCGCACCCACCATGGAGGATACGCTGCACAGCCTCCGTTTCTCGGTTTCGCCGCTGTCCTTCTTTCAGGTCAATCCCGTACAGACGGAGCGCCTGTATCAGCTCGCGCTCGACTACGCCCAGCTCACGGGCGAGGAGGCCGTGGTGGACGCTTACTGCGGCGCAGGCACCATCTCCCTGATGCTCGCGAAGAAGGCCAAGCGCGTCATCGGCATCGAAATCGTCGAGCCGGCGATCCTCAATGCCCGCGAAAATGCCGCCCGCAACGGCGTTTCCAATGCCGAGTTCATCGTCGGCGCAACGGAGGACGTGCTGCCCCGTCTGGTGGCGGACGGCCTGCGCCCGGATGTGATCGTAATTGATCCCCCGCGCAAGGGCTGCGACGAGGCCGTTCTGCACGCCATCCTCGCCGCACAGCCGCGCCGCGTGGTCTATGTCTCCTGCGGTGCGCCGACGCTCGCCCGCGATGCAAAGATTCTCTGCGAGGGCGGCTACCGCGCCGATGCCGTGCAGTGCGTGGATATGTTCTGCTGGACAGGGGCGGTGGAGACGGTGATGGCCTTCTCCAGCGCTTCCGATGCCGAGCAGGATACCATGCGCCCCCACGAAGATGCGTAATCTCTCCGGATTCATTCCGCTCCCCGCTTTAATCCCGAACGCATAACGCCGTTCGCCCATCAAACCCGTTTTATACTGTTTCCAAATTGAAAAGCCAAGCACTAAACCCCGTCAGGTCACGCTTCGCTCCCTGACGGCTTTGCATAAAGGGTTT